>NZ_JCAXEC010000013.1:0-121622 GCF_059758715.1 Sphingobacterium sp. GQ94
TTGATAAATCAAATATACGTATTTAAAATTTCATTTAAAAAGCTGTGCTAAAAAAGTCAAAAAACAAAAAGCTTGCAAACATTAAATTTGCAAGCTTTTGTATGTTTTGATCTTCGATCTGGTAGCCCGTAGGGGAATCGAACCCCTGTTACAAGAATGAAAATCTTGCGTCCTAACCCCTAGACGAACGGGCCGTTTTGTTATTCGGTGTGCAAATATAGGATTATAAATATTAAATACAAAAAAAATAAAAAAAATATGGGACAAATTTTTCAATATTATTTTTACGTTGAAAAATTAAATCTTGATTCAGATGAACGAATTGAAAAAATAAGGAATATCAAGAGATTAAACTGAGCATAATTAGCATCATACACAAAAACAGCTTATCGCGTATGATGCTCTTTGTACTTTTAAAATTTTGAGAATTTTGACGTTTCCATGTCCGTGAAGGAGGCCACCTTTTGATAATGAATGCTGTCTTTGCTGCTTTTAAAGAGGGTAGGGAATACCAATCCATTACCGATATCTTTGTATTCATTAATCAAGTAGCTTGTGCCGTGCAGATCAATTTGTTTAATTAAACCTGATTCTTGATTAACATAAATATTTCCGGAGCTACCAAGAAAACTCCCAAACTCCATTTTCTGGAGTTTTTCGGCATTGATGATTTTACTTTCAGTTTCCGAACTCAATGAAGAGTTTACAATATTAACAGGAAGGGCAAGTAGTTTCAAGTCGATCGCATATTGTTTCGTTAAATCAGTTGCCAAGTGTTGGTATTGATCTATTGGAAGCTCAGAGCCGCTCTCATTGTAAACATGTTGGATCTGCTTGTTCTGCACGTTCATTAAAACAACAAGATTCTCCTGTTCTAAGGCACCCTCAAAGCGAATGTTTCCTGATTGTTTGTCTAATAAAAACTTTCTATCTCCTGTGATTGAAGGAAATTTGCTCTGCCCTGTTACGGTAAACATGATGTAACGGGTATCTTCCCATTTTGGTTTGCCTCCCGCGCTAGCCCATATTTTATCAACTATATCTTTTGATTGAGCCTGTAAGAGGTCTGTTGAAAAAATGGAGGCAGTAAAAATTATATAGAAATAGAAAACTATTTTCTTTTGATATTTCATTTTGCTGAAGTTTAATAGGGGATTAACCTTTTAGGATTAACATGTACCTAATCTATGCCCAAAGTTATGTACTCGGGCAGGAATATTTAATACCGTACGATTTAGTATCACACGATTAAAAGACAATTGTTTCATTGAATCAATCATCGGAAATATTAACAGGTAATGTTTCATAGTCCATGATTATCAAAAACAATACCATTAATGGTACCGTTTTTTAATGGTTCTTTTGGATCAAGGCCATTTGAATTGCTGTAATTGCGGCTTCTTCGCCTTTGTTTCCGTGAATTCCTCCAGATCTGTCTAAGGCCTGTTGTAAGTTATCTGTTGTTAGAACGCCGAAAATTACGGGTTTAGTATATTTTATACCAACTTGCGCCAGACCAGAAGCTACAGCTTGACAAATAAAATCAAAATGACGGGTTTCTCCTTGAATCACACAGCCCAAAGTAATTACTGCGTCTACCGAGTTATCTCGCAAGGCAAGGTCACTTCCGGAGATTAATTCATAGCTACCTGGGACTTCAATAAGTTTGATGTTTTCTTCCAAAGCACCATGATTTATTAAACCCTCGAATGCTCCTTTTAATAAGGAACCGGTCACTTGTGCATTCCATTGCGATACCACGATGGTAAATTTCAAGTTTTCAGCATTTCCTACTTGAATGTGTGAAAAGTCGGAAAGATTCTTTAAACTGCTAGACATACATTATAAAATAAAAATGGGCTATCGAAAAGATAGCCCACAAAGATAACTAATTTTTTCCTGACTAGTTTTTTGCTTGCACTCTAGCGATAAAACTGTCTATTGTTGTTGATTCTGAGCTCTCAGGGTATTCATCTCTGATTCTCTGATAAGCAGATTCAGCGTTTTTAAAGTCTTGAAGTTCTTCATATACCAATCCTAGTTTCTTCAAGAAAAGAGGAGTTGTGAATGCGTTTTTTGACTTGTCAGCGGCTTGTTTATAATAACTCGCTGCTTTATCATAAATTTTTTCTTCTGAATACGCATCACCCAGTAAACCGATGATTAATGGATCTAGGATTTCACTTCCGGTTTCAGTATATTTTTCTAAATATTTAATGGCATCTTTGAAGTTTTTCTCACGTAAATAAAGCCCTCCTAGGTATGCATTGGCAATATTTGCAGATTTGGTATTCGAATACTCATCTGCGATTTCTTTAAATCCAGGGAATGATCCGTCACCATCTATTGCTTTCTTTTGTAAAGAATCGATTGTTGCATAATATTCCGCTTGGAACATTTGTGCACCTGCTTTTTCTGCTCTTGGAGCAAGATATAATTTTTGGTACCCTATATACAGCAGAATCAAAACAATGATACCTGCGATAATAAAGATGATACTCTTTTCATTTTCTTGAAAAAAAGATTTCTTCGATCCGGATTTTACGGTGGAAGAAACGTTTTGTTTATTTTGTGACATTCTTAGTTTTAATAGATTACGGAACGCAAAAATACACTTTTAATGAATATTTGCAATATTTTATGGAAAATTAAGTGGTCTTTGTTTCTTTTGCCATTAGAATTTCTTTGTCCAACTGCTCATAAATTGAGTTTTGACTCAAAAATTCAGGTACCATTACCTTCATCTGCCTTACAATATCTAGGTGGTTAGAGGACTCTAGTCCTTTTGATAAATCTCTTAATTCGTTCTTAACCGATTGAAAATCATTGTTTCTCACTTTTGCGATCATGATTTTTTCATGGTGCGTTTGGATCGTATTTTCCAGGTCATTTAACAATTCTTCGTAAAGTTTTTCTCCAGGCCTTAGTCCAGTGAATTTAATTTCAATATCTTTAAAAGGGATATAACCGGAAAGACGAATCATTTTTTTGGCAAGATCCACGATCTTAACTGATTTTCCCATATCGAAAACAAAAATTTCTCCTCCTTGTCCCATGTTACCAGCCTCAATGACCAGCTCACAAGCCTCCGGTATGGTCATAAAATAGCGTGTTATATCGGGATGGGTGACCGTAACAGGTCCCCCTTTTTCAATCTGATCTCGAAATCGAGGGATAACCGAACCATTGGACCCTAATACATTACCGAAGCGAGTGGTTATGAATCGGGTAAATTTAGTGCCATTTTGTGTAGAAAGGTGATTGTTTAACGATTGTACATATTTTTCGGCGATCCTTTTGGTAGCGCCCATAATATTGGTTGGATTTACGGCTTTATCGGTAGAAACAAATACAAATTTCAGTACATCAAATTCTACGGAAAGATTGGCAAGCAGGTGAGTGCCAAAAACGTTGGTTTTTACGCCTTCACTTGGATGATTCTCCATCATTGGAACATGTTTGTAAGCCGCTGCATGATACACATAATGAGGCTTAAATGTTTCAAAGAGCTCGCGCATGCGTTTCTCGCTTCGAACGTCTGCGATAAATGTGTGGTAGATTTGATTCTTAAATTGATCCTGCAAATCCAGTTGCAGGTTATGTAACGGGGATTCTGCTTGATCACACAGGATGATCATTTGAGGCTCATATTTTCCTAATTGTTTGGAAATTTCACTTCCAATCGAGCCAGCCGCTCCTGTTACTAAAACACGTTTTCCTTGCAGTTGATCTAGGAGTTTTTCATTGGAAATTTGAATAGGGGCCCGCTCCAACAGGTCTTCAATTTTTACTTGTTTAATTTGAGCGGGAGATAAATCTCCATTCATGATTTTATTTACAGGAGGAAGAGTTAACACGGTCACACTATGCTCAAGGGCCATGTCTATAATGTTATTTTTGGTGTCAATGTCGATATTCGATGAGGCTATTATCAACTCATCTACTCCATACTTTTTGATGACTCGTGTGAAATCTTTTGATCCGTAAATCTTCAATCCATCAATGGACTTTCCAATTTTCTCCTCGTTGTCATCAATGTAGGCCACGATACTTTTTTCGGCCCGAAAATCGTGTTCAAATGTCCGTTTTACTGCGATTCCTAAATCGCCAGCACCATATACGATCGCATTTTTTCTCCCATTTTTTGTAGACTTGGTGTATTGAAAAAAGATTTTGATACAAGTTCTATAGGTCGTTAAACCAGTAAATGCAAACAAAGCATAGATAATGATTAGGTTGGTCGGAATGTTTAAGGGGATTGCCAGAGCTATACAAATCAACTTGGCAATAAACATAGTGATCGAGGTAAATACAATTACCGATAGGATTCGTATGGAATCCACTGCGCTGGTATAACGTACAATTCCACTATAGAGTTTAAATATTAAAAAGGATATTGCCGTCAGGGTCATACAGAAAAGGAACTCAATGGAAAAGTCCACTTTGGAGAATGAATCTATTTTAAAGTTGTTAAATAGCGTGTAGGCAAATAAAAACGCACAAGCAGAAATGGCTATGTCAAACATGAAAATAATCCATCTTGGAACAATCTTGATGTGATTCAAAGGCTTTAGTAGTTTCATTGCGACAGGTTAGTATGCAAACGTAACATAAATTAATTTTAATATTCGAATAATTACCAAATATAATCCATTATGACTATTTTGTAGAAATTATATTGCGAATTTTTATCTAGAATTATTTTTTAGTGAAATGATAAATGTTACAAAACTGGCCCAAACAGGAGTCTTGCAGCCTAAAGAATCGTTATTAAGCAAAGGAAATAAAATGGACAGATTAACCATTGGAATTCCAAAAGAATATACTTTTCAGGAAAACAGGATAGCCTTAACTCCCTTGTCGGTTGGCTTACTTGTAGAGCATGGCCATGAAGTTATTTTTGAGAGCGGTGCAGGTTTGGCTTCTAATTTTCTGGATCACCATTATAGTGAGCAAGGCGCACGGATTGTATACGATAAAAAAGAAGTCTATTCGGCTGATATTATTATAAAAATTTCAAGTCCTACCTTGAAAGAGGTTGATTTGATGAAAAACAGACAAGTCTTATTTAGTTCTCAACAACCCTCATTAATGAATTTTGATGTACTCAAAGCATTGATGAAAAAACAAGTTACGGCCTTGTCTTTTGAATATCTTCAAGATGAGGGTGGTCACCTATCCGTGGTCCGGGCGATGAGTGAGATCGTCGGCACCACTTCTGTACTCATTGCTGCAGAATACCTCTCGAATGTTTTTGAAGGGAAGGGATTGATGCTGGGTGGAGTGACGGGAGTTCCTCCGACTGAAATGGTCATCATAGGCGCGGGAACCGTCGGCGAGTTTGCGGCACGTACAGCGATAGCCTTGGGCGCTCAGGTTAAGGTGTTTGATAGCTCGGTATACAGGCTTCGTCGCTTGCAAAGTAATGTTGGTTCACGCGTTTTTACGTCGGTTATTCAACCGCTGGTGTTAAACAAAGCCGTCCGAACTTCGGATGTGGTAATAGGAGCGGTTCGTGCTAAAAATGGACGCACTCCTTGTCTGATTTCAGAAGCTACTGTTTCTAAAATGAAACCCAATTCTGTGTTAATTGATGTTTGCATAGATCAAGGGGGCTGTTTTGAAACCTCTCAGGTCACCAATCATGAACGGCCTGTTTTTAAAAAGTACGACGTGATTCACTACTGTGTTCCAAATATTGCCTCCCGAGTAGCAAGAACCGCTACCTATGCTTTAACCAATATTTTCACGCCCATCCTGTTGGAAATCGCTGAACTCGGAGGAATGAACAATATAATTTGGTCCAATCAGGGTATTCGAAGTGCCGTTTATCTTTACCATGGAAATTTAACCAACAAAGATATGAGCGAAAAGTTTAACCTCCCTTGCAAGGATTTAAACTTAATGGTCATGACAAATCTATAAACAATGAGAAACCTACTTATTTTAATTTTAAGCATGTTAGCAGTTCAAGTTCAGGCGCAAAACCAGGGGGTGAAGAGTTATTTATACGGAGCACAACAAATTCCAGGTTCCAGTAAAACCTTAGATGAACTTGATGAGAAACTAAAACCCAAACTTTATTCCTATGTATTGGAAAACCAGGATAAGAATTTGGTTTTTTTAGTCATTCCAGGGGGCGGTTATAGCGGAGTAGCCATTAACCATGAGGGACACGATGTAGCCAAAAGGCTAAATGAAAACGGTTATTCTGCCTATGTTCTGGATTACAGGCTTCCAAATGAACAAACGATGCTAGACAAGCGCTTTGGGCCTCTTCAGGATGCGCAATATGCGATGCGTACTATTCGTCAAGAAAATAAGGGCAAAAAAGTGGTTGTCATCGGTTTCTCGGCTGGTGGTCATTTAGCGGCTAGCTTATCGACCTTGTACAAGCATCCACAAACCAAAGCCTTAAAAAAGGTGAACCTTAGACCTGATTTTTCTGTATTGTGTTACCCTGTCATATCAATGAACGATTCCATCACGCATAGCGGTTCCAAGAAGAATTTAATTGGTCCGGATTTCGATCAAAAAGATGTGGAATTCTTCTCCACTGAAAAACAGGTTAGCAAAGAGTCTCAACCGACATTTTTGATGAGTGCAAAGGATGATAAATCAGTGCCTATCGAAAACAGTTACCGTTATCAAAGGAGCTTAAACCGTTACGGAATACCCAACACACTTTTCACTTATGAACAAGGGGGACATGGATTTGGTCTGGTTAACAAAACAGACACAAGAGATTGGTTTACCGCTATGCTCGATTGGCTACCTACTGTTAATTGATCAAAATTTTTAGGAATATTTTTCCGATTTGAAAGGATGGAAGTGAGAGATGGAAATCGCCACTCTCGCGTTTTTTTCGAACCTAAGGACAGGATATTGAATCATGTGAAGGGTGAGGAGTTCATGGCCCAGGACCAACTCGTTATAGAACCCTCTAAAACGAATTTCCTTTATCCAAAATTCTGAGTCTTTGTCTGGACTGATCTGGATGTGCTCTTGCTTTATACCAATTGGGCCCTTAATGACTTGGTGGTTAAGGTTAAGCATTTTTGCCTGATCGAGACTTAGGATATTACTTTTTGAGAGAAGTCGGGCGGTATAAGGGTGTTCGGGCGTATGATAAAGATCCTTTGGATTGCCTTGGTCCGTTATTTTTCCATTTTTCATGACAATCAGGTAATCTGACATCGCCAAAACCTCGGTCGGATCATGCGAAACTAAAATTATCGTAAGACCGGTCTGATTAACAATCTGCTGGATATCGTGCTGTAACTCATCACGAAAAGCTGCATCAACCTGGTTGAAAGGTTCGTCCATTAGCAACACTTCAGGCTCATTGATTAATGCCCTTGATATGGCTACCCGTTGTTTTTCTCCGCCACTCAGATCCGCCACTCTTTTTTGGGCCAAATGGTCAATTTTTAGCTTTTCAAGAACTTCTTGTGTCTTGCTCACTTTTAATTCCAGATTGGTATTGGATAGTTGCGAGGCTATATTGTCCCAAACTTTTGCATATAGGTTTAAATCATCAAATCCTTGAGATACCAATTTCATGGCATTATGTCCTGGTATAAGTTTGTCTTTGCGGGTTGGGACTAGCCAACCCTGATAACGTACTTCACCAGTACTGGGTTCTAATAAACCATAGATCAATTTTAATAGACTCGTTTTCCCGCTTCCCGATTCACCAATGATCGCCGTAATTTTTCCTTGTTCGATCGCAAAATTGACCTCATCGACCGCCTTAATAATTCCGGCACCTTCAAACGCACAACTCAGATCTTTTCCCTGAATCAAAGGTAGATTAGGTACTTGAACATCAGAAAAAATAGGTTGACAAGAATTTTGTTGCTGCGCCATAAAAAATGTCGGGCTTTTGGACCCGACACAAAAATACAGTTTTGATTTCGATTTTCTATTAAAAGCCAAGGGTTAGACCAAAGGCAATATTTCGCAAGCCCTTTTGATCTGGACTTTTTTCAAATAAGTCGTTCATGTAATATTTACCGAAAAAACCAAAATTATCGTAGCCTACACGGACAAAAGGCCCATATTGAAAGGTTTGAAAGTTATAGGTGTCCTTAAATTTCTGTTTTCCATTTTCATTAGATTTTAATCTCTGGGTACCTTTTAATAACACACCTGTCATTGCACCTATGGTGAATTTCACCCGGTTACCGTTATTGAGTTTTCCGGATCTGAATTCAAAAGCCAGGGGCAGTCTAAGGTAGGTGGAGGTTAAGACATTCTTTTTGTAATGGGCATCCGCATCCAGAGGCTCATAACTCAGTGGAGTTTTATTCTCTACTAACAGAATATCTTGTTCTAGTCTCCAGTAATTCCATTCAAAACCGGCTGAAAGATATACTTTAAATTTTTCAGAAAATCTTAATCCATATTGCGCAATATCAAATCCAAAATTGGAGGCCTTTTTATAGCTTAAAAACTTGTTTGGTTCTGAAAGAGTGAAACTTCCACCGTCGGATAGTCGCGAGAATCCCCAATCAATCCGCGTGAACGTAATTCCGCCAAAACTTCTGGGGTAAGTTATTTTCTTTTCCTTAGAATTCTCATCATCATCATCATCGTCTTTGCCTAGATTAATGTCAATGCTCATCGATTCTAAAACGGAATCTTTTTTTGTTTTTTCTTCCTGTTGCGCAAAGCTAACAGAACTGATCGTCAGGAGCGCAATCCCTGTTGTGAGTATTTTTTTTACTTTCATATTTCTTGCATTTTTTTCTTTGTTGTGGCTATTGGATTGGTTAAATCAATTGTTATAGTTCCTTCTTCGTCTTGATCAAATCGTATGTCTTTATCCACCAGGTTTATGTTTTCTGAGACTTTATTTAAAAGTTTAATCATTATATTCCGGCTGGTCTTCCCTTTCGATTCAACCCTGGAATAACTTCGGTTTTGCTCATCAAAGTCTGCTTGAATACGTTGGATGGTAAGTTCCCTGGTTGGAATCTCTTGCAAACTAAGGATTTCTGGTTCAGAGAGCTTCTGTGGACTGACCGTTTGGTTTTTAGCTAAGTGGTCGATGCGTAGGCTTCGCGGAAGCTTTTTTTGGCTTTCTGAGGAAGAGGCAAACTGATATTCGTTTTTTCGCACAGCCTTTTTGTCTACATTTTGAGCTTGATTTTCCTGTATTTCTTGCACGCTAGATGTAGGCTCGCTGGGATTCAATTCGATCTGATCAACTGTTCCTTGTGGGCGCGATGCGGTATTATCCGTTCTTTCTTTAATTGATTGCTGGAATTTATTTTTTTCGTTTTCTGTATTCCAAAAAATCTTAAGTGTAAACCCCAAACAAAGTAGCAGAGACGCAGCAAGTCCAATTCTTTTTAAAAGCACTATTTTTCTTATTCCTGCGTTCTCTTTGCGCTCCAATTCCTGCTGGATACCTTGCCATACCGAAGGTGGGGGAGGGAGCTCGTGCTCTCTAATCTTGGCCGCAATCTGTTTATCTAATTCGTTCTCTTTCATTTTGAAAATTCCTCCGTTCTTTTTATTCTTTCTCTCAGCCACGCTCTGGCCCTGAAAAGTTGTGACTTAGAACTACTCTCATTGATGTTTAACATGTCGGAAATTTCTTTGTGATTATAACCTTCAATAGCGTAGAGGTTAAAAACAGTCCGGTATCCGATGGGTAACTGTTGAATGATGTTCAGTAAATCTTTATAGTTTACATGATCCAAAGAATTGGCTTCTTGAATATCAATTTCTGGATGATCAATTATCTTCTCGATTGAAAAAAAGTTTATTTTGTTTTTTCTATAATGCTCAATTGCTGTGTTGATGATTATTCTTCGTATCCATCCCTCCAAGGATCCTGTCCCTTTATAGGAGTTAGTTTTAGTGAATACTTTGATAAACCCATTTTGTAAGATGTCTTGTGCTTCAGCCGCATCAGGAGCGTATCGTAGACACAGACTATACATTTTAGCTGCAAATAAGTTATAAATCTCATTTTGAGCTTGACGATCATTTGATTCGCATTTTTCCCATAAGCGTGTTATTTTCGAAGGTTCCAAATTAGTCTGGTTTATTACAAGACGTCGTATGTGAGGGAAGAGTTGCTTGGGGTTGAAATTATTTTGAAATAATTTCAATTTCCCGGCTAAATTCTGAGAGAATTTTGATCTGCACGATCATTGCATCATCTGGAATTAGACCAGCAATCTTTTCTGGCCATTCTACAAAGCAATAATTTCCTGAATAGAAATATTCCTCATACCCCAAGTCAAGAGCTTCATCTTCATGCTTAAGGCGGTAAAAATCAAAATGATACACGGGCCCTTCAGGAGACTCATATTCATTAACAATAGAAAATGTTGGACTTGAGGTATGCTCTTTGACACCCAAGTGTTCACAGATCGCTTTAATGAATGTGGTTTTACCAGCCCCCATTTCTCCTTTAAATAAAAATACTTTTTGATCGGTGGTATTTTTTAATAACCAGGTTGCGGCTTTGTTTAATTCTGTTCTGTTGGCAACGTGAATTTTCATTTTTGAGCAATTATTTTGGATTGTATGTAATAAAAGGAATGATCATTTCCTCCATTGAGATACCTCCATGTTGGAATGTTCCATTGAAGTAGTTGACAAATTGATTGTAATTGTTTGGGTAGACAAAATAGGTGTCCTCCTTGGCAAATACAAAGGTTGAACTCATGTGAATCCTTGGAAGCCCGGCCTCCAGTGGGTTTTTAATAACAAAAACATCTTTGCCGACATAATTTAGGTTCTTTCCTTGTTTGTATCTTAAATTTGAATTGGTGTTGCGGTCCCCAATGATTTTGCTGGGTTTTTTCACCCGGATTGTTCCATGATCAGTGGTGATAATTACCCGAACCTTTTTTTGGGCTAGCCATTTCAAAGCTTCCAATAGAGGCGAGTGTTCAAACCAAGATAAGGTAAGCGAACGATAAGCGGCCTCATCGTTGGCAAGTTCACGAATCATCGCCATATCCGTACGGGCGTGTGAGAGCATATCGACAAAATTGTAAACCAATACATTTAGGTCATTCTGCATCAGTTTATTGATGTTTTCCAGCACTTCCTTTCCCTGTTCCATGGTAATGATTTTCGTGTAGCTGTGTTTGATCTCTGGACGATAAACTCGTTTTATTTGATCCGCTAAAAACACATCCTCGTAGAGGTTTTTACCTCCTTCTTCTTCATCATTCTGCCATTGGTTTGGAAACCTTTTTTCCATTTCTAAGGGTGTTAGTCCGCTAAAAATAGCGTTTCTGGCGTATTGGGTCGCTGTGGGAAGAATGCTGTAGTAATGATCCTCTTCCTCCATCCGGTAATATTCGGAGATGACCTCATTGATGATTTTCCATTGATCGTATCTCAGGTTATCAATTAAAAAAAAGAAGGTTGGTTTGTCAGCTTCCAATTTTGGAAAAACTTTCTTCTTAAAAAGTTGATGCGAAAAGGTGGGGCCATTTTCTGGATTCTTCATCCATCCGATGTATTCTTTTTCGATAAACTTGGAAAACAAGAGATTGGCTTCAGACTTTTGCATGGTTAAAATCTCATGCATTCCGGCATCATCTAATTTTTCCAAGGCAATTTCCCAATAAAGTAGTTTTTTGTAGGCATCAACCCATTGGCGATCATTCAAATTGTCATTCATCCGCATACCCAGTTCCAGGAATTCTTGTTGGTAGGCCATGGAGGTTCTTTGAGAAACCAATCGCTTATTCTCAGTGAACTTTTTAATGGTCAGTAGAATCTGTTTCGGATTTACAGGTTTAATTAAGTAATCATCTATTTTTGCACCAATGGCCTCTTCCATTAAATGTTCCTCTTCATTTTTAGTTACTAAAACCATGGGAATAGAGGGATTAATTGCCTTTAGTTTGTTTAAGGTTTCCAGTCCAGTAAGCCCGGGCATGTTTTCATCTAAAAAAACCAAATCAAAGGGTTCTTCTCGGAATGCTTCCACTGCATCAGCACCGTTATTTACGGTTTTTACTTTGTAATCTCTTTTTTCTAATAACAAAATATGGGGTTTCAAAAACTCAATTTCGTCATCAGCCCAAAGGATATATATTTTCTGCATGTTTCTAGCTACTTTATGGAGCTAATTTACATTTTTTTATACGATTTTGTGTTAATTATTGCCTGTAAGTGGGGTTCAGATTAATAAGATTGTTTCCAATTTGTGTTTTTTTTATGAAGTAAATATGGTGAAACCGGATGTTTGCTAGTTGATTTTGAATCCTCATCTTCGAAGATTTTACCTGAACAAAACACGTTCTGGTGAATTGCGTTGCGGCTTGGTATCCTTTTTAACATAATACCGCCCACATGGGAAATAATTTGCTTCCGTTTTTAAGACTTTATCTTTTCCCTAAAAAGCCTGTTAGGTTGCGCCAATACCCTGTTTTATGCATTTTGGTTATATAAAACCAAATTTTCTGAGTTATTATTTCAAGTTTTTGTGATTTTTGAACTCATTTTTTTAGCTAGTCCACACTGTTTTCCAGGGTCAGGAAGAAAATTGATTGATTTTGAATTATTTTTAACATTAATTAAGTACCATGTATGTATCTTTGCGCGTAACTTAGTTTTAATCATATTTAAAATTAAATTTGTAAAGAGCTAAGTTTTAATCACTTTAATACATTTGAATAAGAAAAAGATAATAAATGATCCTGTATATGGTTTTGTAACGATTCCCTCAGGTTTTATTTATGACCTCATCCAACATCCTTACTTGCAAAGGCTTCGTTACATAAAGCAAGTTAGTATGACACATCTTGTATATCCGGGAGCTTTACATACTCGATTTCAACATGTTGTTGGCGCGATGTATTTAATGTCTCTGGCTATTGAGACCCTTCGGGGGAAAGATATTTTAATTTCAGCGCAAGAGGAAGAGGCTGCTTTGGTTGCTATTTTACTGCATGATATTGGTCATGGTCCATTTTCGCATTCTTTGGAACATACCTTAGTGGAGGGTGTTTCACATGAATTGATATCATCTTTGTTGATGGATAAATTGAATGCAGAATTTCATGGACGGTTGGATTTGGCTATTACGATATTCAATGACCGTTATCCACGTAAATTCTTACATCAATTAGTCTCGAGCCAATTGGATACGGATCGAATGGATTACTTGAATAGAGATAGTTTTTTTACTGGAGTTTCCGAAGGGGTTATCTCTTTTGATCGACTTATCAAAATGCTCAATGTTCAGCACGATCAACTCGTTGTGGAAATTAAAGGGATATATTCTGTTGAGAAGTTTTTGATTGCCAGAAGATTAATGTATTGGCAGGTATATCTGCATAAAACGGTTATCGCCGCCGAGCAAATGTTAATTAACGCACTTGCTAGAGCAAAAGAATTAAGTGCTCAGGGCGTGCATTTATTTGCCACACCTGCTCTTGCGCATTTTTTGAATAACACCATCAATCTGGATTGTTTTCTAGCTGATGAGTCGCATTTAAACTGGTTTACTCGTTTGGACGATACGGATATTCTCTCAGCGATTAAGATTTGGGCGGATCATGAGGATCAGATTTTAAGTATGTTGTGTTCAAAAATCATTCATCGGGAGTTATTTCGTACCGAGATGAGCAGTGTACCTTTTTCTGAAGATTATATTCTGGAATTAAAGCAAAAAGTGATCGAAAAATTTGGTATCAATGAGCAGGATTTGGGGTATTTTATTTATCAGGGGGTTGTTGGTAATCGTGCATACGATACATCGGTAAGTAAGATTTGTGTTTTGGATAAGGATGGTGATTTAAAGGATATTACGCAAGCTTCAGATTTGTCAAATATAGAAGCATTGGCTAAAAGGGTTGAAAAATATGCAATTTCCTATCCTAAGGAAATTGGATTTATACCAGCTCGCCATCAAACAATAATTAATACTTAAATTTAGTTTTATTTAATGCAATTTACTGCTGAACAAATAGCGACATTATTAAACGGGGAGCTCCAGGGAGACTCTGCGAAGGTGGTGGATCAACTTTCTAAATTGGAAGAGGCTACATCTTCGAGTTTGACATTTTTAGCCAACCCCAAGTATGAACATTATATTTATGAGGTACAAGCCGGCATTATTGTGATTAATGAAGATTTGGTTCTTCAAAGGCCTGTTAGCTCAACTTTAATTCGTGTTAAGAACGCTTATACCGCCTTTACCGAGTTATTAAAATTATACAATGAACTGCGTTTTGATAGGAAAGGGATCGATGAACAAGTATATATTCACGAATCAGCTACCCTAGGAAAGGACCCATATGTGGGTGCCTTCACCTATATAGGAAAAAATGTTAGAATAGGTAATCAGGTAAAAATATATCCCCAGGTTTATATCGGGGACAATGTGGTCATTCAGGATCAGGTCATTATCTTTCCTGGTGTGAAGATTTATGAGGAATGTAAAATTGGTCATCAGGTCATCATCCATGCTGGCTCTGTCATTGGAAGTGATGGATTTGGTTTTGCTCCCAAGGATGATGGATCGTATGAAAAAGTTCCACAAATCGGTAACGTAGTTATCGAGGATAAGGTAGAAATCGGAGCCAATACGGTTATCGACCGCGCTACGCTAGGGTCGACAGTTCTCAAACAAGGGTCTAAACTTGATAATCTTATTCAGATTGCTCATAATGTCGAGGTTGGTTATAATACAGTAATCGCGGCGCAAACCGGGGTTTCCGGGAGTACTAAGATTGGTAATCAAGTTGTTCTGGGAGGTCAGGTCGGGGTAGTGGGGCACATTAACATTGCAGATGGCAGTCAGATTCAAGCACAATCTGGTGTCAATAAAAGCATTAAAGAAGAAAACAAGAAATGGGGAGGAAGCCCTGCTTTTCCCTATCAAAATGAATTGCGATCTCAAGTTTTATACTCAAAGTTACCTGAGTTAGAAAGACGCTTGAGGGAGCTTGAAGAGCAATTAAAAGAGAGAAATAATAGCTAACTTTACCGGAAAATTTTTGCAAAAACACGAATGTTAGATATGAACGTAAAACAAAGAACCATTAAATCTGATGTCCATTTTTCTGGCGTTGGGCTTCATACGGGCAAACAAGTTAACGTCACCTTGAAACCAGCAGCTGAGAATCATTGGTATAAGTTCAAACGCGTAGATTTAGATGGTCAGCCAATTGTTTGTGTGGATGTAGACAATGTGTCTAATACCGCCAGAGGAACAACCATTACACAAAATGGAGCTTCTGTCAGTACAATCGAACATTTGATGGCGGCCTTGGTTGGTTTACAATTGGATAATGTACTGATAGAAATTGATGCACCCGAGGTCCCTATTTTGGATGGAAGTTCGGCTATCTTCATTGAGAAAATTCAAGAAGTTGGATTTTTTGAACAGGATGGCGATCGTGATTTTTTTGAAGTCATTGACAATATACATTATACCGATCCTGAAAACCAGGTTGAAATTGTTGCGATGCCTGTTGATGGTTACCGGATTACCTGTATGATCGATTTCAACTCTCCGGTACTTGGAAGTCAGCATGCATCTATCACAAACATTGAGGAATTTAGTAAGGAAATTGCTGCCTCAAGAACATTCTGCTTCCTGCATGAACTGGAAGCCTTAGTAAGCCAGAATTTAATAAAAGGGGGTGATCTATCGAACGCAATTGTGATTGTAGATCGGGAAGTAGAGGATGGTGAATTGGAAAAACTTCAAGGATTATTTCATAAAAAAGTAGAAGTAGCGCAAGAAGGTATTTTAAATAATATTTCTTTACGCTATCAGAATGAACCAGCCCGACATAAATTGTTGGATATGATTGGTGACTTGGCTTTGGTTGGTAAACCTATTAAAGGACATATCATGGCGGCGCGTCCTGGACATGCTGCAAATGTCGCTTTTGCCAAACGAATCAAAGCCCAGATGAAACGAGAGAAAAACAAAAAGAATGTAAAGGTGTATGATCCCAACACACCTCCGGTTTATGATACCGTGCAAATCATGGAAATTTTACCTCATCGTCAACCCTTTTTGATGATTGATAAAATATTGGAACTATCTGAAACCCATGTTGTAGGTTTGAAAAATGTGACCATGAATGAAAATTTATTCATGGGTCATTTCCCAGGAGCTCCTCTATTTCCAGGTGTTCTGCAGATTGAGGCCATGGCTCAGACAGGTGGAATCTTGGTGCTAAACACCGTGCCTGATCCTGAAAATTGGTTAACGTTGTTTTTGAAAATTGAAAATGCAAGATTCAAAAATCAGGTTGTACCTGGTGATACTGTTATCTTTAGCTGTGAATTATTAGAGCCCATCCGTCGTGGGATTGCACGGATGAAGGGTGTCGGCATGGTTGGAGATAAAGTCGTGAGCGAGGCGGAATTAATGGCTCAAATAGTTAAGGTCAAAGGATAAAAAATTAAGAATGATACAACCATTATCATATATACATCCTGATGCAAAAATTGCCCAGAATGTCGTAATTGAACCTTTTTCAACGATCCATAAAGATGTGGAGATTGGAGAGGGCACTTGGATTGGCTCCAATGTGACCATCATGAATGGTGCACGGATCGGTAAAAATTGCCGAATCTTCCCAGGCGCTGTCATTTCAGGTGAACCTCAGGATTTAAAGTTTGAAGGGGAAACCACAGTCGCAGAGATTGGGGATAATACTACCATACGAGAATGTGTGACTATAAATCGTGGTACCAAAGATCGTTACAAAACCTCGATTGGAAAAAATTGTCTAATTCAGGCCTATAGTCATATTGCGCATGACTGCATCATCGGCGATAATTGTATTTTTTCAAATTCCAGCACGCTCGCTGGACATATCACTGTAGGAAACTATGTCGTGCTTGCGGGAATGGTTGCTGTCCATCAGTTTTGT
Source organism: Sphingobacterium sp. GQ94 (assembly GCF_059758715.1). Classification (NCBI taxonomy): domain Bacteria; kingdom Pseudomonadati; phylum Bacteroidota; class Sphingobacteriia; order Sphingobacteriales; family Sphingobacteriaceae; genus Sphingobacterium; species Sphingobacterium sp. GQ94. The sequence goes on from NZ_JCAXEC010000013.1 coordinate 16,881, forward strand.
AATATTGGCTCGCACGCCTTTGTAACCGGGGGTACCTTGGTTCGTAAGGATGTCCCTCCATATATTAAGGCTGCTCGCGAACCGATTTCTTATGCAGGGATTAATTCAGTGGGCCTTAGAAGAAGGGGGTTTACCAATGAGCAAATTACAGAGATTCAAAATATATACCGTGTTTTATTTGTCCAACACAGTAATCTAGGTAAAGCGTTGGATATTGTGGAAACCGGGTTTGAGGCTACTGAACTCAGGGATGAGATTCTTGGATTCGTTCGGGCTTCTAATCGTGGAGTTGTTAAAGGGTTTGGACAAGGAAGATCAGGAATTTAACTATTAATGAATTGATTATTTGAAAATAACGCTACAAAATATTGGTAGGAGGTATAACCGAGAATGGATTTTTAGATCACTTGATTATACCTTTTCTTTTGGCAAAAGTTATGCAATTCTTGGACCTAATGGTTCTGGAAAATCAACCTTGATCAAAGTGCTTAGTGGCTCGTTGAGCCCAAGTGAAGGCGAGTTACTTTACGAGCATCAAGATAAAAAGGTAGATATAGAGCACATCTACCAAAGGATTAGCCTTGCCGCACCTTATGTCGAGCTCATCGAGGAATTTACGTTGGATGAACTGATCACCTTCCATTTTAAATTCAGACCTTTCTTACCTGGATTCGATAAGAACCTATTGAAGGAGCGTTTGGGATTCTCTGATTCTGTTTTTCATAAGGAAATCCGTTTTTTTTCCTCAGGAATGAAACAACGCGTAAAACTTGCCTTGGCCTGCCTGTCGGATAGTCAAATTTTATTGTTGGATGAACCGACCAGTAATTTGGATCGAAACGCAGAACAATGGTATTTAGAGCTGCTCGAGGATTGCAAATCGAATCGTATTTTAATTATAGGCTCCAACCAAGAAATTGAATACGACTTTTGCGAGGAATATCTGCAAATAATGGATTACAAATAAGCTTTTCATCGTGATTTTTGCTATTTTTGTGTATAGCAATAATAAATCATATGTCAAAAGCTTCAGAAGTTAAAAGTGGAAATATACTTCGTTTTAACGGAGAACTCGTTGCGGTAGAAGAATACATTCACCGTACCCCAGGTAATTTACGTGCGTTCTATCAAGCTAGAATGCGTAATATCAAAACTGGAAAATTAGTAGAATATAGATTTAGGACAGACGAAGAGGTAGAAATTGCTCGTGTTGAAACGAATGATTATCAATATCTTTATGATGAAGGTGATTTCTTTGTTGTCATGGATAATAATACCTATGAGCAATTCAACATCCCAAAAAACTTATTTGGCACAACAGCTCGTTTCTTAAAAGAGGGAATGAATGTTATTGTTGCCTTCGAGAGTGATGAGCCTATTATGGCACAAGCACCGGCCAATGTTGAGCTTGAAATAACCTATACGGAACCAGCGGTTAAAGGAGATACTTCAACCAGTGCACTTAAAAATGCTACGGTGGAAACGGGAGTTGAAATTAAAGTTCCTTTGTTCATTAATCAGGGGGACCGGGTGAAAGTGGATACGCGCACGGGGGATTATATTGAACGCGTGAAATAAATTAAAATGAATCCTATTTTTTAGCTAGTCTATACAGCCTTGTTGTCTTTCACGCTTCAAGGCTAATTTTTTTAAATGAAAAAATCAGCGCTCAGAACAGCCTATAAGTTAAAGCGAAATGCATTAAGCGACACCCTTATTGCAGCGATGGACCGGCTCATGTTTTTGAATTTACAAAGCTTGCCTTGGGATGCCATCACTTATTTGCATTGTTATCTGCCAATTGGAAAATTTAAGGAATACAACACACAGCCATTTATTGAGTGGATTTGGCAAAATTATCCACAAATTACAGTTTTGATTTCTAAATCTGATTTCCAGAACCATCAGCTTACTCACTACCGTTACGATGCCCAAACTGAATTACAAATCAATGCTTGGGGGATCGCTGAGCCTATAGGTGGACAACCCGTTGCGGCAACATGTATTGATGCGGTGCTTACGCCATTATTGGTCGTTGACGAGCAGGGCAACCGGGTAGGATATGGAAAGGGTTTTTATGATCGATTTTTTAGTACCTGCAGGGCGGATGTATTGAAGCTGGGACTGTCTTATTTTGAGCCTGTCAACACCATAGAGGATACTCAAATATGGGATATTCCTGTTTCTTTGGTTGTCACTCCAGAAAAAATCTATTATTTCTAAACCCAAGAATGAGGGTACTGTGCTTTTTACAATGGAAAGGCTGGTCTAAAAAGGCTTAGGAGCTCTTTCCACCCCTTTTAGACCTTACTTCCCCTTTTTTATTATTTGTAAAGAATTCTGAATTTTATCGTGTTATCCACTTGTTTTAATTGCTTTAGCATCTTTTTGTCATAAGCAGCATCTATATCGGTTACCGCATAACCGATTTCCGCTCGAGTTAACAAAAATTGAGAGAATATATTGATATTATTCTCTGCATAGATATTGTTTATTTGCGCCATAACACCTGGAACATTGTTGTGAATGTGTAATAACCGATGTGCACTGGCTAGTTTTGGTAAGGTTAAATTGGGAAAATTACGGCTCTGATCTGTATCTCCATTATTAATGAAGTCAGCCATCCGACGCGGGATGAACTCAGCGTTGCGTTTTTTTTCTTTTTTATCATCAAAAATTACAATTCCTTTCTCGTTGCAAATGGATTTTGAAATCTTTGTTTTACTATCGCCCAAATACCCTATGGTTTTAAGTTTATCTGCTCTACTTAGCACGTCCTCAGATAAACTTTCTCCGGGACCCAAAAGCAGCATGCCGACGTCTTTGATGTATTTTTCTTCTAGAGTCTCCTTAATCCGTATGGAGAATCCATCTCTTTTGAGGATATGGCCCGCTATTTCTGGAACCTTACCCACGATGAGACATAGGATGCGATTCTTAGGATAAGAAATGGCGCGGGGTAAATCATTTACATACAAAAATTCATCAAAACTTGGCGCTATATGGTCCGCTTTATCGGTTACCGATTGCCGTGATATGTTCTCGGTAAAGGCATAGAATTTTTCAATCAGACCGGATTCTTTTAATTGGAAATCAGAATAGCCGTCGCCTATTCCAAATATTCTGCCATTTATCTTTAATTCCTTTAGGAGTTTAACCTTCCCACCTTCATCAGAGAGAGGGTTATTTTCATCGTAACCAATGATGTTTCCATCGGTATCAAATATAAATGTATTTGCATAGATGTTTTCTTTCTTAATGTGATATGGGCTCACCACGGGAGTGATAAATTCTTTAAATCCACCTGATACAATCAAAGCGGTGTCTGAATTTTCTTTAAAGAAATTTTTGTTTCGACTAAAAGAGCTAGATACTTTCTTTTTCAAAAAAACGATCAGTTTCTTCAGATGCTCCCGGTTCGCCTGCAGAAGCTTAACTCTGCCTGCTAGACTTTCTCGAAAGGAAATCTTTCCTTCCATTGCCAGATTGGTGAAATTTTCAATCTCTTTGTAGATTTTTTCTTGATCTGGATGGTCTTTTAGGGAGATTCTTGCTAGTTCGTCTAAGGCTTCAACTTGGGTAAATGTACTGTCAAAGTCTATGATGTAATAGTTTTTCACGGTTGTTTGTTTAGGTATTTTTATTTGTAATAGGCTTGATATACTTCTTGAAGGGTTTCCTCTAAAGGTTTGAATTTGAACCCGATGGCTTGTTGGATCTTAGAATTATCGTACATCATTTGCTTGCTCGCGGCTCTGGCCGTGTCGGCTGTGATGGCTGGTTTCTTGCCGGTAAAGATGGATGCGACTTTGGATAGTCTCCACGCTACTGAGAGCAGCAATGGTGTTGCTTTGATGCTCGGTTTGGGTTTTCCCATAAGCTGACTGATCCGATTGAGTAGATCCTGATTGCTGATGTTTTGCGTGTTGAGGATAAACCGTTCCGCTGTAATATCACTATTCATGAGTTGAATCATTGCTTGGGCCACATCGCTCACATCCACAATTCCAATCGAACCTGTTGGGTATATTTTGTTCCCTTTTTTTACCATATTGAAGATTGCACGTGAACTGCCAGGAGCACTTCCAAGGCCGATAATAACCGACGGGTTTACAATGACGGCGTCTAAACCTTCCGCAATTCCTCGCCAGACTTCTATCTCACTTTCATATTTTGCTAAACTGTATTTAGAAATTTTTGAATTAGGTTCCCATTTGTCAGATTCTTTGACGGGCTGACCGAGTTTATTGGTGCCTAAGGCAGCAATGGAGCTCACATGAATTAAGCGGGCCTGATGTAAGGTGCAAAGGTCTACAATATGTCTTGTTCCTTGAATATTTGTCTGCAGCATTTCATCGGTCTCATGGCTTTGATAAGATATTTTTGCTGCACAGTGGTATACGTGTGTTATATTCTGAAACAGATCCTCTAACTGAAAATAATCAGTGATGTCGGCCTCAACCCATTGGATTAATGAGGAAGATTTTAGATGATCCGGTATCAAGGAGCTCGGGCGTTTTACAGCGGTAACGCTTTGACCATCATCAATGAGAAATTGTAAAATTCGGGATCCCAAGAACCCTGTGCCTCCTGTTAATAAAATCACTTCCTAACGTATTGTTGAAAAATTGTTTACATCAAAAGTAAGTTAATAAATGCATATTTGCTAAACACAAAAGCATATTCTCTCTGATATTTTCAGTAATTAGACAATCTATATGACATTAGCAGATTTTTTATCACCGATCTCCTTCAATTCAACAATAACACCTGAGTCTTACTACAATTCACAATTTGGACATACTATCCTAAAATATGTGGATGAATTTCCTACCTGGGACCAAACCAGTAGACCTGGACTGGCCATCATCGGTGTATTGGAGGGACGGTCCTCGGTGAATAACAATGGAACACAAAAGGGGCCGGATGTTGTTCGTAAGCATTTATACGATTTGTATCAGGGAGATTATCAGGTAAAGATTGTCGATTTAGGAAATATCAAAGCGGGTGCAACCGTGAATGACACATATGTTGCTTTAAAGACGGTTTGTGAGGAACTTATCAAAGAGAACATTGTGCCGATTTTAATTGGAGGGGGGCAAGACCTTACCTATGCACAATATAGTGCATATGAAAATTTAGAGCAAAAAGTGGAGGTGGCGATTATCGATGCTAAGTTTGATCTTGACCAGGATAATATCACGGACATGCCTTTGAATTCAAATACCTATTTAAACCACATTATACTTCGCCAACCAGATTATCTTTTTAATCTGAGCAATATTGGTTTTCAAACTTATCTGGTGAGTAAGGAATCCATCTATATGTATGAGAAACTGTTTTTTAATGCATTGCGTCTAGGTTCCTTTTCGGATAAATTGGATCAAGCTGAACCGATAATTCGGGCGGCTGATATGGTAAGTTTCGATATCGGGGCAGTACGCGCCTCTGAGGCCGGTGGGAATGCGAATGCTGGTCCAAATGGTCTTTATGGAGATCAGGCTTGTCAATTGGCTAGATACGCGGGTATGTCTGATAAATGTTCCTCTTTCGGAATTTATGAATTTAACCCCAGCTACGACCCCATGGGACAGACCGGGATGTTGATTGCGCAAATGATTTGGTGCTTTATTGATGGCTATTACAGCCGTAAGAAAGATGCCCCAATGTACCCTAAATCAAACTACATTATTTACCGAACGAGCTTAACTAGCGAAGATTTTGAGCTTGTTTTTGTAAAGAGTAAAAAATCAGATCGTTGGTGGATGCAGGTTCCCTATTTTGGGTCCAAATCCGTTAATGAACGTTTTTATTTGGTTCCTTGTCGTTATGAGGACTATCAACTAGCGGTAACGGGTGAAATGCCTGATTTATGGTGGAAAACGCATCAGAAGCTTCAATAATTCTTTTGAATCTCATGAAATGGAAATAATATATTTAGTTAGTATTCTGATTTTGGCAGGAATATGCGGGATATTGCTTTGGCGAAACGCACAGGCAATGAGTCGCCATGAGTTTGATAAAATTCAAAAGCAGTACAATGAATTGAACGTGGAATTCGGCAAAGTTCAGGAGCGTGAACGTCTTTTTTGTACTCAGAATGAGAAACTTACTGAGGCTTTAAAAATAGAAACTCAAGCAAAACAGGAAATTGAACGTATTTTGGAAGGAAATAGTGCTTATTTGGATGCCCAGCAAGAGAAGTTTGCTGAGCAAAAACTAGAAATAGAATCTATTAAAAGGCAGTTTAATATTGAATTTCAGGTTCTTGCGAGTAAGATATTGGAGGAAAAGTCTGAGAAATTTACCAAGCTTAATCAGGACAACCTTACACAGGTCTTGGACCCATTGAAGGAGAAAATAAAAAGTTTTGAGCAGCAAGTCGAAAAAACGTACCAAATAGAATCAGCTGAGCGTCACGTGCTCAAGGGGGTGGTAGAACAATTGATGATTCAAAGTACACAGATCAAAGACGAGGCAAATAACTTAGCAAAAGCGCTTAAAGGAGATAATAAAAAACAAGGCAACTGGGGGGAGGTTATTCTGGAGAAGGTATTGGAACGTTCTGGATTAATGAAAGACCAGGAATATAAATTACAGGTTAGCAGCATGGATGCTAGTGGGAGGAGATTTCAACCTGATGCAATTATTTATTTACCTGATGATAAACACCTGGTGGTGGATGCTAAACTCTCTTTGGTGGCTTATGAACGGACCGTTAATGCCGATACTCAGGAGGATCGAGCGCTGTTTATGAAACAACACATTCAGTCGCTGGAAAATCATGTGAAAGAACTCTCGGCAAAAGACTACCAATCGCTTTATGGGATACAATCTCCTGATTTTGTCTTGTTATTTATTCCAATAGAATCTTCTTTGAGTTTGGCGGTGAACGCAAAACCTGAACTCTTCAGCGAGGCTTGGGACCGAAAAGTTGTCATCGTAAGTCCTTCCACACTTTTGGCAACCTTACGCACCATTGCCGGCCTTTGGAAGCAAGAAAGGCAGAATAAGAATGTTCTTGAAATTGCCAAGGAAGCAGGCTTACTCTATGACAAGTTTGTTGGTTTTTTAAACGATATGGATCAGCTACAGGATATTTTGAATAAAGCTTCGGCTAAACAGGAGGATGCCATGAAAAAGCTAAGCTCAGGGCCGGGGAATGTTATTCGGAAGGTTGAACAGTTAAAAACCCTGGGTGCAAAAGCAGGTAAGCAAATTGATGCCAAGTTTTTGGATCGATAATGCCTAAATGAGGGGTCAAATCAGGTATAAGAAAGATAAAGGCACCGCAGATTAAATTCTCGGTGCCTTTATCGGATGCTGCATGGTCCTGTTAAAAACCACCAGCATGGTCATCTCCCCTTGGGTCAGCGCCGGTTTGACGTTTACCGTTGGGAAGTATTATAATGTTTTCTACCCGGCCAATAGCTCCTCTTGGATTTATTTTGTAACCATCCTTGGAAAGACTATTTCGGGTCGCCGCGTCAATTGCTTTGCTTTCCACATCGATGTGATCAGGTTGCCATTGGTGGTGGAACCTTGGAGCGCTTACTGATTCCTGAGCGTCCATGTCAAATTCAAGTACATTTAATATGGTTTGAAAGACAGAGGTAATAATGGTGGAACCACCTGGGGTTCCGACAACCATTTTCAAGGCCCCATCTTCTTCGACGATGGTAGGAGTCATTGCACTTAGCATGCGTTTTCCAGGTTGAATGGAATTGGCTTTACCACCTAATAATCCATACATGTTTGGTGAGCCTGGTTTTACAGAGAAATCATCCATTTCGTTGTTTAATAAGAAGCCAGCCCCTTTCACCCAAACATAGGATCCGTAAGATCCATTGATGGTTGTGGTTAGCGAAACGGCATTACCCATGGGGTCAACAATGCTGTAATGCGTGGTTTGCTCAGATTCATAACCGGGAAATATTGCCGCTTTTATTTCATCACTTGGCGTCGCTCTTTGAAGGCTAACTGTGCTCATGCGTTCCTGATTAAATTTTTTGTCCATTAAATTTTCAATAGGAACTTTATAAAAATCAGGGTCACCCAAATGAGTGGCGCGATCCGCATACACTCTTCTTTCTGCCTCAACCATTGCGCGAATGGTACTGTCATGCTGGAAACCCCATTTGGCCAATGGGTATTTTTCTACAGATTGTAATAAGGCCATCAAGGCTACTCCGCCACTCGAAGAAGGAGGCATGGAGATAATTTTGTAATTTTTATAATTTCCCACAATTGGTTCTCTCCAGAGGGCTTGATAATCTTCAAGGTCTTTTAAAGAGATGATTCCGTTACTTTTTTTCATCTCTGCAACAATGTATTCCGCTGTCTCACCTTTGTAAAATCCATCCCGACCTTGGCTAGCTATTCGCTTAATGGTTTGGGCAAGTTCTGCTTGTACAAAAAGATCTCCTGCTTTCCACTGCTCCTGACGAATGATGGCTGCACCGTCTGGGTTGTGTTTTTTGAAGCGTTCTTGATATCGGTTAAATTCACCCGCCTGGCGTTCGGTAATGTTAAATCCTTTGGATGCCAGTTCATAGGCTGGTTCCAATAGTTCATTCCAGGGTAGAGAACCATATTTTTTATAAGCCTGATCCATTCCTGCAACCGCTCCAGGAACGCCTGAGGCCAATTGACCATATAGGCTTAAGTCTTTAATTGGGTTGCCATCCTTATCCAAATACATATCGGTAAATGCTGCTGATGGGGCCTTTTCACGAAAATCTAAGGAGGAGACCTGTCCGTCGTTTCCCCGGTAGACCATGAACCCACCTCCACCAAGGTTTCCTGCATTGGGATATACGACCGCCAGGGCAAACTTAACTGCGATCGCTGCATCAACTGCATTTCCTCCTTTTTTAAGGATGTCCACACCGACTTGCGTGGCCAAGGGATGGGCAGTTACTACAGCTGCCTTCGCATATTCATTGCTTGTTTTTCCAGCTTGCTGATTGACTGAACAGGAGCCTAGGAAAAAAAGAATAAAAAATAAATGGTATAAAGTAGGTCTTTTCATGGCTTAAAGATATCAATTGTTTATTAATTTTCTACTTGTGGATAGACTTCAATCAGTTTAATTTTACTATCTTCAATAACTCATATACAAAATTTAATATTTTAAAACTATGCCTTACCTTTTGTTACTCTTTGCGCTTTTAGTTAGCACTGTTTCATCGGCTCAATCGATCCGTATATTGAGCTATAATATTCACCATGCTAATCCTCCTGGAAAGCCAGGTGTTATCGATATACAGGCAATTGCAGATGTAATTAATGAGGCAAAGGCCGATGTGGTGGGTGTTCAGGAGGTTGATATTCATGTCTCTAGATCCGAGATGGTTAATCAGGCAGAAAAGCTCGCTGAACTTACCGGTATGGAGTATTACTTTTCTAAAGGAATTGATTTAGAGAAAGGCTATTATGGTGTATTGATCCTAAGCAAACACAAGATTGTTGGTAAAAGAAGGTATGATTTACCGATGCCTATCCCAAGTGAAAATCGCTCTCTGGCCATCGTGGATGTGCAATTGCCGAATGGTAAAGTAATCTCGGTTGCAAACACACATCTGGATTTAAAAGAAGAAAATAGGATAGCCCAGGTTGGTTTTATCAACGAGCTTACTGAATTATACACTAGACCTTTAATTCTGCTTGGTGATTTGAATGCAAAACCAGGCTCTGAACCAATTAATATATTGGATAAGCACTTTGTTCGTAATCAAAAAACGAACCAGCCAACTTCCCCTAATCATAACCCCAAAAACGAAATAGATTTCATTATGCTATTGAATAATGTAACCTTTGAATGGAAAAGCTACAAAGTGATTCAAGCCGTTGAGGAATCTGATCATTTACCTGTATTGGCCGAGATACAAATCAACTAGTATTTCCTTAAGGTCTGAGTTTGGGATTGTTTATATGACGCTGGGCATCGCGTATGTTTTTCTTTGCAAGGTTTTTCATTAAAGCTTGCGTCAAATCGATTCCCGTTTGATTGGCCAGGCAAATCAAGACAAACAAGACATCCGCCATTTCATCGCCAAGGTCTACCTGCTTATCGGATTCTTTAAAGGATTGCTCGCCGTATTGTCTGGCCATGATACGGGCAACCTCACCGACTTCTTCCATGAGCATGGCAGTATTGGTGAGTTCGCTGAAATAGCGAACTCCAGTACTCTTTATCCATTCATCGATGGTTTGTTGTGCTTCTTGTATGGTCATGTTTTCGAAATTAGAAATTGTCTTTGTCTTTTGTGTTCATCACGATGGTTACCGGCCCCTGATTAACCAAGTCGATCTCCATCTGTGCCCCAAAGATCCCCATTTGAACAGGGCGATCTAATAAAGCGCTCAGTCGCCCTGCCATCTCCAGGTACATGTGTTTCGCCTTTTCTGCTTTGCTGGCACGAGTGAAAGATGGCCTATTTCCTTTTTTGGTTTGGGCAAATAACGTGAATTGAGAAATTAACAGGATATTGCCGCCAATATCCTGTATTGATTTATTCATTAACTCCTGTTCATCGGAGAAGATTCTCAGATTTGCTATTTTTTGAGCCAACCAAGCCAGGTCAACATCATCGTCCAGGTCCTCGATTCCTAAAAGAACCAATAGACCTTGTTGTATTTCTCCGGTAACTTTGCCCTCTACCGTGCATGTTGCCCTTGAGACTCGCTGAATTACTGCTCGCATGAGCTAAAAATAAAATTTAAAATTTGATATTCAAACCCAACATAGCATTCCTTTGTGCCTGAGGGTAATAGAAATTGTAATCTGACCTTTTTTCATCCGATTCAAACATCTGACTCCAGGTGTATCCAGAGGTTGCATAGGTGCTATTAAAGAGGTTGTTTACCATCAAATTCAGATCAATTCTTTCTATCCCAAATACGGAAAAAGTATATACAGCTTGAAAGTTATTGACAAATGAGGGGTCAATGCTTCTTGTTTTTTCAGAGGTGTTATCCAAATAAATTCTAGATATCGCTTTGCTTATTAGGCTCAAGCGAAGTGCCTTGTTTGGCTTATAGGTAAAGTTGCTGCTCAGAACGCTGCTCGGGGATTTTGCAATATTACTGCGGTCATGCTCGATTTTTACCGTTTTTAAAAATTCCCAATCTTGGTTATATAACGGAATCTCCTCGACAAAATTTTTGATTTTATTTTGGCTAAATGCAGCATTAGCAGACCATTGCAAGGTTTTGTTGATGAACCAGGTTGCATCCAGTTCAAGACCTATTCGGTAACTGTCTTTCACATTGATGCGAAGGGCTGATCCTACATCGTTAATGGCCCCGGTTGGAATGAGTTGGTTTTTGTAAAACATACCATACAGGTTCGAGTTCAAGATAAAATTTTCGTTCTTGAAGCGATAACCCGCCTCAATATTCTGCATGCTTTCTGGGTTTGGAAACTCGTTCTTTGGATTTTCTACATAATCATTCCGACTTGGTTCTTTACTAGCTAAAGCGTAGGATGCATATAGATTATGGTGTGTATTTAGTAAATACGTTATTCCGGCCTTGGGGTTGATAAAATGGAGTTGATCTTTGAAATCTAACCCCTTTATTTTATCATCATCTCCTTTGCCCTGGTAATGAATGTTACGGTATTGCAAATCGAGATTAAATAGCCATTTATTGCGTTTGAAGTCTGTTTTGGCAAAGAAATTAAAATCATTTTTTTTGGCCGTATTAAAGTAATACGGGTCATTTATTTCACTGTCAGATGCATATCTGGCCCAAATCACTTCGCCCATATGCTCTCCATCGTACTGATTGTAGGCTCCTCCAAAGGTGAAGTTTAGTGCTGCGCTGGGTTTGTAATTTAAGGAATAGGTCAGGCCATAGAAATGATTATCTAGCCACCTTCTACGGATTAAGTCCGTTTGGTCTATCAGGGTATCTCCGAGTACAAGCGGCGTAATTCCATAGTGACTCATGGAATTGTCTTCGCGGTATTCTTCATAGTAACCCGCGCCCCGGGTGTAATGTAACGCCGTATTGAAATTAATTTTTTCATTTACGTTGTAACTGTAATGAAACTGGGCGTGCGTCTGGGTGTAATTATCCGTTTGATTATCGTACGTGTAATAGTTATATTGTCTATCGGCATTCAAAAATCGTTCTCTTTGTTCACCGAATAAGCCCATGTTATCCGCATAATCTTCTATACGTTCTTTGTTGCCGGTAAATAACGGTTCGGCTAATCCATACCAGGCTTGATAGGTCTTTTCTTTTCCAGAAAAAATGATTGCTTTCAAGGTGTGTTTTTGTGTGTACATCCCTGCATCTACATAAAACGATTTTAAATCTGAGCTTGCTCTTTCTACGAATCCATCGGAGAGAATGTTGGATAGTCTTGCATTTAATGAAAATTTATCATTGATCAAACCTGTTCCTAGTTTTAGCGTATTCTTCCAGGAATTATAGGATCCAAAGGAGTTCGATAGCTCAGCATAGGAATGGGGTTGTTGGGCGTCGGTTTGGAAATTCAAAGAAGCCCCGAAAGCCCCTGGACCGTTTGTAGAAGTTCCAATTCCACGCTGGATTTGGATACTCTCAGTACTTGAGGCGAAATCCGGTAGGTTTACAAAAAAAGAACCCATGCTTTCTGAGTTGTTGAGTGGAATTCCATTTAAGGTTACATTGATCCGCTCTGAATCTGAGCCCCGGATGGTCAAGTTGGTGTATCCAATCCCGGCTCCCGCGTCCGAACCAACCACTACCCCGGGGGTCTGGTTAATTAGGTATGGAATATCTTGGCCAGTGTTAGAAAACCGGATATCCTCCTTTGTGATGTTTTTGTACGTGGTTGCCGAATTCTCTTTCGCTCTTGTGGCCAATACATACACTTCTTGCGCCACATAAACGAGCTCTTGTAGTTGAATAATTTGTTCTGATTGACTAACAGGGTTAATTAAAACATGCTCTGGCTTGTAGCCAATATAAGATACTTTCAATGCATATTGTTTATCCTGCAAGCCAGTGAATGTCGCAAGGCCATTTGAATCTGTTTTGACATGTTTGTCGTTTAGGCTCACATTTGCCGAGGCAATCGCCTGGTTTTTGTGATCTGTAACTTTTACCGAAAAACGGAGTTGAGCAATGCTCGAAAATGCAATCAACCACAGGGTTGTTGTCATCATTAGCTTATTAAGCATACTAAAAATAATGTATTTATTGAGTTAAACTTCCTTGATGCAAGGGGTCACAACAAGCCTTATTTAACCGCCCATTTCCCACGCTGGCATTATCCAGATCGGGTATGTAAGAAAAGCATTTGCCATTCTTACAGGGTATATTCTCAGCCTTAATTCGTGTTCTAGGAACAAGGCACCCCTAATCGAATTGCAAATATATTCAATTTTTAACGAGAAAGCAAGGGTTCCATTTTATGGCTGAATTTTCAATTAAACAGAAGTAGTATGTTAAAAAATCCTATTTTATTGAGATTATTGTTTTATAGTTAAAAATTATTTGTTTTTTTGTAAGTTGCATTCTGGCTTTTGAAGGTTTTTGTGTTGCGTTTAAATAAAATGAAACTAAAAATAGTATGAAATATTATTCTGCCGATATTGTTTACCCTGTTGTAGGGCCAGCAATGGTTAAAGGCGTCGTGGCGATGGACAACCTTGGTGTTGTCATTGGACTTTACAATCATGGTGAAATAGAGGAGTCTCTCATAGAGCGATTCACAGGAGCGCTGATTCCCGGTTTCATTAATGCGCATTGTCATCTGGAGTTATCACATATGATTGGAAAAATTCCTGCACATACTGGACTTCCAAAATTTTTATCCCAGGTGATGAAAAATAGAAAATTCCCGGAAAAAGAAGTTGAATCTGCCATTCTGAAGGCCGATAAGATGATGTATGAAAATGGGATACAGGCTGTCGGAGACCACGTAAATTCCAATATAACAGCAAAAGTAAAACAGAAAAGTCCAATTACATACCACACTTTTGTCGAAATGTTCTCGGGTAACCAAGAGGATGTCAGCAGCTGTTTTGATCAGGCCAGAGAGATCGAATTTCATTTTGATTTTAAACATGCCTCGATTACTCCACATGCGCCGTATTCCAGCAATAGACATTTATTTCGGAGCTTAAAAAAATCAGTTAATGAGGATAATATTTTCAGTATTCATAACCAGGAATCTGACGAGGAGAATAAACTCTTTAGATACAATACTGGAGAGTTTCTGGATTTTTTAACGGAGATTGGTCTTGATATCAGTAACTTTAAAGCCCAGGCAAAAAATTCGCTGCAAACTTACTTGAATTATGTTCCGCGAAAAAATACATTAATCCTTGTGCATAATACATATACCTCTATAAAAGATGTTGATTTCGCGGGACGGATAGGAGAGAATTTGTATTTCTGCTTTTGTCCCAAAGCAAACAAATATATTGAGAACAGGATACCGAAAATTCCTAATTTTTTGATGCATGATATCCCATTGGTTATTGGAACAGATTCTTTGGCCTCGAATGATACATTGGATGTATTGGAGGAACTGAAGGTTCTTCATCAGGAATTTCCGGAATTGGATTTCCAGCAAACCATTCAATGGGCTACAATTAATGGAGCTAATGCGCTAAATCTATCGGATGAGCTGGGCTCCCTGGAGGTTGGCAAAAAGCCAGGATTGGTCTTGCTTGAGGGAATGAATTCTGGGGTATTATCGAAAGATGTAAAAGTTAGAAGAATTAGATAGCGCTAATCTCTCATTCTTGTTCTACCTTTGAGAATATGAAACATTGGAATATTTCAATTAGGGGTAAAGTTCAGAAAGTTTTTTTTCGGGCCTCAAGTAAGGCGGTCGCTGATCAATTGGGTGTTAAAGGCTTTGTCCTGAACCAAGCTGATGGATCCGTTTACATCGAGGCAGAAGGAGATTTGTTTGCCCTGGAATCCTTTTTGGAATTCTGTGAGCAAGGTCCCCAGGATGCTGAAGTAGAATCCGTAGACTATATAGAATCCGCAACTCTCAAAGGATTTAATAACTTTGAGGTGGTCAAAAAAATTAAATCCATTTAAGTGTCAGGAGTTAAGAAATTTGTTAGCGATACAGTGATTTATGGTTTTACAACCATATTCTCTCGTCTGCTAAATTTTATTATGACTCCTTTCTTCGTACAGACCTTTCAGGTGTCTGTGTATGGAGTGATGACCAATATCTATGCGTATGTTTCCATGGTGAATGCTATGCTGGCCTTTGGAATGGAAACGACTTACTTTAGGTATTTGCAAAAAGTAGAAGGGGATAAGCAAAAGGTTTTTGACTCGAGTTTTTTCATTACCCTGATTACAATCACTGTTTTTTTACTATCGATTTTTACCTTTAGTGAACCCGTAGCCTACTGGATATCGGAAGGAGATCATGTTTCAGAATATTTAATTTATGTGAAACTCTTTGCTGTTATCTTAGCTGCTGATGCGCTTGTGGTAGTCCCTTTTGCAAAACTTAGAGCACAGGGTAGACCCATTCGATATGGCGTAATTAAAATGGTCAACATCCTTGTTTTTATTGGTTTAAACCTTTTTTTGCTGGCGCTATTGCCCGAATTAATTAAAGAGTATGATTTTATTAGCATGCTATGCAAAGGTTGGTATCGTGAGGGCTGGTTAGGGAACGTTTTTCTTGCTAATTTAATTGCAAGTGTGGTTACTATCGTCTTGCTGGCGCCACAAATCTCTACTTTTCGATTTCGTCTCGACCGGGCATTACTTCGTAGTATGATTGCATATTCTTTTCCAATTTTAATTGCTAATATTTCCTTTATTATTAACGAACACCTGGACAAAATGATGTTTCCTCGTTTATTGCCTGGAGAGCAGGGTGATCTGGATTTAGGAATTTATGGAGCGGTTACTAAATTGGCCGTTTTCCTCAATTTATTTGTAACGGCTTTTCGGTTAGGCGCTGAGCCATTCTTTTTTGCCTATGCAAAAAATGAGAATGCAAAGGAAACTTATGCCATGATTATGAAATATTTTGTCCTGGCGATGTTGCTGGTCATGGTCGGTATTTGTGCGAATATCGATTGGCTTAAATATTTTATTAAAGGCAAGGAAATGGAGCAAGAAATTTATTGGTCGGGTCTGCCATTGGTACCTATTTTGTTATTCAATTTTGTTCTGTTAGGAATCTACATGAATTTATCTGTTTGGTATAAATTATCTGATCAAACCAGGTATGGCTTGTATATTTCTGGACTTGGGGCGCTGATGACTATTGTGCTAAATTTTGCTTTAATCCCAATGTATTCTTATTATGGAGCTGCCTTGTCAACGACTGCGGCTTATTTCCTAATGGTGAGTTTATCGTTTTTCTGGGGACAAAAAAACTATAGAATCCCTTATCAAGTAAAAAACATGTTTCTGTATATCGTTCTTGGGGTCTCTATATCCTGGATTGCATTTAATCAAGGTTTTTGGATTGGGAATGTTATATTTCTATTTTTTATGGGAGTTGTCCTCTATTTTGAAAAATCTACTTTATTGCAATTTCTCAAAAGAAAATAAAGTTATTCAACTTTTATCTGAGGGTATCCTCTATAAAGATAAGTGTATTTGGCCCCTAAGCAAGTTCCTGCTCCGCAAAATTATGTCTAATCTCCTGCAATACTTCAATAATCAGATCGATCTGTTGTAACTCGACTAATTTCATTCTGTATTCCTTGAAATTAGGAATTCCTCTGAAATAGTTTGCATAATGTCTTCGCATTTCAAAGATTCCCGTCTTATCACCTTTCCATTCAATGGATTTGCGCAAATGCGTTAAGCAAACATCGACTCTTTCTGATATACTTGGTGGATCAAGTCTTTCTCCTGTATTAAAAAAATGTTTGATTTCCCGGAATATCCATGGATAACCAATGGATGCCCGCCCAATCATGATGCCGTCTACTTCATATTCTTGTCTCCAAGCCGCTGCTTTTTCAACTGAATCAACGTCTCCATTGCCAAAAATTGGAATTTGAATTCTGGGATTTCTTTTAATGTCTTTGATCATCGACCAATCGGCCTGCCCTTTATACATCTGTGCCCGTGTTCGCCCATGTATGGATAATGCTTTTATGCCAACATCTTGTAAACGCTCAGCAACCTGGTAAACATTTTTCGTGTCGTCATCCCAGCCCAATCTGGTTTTTACAGTCACTGGTAAGTCCGTTGCATCGACCACGGCCTTGGTCATAGCTACCATTTTATCGATGTCTTGTAGCAAACTTGCGCCTGCTCCACGGCAAGCCACATTTTTTACAGGACATCCGTAATTAATGTCAATTAAATTCGGGCCAGCCGCCGCGCAAATCTCCGCTGATTGCCGCATGTGTTCAATGTCGGAGCCAAAAATTTGAATACCAATTGGGCGTTCATATTCGAAAATATCTAATTTCTGCCTTGATTTTGCCGCATCACGGATTAAGCCTTCAGAGGAAATAAATTCGGTATACATCAAGTCTACACCATTTTCTTTACACACGTAACGAAATGGAGGATCACTCACGTCTTCCATAGGCGCTAACAATAGCGGAAACTCTCCTAAATCAATATGTTCACCAATTTTCACCGACATTCCTAGTTAATTTCCTACAAAGGTAAGGAAATTAATGTTTTGCTTCAACATGCTGTATTTATTGGTGGGCTTGAATCAACGTAATTTCATTGACGAATTCCTGTATAGCCAGAGCGGGGTTGGAGGACTTCATAAAGTTTTCTCCGATTAAAAAAGCGTTAAAGCCTGCTTTTTTTAACTCGCATATGGTTTTTGGATCTGAAATCCCACTCTCAGAAACTTTGATGTATTGATCCGGGATCTGATTTACTAAATCATAAGAATGGCTTAGTGATACCGTAAAATCTTTGAGGTTTCTATTGTTGACTCCTATAGCATCTATGCTCTCAAAGAGATTCTGCTGTAGCTCCTGTTCATTGTGTACTTCCAATAAGACATTCAATCCAATGGATTTGGCGTAGTCTGCAAACGATTTGAGTATCGGCGGCTCCAAACAGGCTGCAATCAACAGAACGATATCCGCCCCATAAGCTTTTGCCTGAGTAATCTGGTAGAGGTCGACAATGAATTCTTTTCGCAACAGGGGAATGCTTAAGGCTTGCCTGGCTTGTGTTAAATCCTCAAGAGTCCCTTGAAAAAAAGCGGAGTCAGTCAGCACGGAAACGGCTGAGGCACCAGCTTGTTGGTATCCGGATACGACATCTTTGACGCTGGAAATTCCATTAATTAATCCTTTGGAGGGTGATGCTCTTTTGTATTCTGCTATAATGCCTGTGCGATCTGGATGCAGAATGCTTTCTCTTAAGTTGTAGCATGATCTGTCAAACAGGGGATAGGATTGTAACTCTTGTATGCTAAGTTGCTGTTTGCTAATTGAAACCTCTTCTTTTTTTCTTTCTACGATTTTATCTAAAATAGTCATAGCGATTTTATTGTTTTAACCAGTTGGCTATTAATATTTTTCCGTTGTCTGTTAGTATGGATTCTGGGTGAAATTGCATGCCTTTTACATCGTGATCTTTGTGACTAAGGGCCATGATAACTCCATTGGGATCTAATGCAGTAACTCTCAGACATTCCGGAAGGTCCTGAGGATCTACCGCCCAAGAATGATATCTACCCACTTGAGAATCCTTAGGAAAATCTTTAAATAAGGGCTCATCCGCATCCGTTATTTGGATTGCTGTTGCCACACCATGGAGTGGTTTTGGCATGTTGTAAAGGGAACCCCCATACACCTGGGCAATGGCTTGTTGTCCCAGACATATTCCCAGTATACTTTTTGTTGATCCATAAGTTTGAATCACATCCATCAACAATCCAGCTTCTTCGGGTATGCCAGGTCCCGGAGAGAGTAAGATTTTATCAAATTGTTCAACAAAGTTCAGATCAAACTTGTCATTTCGAATCACCTGGTAGGCGTGGTTTAGTTCTTGCAGCAGGTGAACTAAGTTATACGTGAAGGAATCGTAATTATCGATTACTAAGATTGGCTTATTCATTTTTATATTTTCTGAGCTAATTCTAATGCTCTGCGTAAGGCAGAAATTTTATTGTTTACTTCTTGTAATTCTTTTTCAGGATCAGAGTCCAACACAATTCCTGCACCAGCTTGGTAATGCAATACATTTTGTTTGCTTAAAAAAGATCTGATCATGATGGCGTGATTAAAATCTCCATCAAAACCCATGAAACCCAAAGCGCCTGAATAAAAAGATCGTTGTTGAGTTTCATAACGGTCAATTAGGGTGAGTGCCATATGTTTAGGTGCTCCTGATAAGGTTCCGGCAGGAAATGTATCGGCTACTATATCAAATGGATTCACATTTGGATTTAAAATGCCACTAACTTTGGATCCCAGGTGAATAACATGAGAATAATATTGTGCTTGTTTATAGGACTTCACCTCCACATTTTTGCAATGCATACTCAAATCATTTCGAGCGAGATCCACTAGCATAACGTGTTCAGAGCTTTCTTTTGGATCGTTTTTAAGCTCTTGCGCAATTTTTTCATCTTGCTCTTGGTTGCCTGTTCTTTTAAAAGTCCCCGCAATTGGGTATATACTCGCTAGATCATTTTTAATGGTTAATTGTGCCTCTGGAGAGGAACCAAATAGTTTAAAATCACCGTAATCGAAATAAAACAAGTATGGTGAAGGATTTATGGACCTTAATGCTCTGTAGACATTGAATTCATCGCCAGCAAACGGTGTTTGAAATCCCCTTGAGGGTACAATTTGAAAAACATCACCGCGTTGAATATGTTCTTTCATTTTCAGCACCAGCTCTTTGAACTCTTGGTCTGTAAAATTCGAGGTTTCTTCTCCCTTGAGTTGAAAACTATATTCCGGGAAGTTTTTATTTTGGATTAGAAATTCGAGTCTTTGCAATTCACTTTGTTCATCGTGCAGTAAATGTTCAAAAATATGTAATTGATTTCTGAAATGATCAATCGCAATGACATATTTATAAACATGATACTGAAGCGTGGGTATATCGCGTTTTGGATCTTTCTGCGTACTTAGGGTGATGTCCTCGAAATGTTCCACTGCATCAAAAGTGAAATATCCAAAAAGGCCGTTACTGAGCAGGTTGTACTGATTTGGATGTTGATCCTGAAATAAATCCCTGAAACGGGCAACTTCCTCTCTTAGGTTTAATCCCTTGGCCGGTTTGTTTGTTTTTGCGTTGTTGGGTAAGCTAATGGTTAGTTCATTCTCATCCAAGATAATGCTGGCAATTGATTGACAGCAAATGTAACTAATGTTATTGTCCCGGCTCTGGTGTTCGGAGCTTTCCAGCAAGAGGCTATTGGGAAAGGTATCACGAAGCCGTAGATAAATACTGACTGGCGTGGTCGTATCGGCTAGGATCTTGCTATGATTGGTGTTAAATTTAAAGCTCATATCTTTTAATTTCATGTGTTGTTATTTAATAAAAAAAGCCCGACGTATGACGTCGGGCTACATTAGTGGTTTTGGTTGATTATGAAAAATCTTATCTATGAATATACCACCTTCCCGACTTAATTAGTCAGGTGCCACCAGCGATTAGTATATTTGATTTGTGTCTTCATTGCATGACAAAATTAACAGAAAAATTGAATAATCAAATTTTTTTTGTTAAAAAAGCAATAATAATGGATAATTTTTAGTCATTTAACAAATCCGGCCTGCGTTCCTTTGTTCTTTTGAGCTGCTGTTCATGGCGCCATTCTGTAATCTTTGCCTGATGCCCGCTGAGTAAGATTTCAGGAACTTTATGACCATTCCAATCGACCGGTCTGGAGTAGATTGGTGCATCCAGAAGCCCGTCCTGAAAGGAATCGGATAGGGCTGAGGTTTCGTCCGATAAAACCCCCGGAATGATACGCACGATAGCATCTACTAAGATAGCGGCAGGTAATTCTCCACCCGAGAGAACATAGTCACCAATGGATATGTCTTTGGTAACATAAAGATCTCTTATTCTTTGATCAATGCCTTTGTAATGACCACATAAAATCATGATGTTTTTTTTGGAGGTTAGTTCATTTGCCATCTCCTGATTGAGCGTTATGCCATCGGGACTCATGTAAATAATTTCATCATATTCCCTTTCCGCTTTTAACTTTTCTATGCATGCGGCAAAAGGAGCAATTTGTAAAACCATGCCAGATCCTCCTCCGTAGGGATAATCATCTACTGATTTTTGCTTATTTTCAGAATAATCCCGTAGGCTATGTACGTGTATGCTGGTTAAGCCTTTATTTTGGGCACGCTGTAAAATTGAGTGCGCGAATGGGCTCTCTAATAGTTGAGGTAAAACGGTTATGATATCAAAACGCATCTTGCAAAGGTAATGGATTGTTCTGAAAAGTAGAATGCAACGCAGTGAACATTATTTTTTAATCCGTTCAACAATATTAGTTGTGTGGCTTACTATTATTGTGTGTAAATGAGTTATACTTTGCGTATTAATAGTATTTGTTTTTCTTTGTGTAGAGTTTACTAATACTATTGCGATATAAAATATCTTTGTTTATCTTAAAATTTCTTATTAGGTAGTTTTTGGTTAAATTTCTGACCAGTAGGCGGTAATATATTGTTTAATAGTAAATTTAGTAAAAAATATGGGGATTTGTTTGTGTAAACAGTTGTCTGAGATTACATTTGGCATAAGCATAGCAGTTATTAACCACAATCCGTTACTATATGCTTAAAATGATTATTAACTAAACAAATCAAACATGAAACAAAAATTACTCAGTATTTTTTTGCTGTGTATCATGCTCATTGGTGTGGTGTATGCTCAAAATCGACAAATTCGTGGGCAAGTAACATCCGCTTCTGATGGTACACCAATCAGTGGTGTTTCCGTGTTAGCTCAAGGAACTAATACAGGAACTCAAACCGATGGTCAAGGGCAATACTTGCTTTCAGTTCCAAGTGGAACTGTCCTTGTGTTTAGCTCAATTGGTTTCGAAAAGATAACCATGACCGTAGGAGCACAATCTATTTACAACGTACAGATGACCTCCAACGAAAACACTTTGGATGAAATCGTTGTCACCGGTGCAGGTTTAACAGCAACCAAAAGATCTCTAGGAGCTGCCCAAACAACCATTAAGGCAGAGG
Organism: Sphingobacterium sp. GQ94; assembly: GCF_059758715.1. Taxonomy (NCBI): domain Bacteria; kingdom Pseudomonadati; phylum Bacteroidota; class Sphingobacteriia; order Sphingobacteriales; family Sphingobacteriaceae; genus Sphingobacterium; species Sphingobacterium sp. GQ94. The sequence goes on from NZ_JCAXEC010000013.1 coordinate 39,035, forward strand.
ATTTGCAAAGAGCTAAACCCTCGAACGTGGTTACTGGTTTAACGGGAAAAGTTGCAGGTTTAAATGTACAGGGTGTTGGTAGCGGTGTAAACCCAAATTATCGGGTTATGTTGCGGGGTATGCGTTCCTTAACGGGAAATAACCAGGCACTTATTGTTATTGATAATGTGATCTCACCTTCTTCCATGTTGGGTAACTTAAACCCCGATGATGTGGAGAATGTGACGGTATTAAACGGGTCATCAGCTGCAGCGCTTTATGGATCTCAAGCCTCCAACGGAGCTTTGATTATCAAAACCAAAAGAGGAGCAGTAGGGTCAGGATTTGAGGTTGTGGTTGAGAATACAACGACTTTCGAAGATGTTGTGTTTTTACCAGGGGTACAAAAAAGATTTGGATCCGGGTATGCCTCTCACTTTCCATCTTACGTTCCTTATGAAAACCAACAATATGGTCCTGGATTTGACGGATCGTTGGTTAATATTGGAGAACCCCTGGAAGATGGTACTCAGCAAACCGCGACCTATTCTTGGAATGGTGGAAAGGATGATTTTTGGGAAACTGGTGTGACCAATATGACCAATTTATCTGTGGCTTCTAAAACGGAAAAGAGTTCCTTTCGTTTTTCAGGTCAGTATCTTAATTCTACTGGAACAGTTCCCTTTGATAAATACAACAGAGCTTCTGCTCGTATCAATGGATTGACTAATTTAACAGATAAGTTTGACGTTGCTTATACGGCATATTTCGCGCAGAATCGTTACGATATCACCAGTGCGAATTCAACGATTTATGATAACGTGTTACAATCTCCGGGTCACGTCCCTCTTACTTCGTATAAAGATTGGAAAACCAATCCTTTTGCGGACCCAAGCGGGTATTACAATGCCTATTACAATAACCCGTATTTTGTAGCGGAAAATAATCGGGCATTTACACGTAATGATTATGTGATGGGGAATGTGGAGTTGAATTATAGACCAATGGAATGGTTGGACTTTATGGGCCGCGTGGGTATGACTACTCAGAATTACTCTTCTAAGGCAACTACCGGCGTTTACTTATTCAGCGATTATGCCAAGACTTTTGGGGCGTACAAAGGGTCTGATATTCTCGGATCTGTAGGAGATGGATCCGGTTATACGACCAATATTGTGACTGATATTGTGGGTCATGCTAAACAAGATTTGGGTGACTTCGTAATTGATTATACGGCATTATTTCAGTATGTTCAAAATCAGAACTCAGGTTTAGGGGCTAGCGTAAATGGTTTAGTTGTACCTGATATTTACAATTTAGGAAACTCTTTAAATAACCCTGAGGCGGGTCAAAGTTCTTATTTAGCCCGTACTTTTGGTCTTTCTGGAAAAGTTGACTTTGCTTACAAGAATTATTTATTCTTATCCTTAACCGGTAGAAATGACTGGGTTTCTATTTTGGATCCAGAAAATAGATCTTTCTTTTATCCAGGAGCTTCCTTATCGTTTGTTGCAACAGATGCCATTGAGGGTTTAAAAGATTTTACTGCTCTTAATTTCTTGAAATTACGCGCAAGCTGGTCTAGAGTTGGTCAGGTGAACGTGGGTAATTCCAGTAATTTTGGTGCCTATTCACTATTGCCTGTATTCTCTCAAGGAGCAGGTTATCCATACAATGGAATTGGTGGACACACGCTTGGAAATCAAGTGGTTCAGCTTGGTTTGAAACCGGAGATGACCCGCAGTGTTGAATTTGGGTTTGAATCGGCTTGGTTGAATAACAGAATCTTAGTGGATGCCACTTATTTCGATAATAGAACAACTGATAATACTGTTCCTACTGGAATTTCATGGGCTACAGGGTACAGCTCGTACCTAGTGAATGCAGGAACAACTACAGGTAAAGGTCTTGAATCAAGAGCTAGCGTGATTCCTTTTAGAAATGATGATTGGGAAATCAATGTAGGTGGAAACTTTACGTATATTGATAACCGCGTTGAATCTATTTCTGGAGATTTGGAGATCCTTACTTTAGGAGCGTATGGTTCTGGTGCGGGTTCTTACGCTGTTGCAGGAGAGAAATTTCCAGTAATCATGGGTAAGGCCTACAAGCGAGATGATCAAGGACGGATCATTGTAGATAAAATTACTGGTTATCCTTCGGCAACTGAAAATAACGTAATTTTTGGTTCTGCTATGCCTACTCATATGTTAGGGTTGAATTTCAGTATCAGTTACAAAGGATTAAGTTTTTACACCAGCGCGGAATACCGTACAGGTAATTACATTTACAATGCTGGTGGTGGTTCTTTTGACTTCTCAGGAGCGGGTATCAATACAGTTGCCTACGATAGAGAGCGTTTTGTGATTCCGAATTCTTCATATTGGGATCAAGCGACTGAGTCTTATGTTGCCAATACAAATATTAGTATTTATGATGGTGGACCTGATTATTGGACTCTTGGAAATCCGCGTACGGGTATCCATGAAACGTATGTAACCTCGGCTGCTTTTTGGAAAATTAGAGAAGCTTCTTTAAGTTATGATTTACCAAAATCAATATTAGCAGGTCAAAAGGCAATCAAAGGAGCCAGAGTAAGTGTTCAAGGAAGGAATTTATTTTTATGGACACCTTCTACAAATGTGTATACAGACCCTGAATATTCAGATGGAAATGGAAGCTCAAATGGTAATGCCTTGGGGTTAACTAACTTGAGTCAGACTCCTCCTTCGCGTTATATCGGATTTTCTGTTTCGTTAACTCTTTAAGAACTCTTGTCATGATTAGAAATAATATAAAATACATCACACTTTCACTATTGGGCTCACTGAGTTTATTCTCTTGTAATAAATCTTTGGACATCAATGTGAATCCAAATACCCCGACTGAGTCAACTCCTGAACTGGTTTTGCCTCAAGCTATTGTAGCAACTGCTAATTCAATGCCTACCTACCACAACTACGGAAGTGATTTAGTAGGTTACCGTGCGAATGCTGGCGGATACAGTGGTTGGGGAACATTAATTAGTTATGATTTTAACAATTCAAACTATCAAAACCTTTGGTCAACGACGTACAACATCTTAACGGATTTTGAGTATGTGATCAACAACACCAAAGAAGATCCGGAAAGTCAGGATTTTTATTTTGCTGCCTTGGTGATGAAAGCTTATAATTTTGCTTTACTGGTAGATACCTATAATGACATTCCGTATACGGAAGCTTTACAGGGAGCTGCGATGTTGTATCCAAAATACGATGCCGCAACTGATATTTACGCTGATTTAGTAAGTAAGCTCGACGAAGCAGTTAAATATTTTAAAACGTCAGAATCAAGCTCTGCATTTGATAAATCCGATGTGATTTTCTCTGGTGATGCGGAATCATGGGCCAAATTCGCCAATACCTTGAAATTGCGTTTGGTACTTAAGGGAACCGGTAAGGTGACTTTTGCCAATGCTGCAATTGATGCTGGAGTAGGGGTTCTTGAGGATGATGCGATTGTAAATCCCGGTTACGCGAAACAAGATGGTAAGCAAAATCCAATGTGGAACAGCTACGCTTTTTCTGCCGCTGGCGCAAACAGTGGGACTAACGCCTACGTACCTACGCCATTTGTCATGTCATATTACAGCGGTGTAAAAATCAGTGACGAGGCAAGAGCGAATTTAATTTACGTGGAAGGGATTGCAACACATACAAACCAATTGGGTAACGAAGATGATCCTGAAGAAGGGTATTTACCAAGTGCCTGGTTAATTTTAAGTAAAACCGGCGAACTAAGCGCTACGAAATACAGAGGCTACGGCGCTGTGAAAGGGCCTGCTGCTGGTCAACCCATTATGCTCGAGGCTGAGGCTAAGTTTTTAGCGGCCGAGGCTGTTGCCAGAGGATTGATGAGCGGAGATGACGCGGATTTTTTCAAGGAAGGAATTGTTTCCTCTTACGAATATCTGATGAAAGATGAGTCGGATAAAATATCGTCTGATTTGGATCCTAATTTTTACGATGATTATTTAGCATCGAATGTGGAGTCCAAGTTGGTTAATTATTCGCTTAATCAAAGTTTAGAATCTAAAGTTGAAGCGATTATTACCCAAAAATATCTAGCTTTTAATTTTTTATTTGGTCATGAGGCATGGAATGAGTTTAGAAGAACCGGGTATCCTTTGAGTACTGGTCTTAACAATCCAGCAAATAGAAATAACAGTTTTGCTTCGGTTAAATCTGTGGCAACGGCTCCAAATAAACTGCCAGCTCGTATTTTATACCCTTCTTCCGAATATACCTATAATGATGGTAATGTTCCGGTGGTAGATAAATTTACATCAAAAATATTCTGGGCTAAATAGATAAAAATTATGAAAAATTATAGCAAATATATCATAGGGTTAATCATCCCATTTATCTTTTCATCCTGTTTGAAAGATAAAGAACTGATTGGACCGGATTCGGAAGATGCGGTTAAAAATCTGATTGAATTTAAAAACATTGCGGCACCAGCGTCCTCGGTTTCCAGCACATACCGCTTGTACAACAGGACTTATGATTTGCTGCCAAAGGTGGATCTGAATATTCCGGTTCAAATTGCCGGGGTTTATGACCCTTCGGGTGACGTGCAAGTGGTGGTAGAAATTGATAATTCGATTCTAGAGGTTTATAATGAGCAGAACGAGACGGATTATAAGCCATTACAAGCTTCGAATTATTCAGTACCTAGTTTCGACGTTGTGATCCCTAAAGGAGAAAAAGCGGCTAACTTCCTGATTCAATTGTTTACTGAAAAGTTTGACTTTGATAATTCCTATGCTTTGGGTCTGCGAATTAAATCGGCATCAGAGGGTGTGATTTCTGGGAATTTTGGGGCCATTATCGTTGCAATTGGCGCTAAGAACGCTCTTGACGGAATTTATACAGTTACAGGTTCGGCTACAGATGCATTGAGTACAAATACTGGGCAGTATCCAAAACAAGCAATTGCCTTGGAAACTTCCGGACCAAATAGCAACATGTATTATGATGACTATTATGGAGTGTATGGAACCATTTTCTTGACAGCCTCAGGCGGTGCTACCTATTATGGTAATTTCTCTCCAATTTTTGATTACGATGATACAGGAAAAATCACGGCGGTACGAAATGCGTATGGAAGCGCAAGTCAGAATTCGCAAGGTCGTGATGGTAAACTTGATCCTACCGGGGTTAACAAAATAACTTTTGATGCCGCCGGGAAACCTCAGAAAATAGAAGTGAGTTATTTTATGACTCAACAAGGAACAGTAAGGCTAAGCTTTAAAGAAGTCTACACCTATAAAAGTGCTAGATAAAAGATCGTTTGTATAGTTAAGTTTAGTAATTTTTGGAAAATCCCATCGGAAACGGTGGGATTTTTTTTTGCGCGCTTAGAATAGGTATTCTTTCTATTTTTGGACAGATCATTCCCAACTTGTGGATACTTTGTTAAAAGTCTATAACGGTTAATTTCTTTGGCCCAGAAAAAATGAGCGCGAGGCATTCTGGTGCCGAATTATTTAAAAAAATAGACATTGCTGATTGTGTAGCGATATTGTTGCAACCTTTTTATGGGTTGGTTCTAACGTAATTTTGAGTTTTTATTGTAAAATTTCTTGCTTTATGGATTTTGGTTATTTTCAATATTTTATTTGGCAGAATAATATGTATTTATTTTAATATTTTGTTGAATTTAGAAAATGCCAACGAGCTTGCTTGTGAGTAAGTTTAATAAATGTTAAGTTAAAGTGAATTTTAGGGTATATTCCCGGTTTATGTTGTAAAATTTGCAATTTAATTTTCTCTATCGTTAAGTTGTTGGTAATCAGTGTATTTTATTTTATCACAATCGACTCTAATGATTTGCTAGTTATCAAATTTTGACAAAAACTTATTTAATTTTATTTTTTGGGTTAATAATTGCCTTTTCTGTTATCAATAAGTATACACAACAACCGTTTTATTGTATTTTTAGTAAAAATAAAAATTCAGACGAATTAATTTGTTGATTTTTTAATGAAAAATATATATTTGTCGTTTGTTTAACAAATTTTTAACAGTTTGTTGTAAGAAAATTTAACTTATATATAATTTATGAAACACAAATTACTCAGTCTAATTTTTGTGCTGACATGTCTCATTGGGATATCGTTTGCTCAAGAGAGCCAAGTGAGTGGTCAAGTGACATCCAGTTCTGATGGCACCCCACTAGCTGGAGTTTCCGTAAAAGTTGTTGGAACTTCTACTGCTTCACAAACGGATAATTCCGGTAAGTACAGCATTTCTGCAAAGGCAGATGCTATTTTAAGCTTTTCTTTTGTTGGTTATTCCTCGCAAAGGGTAAACATCAATAATCAATCTACGCTCAACGTGAGTTTGGTTGCTGATGAAATGTCTTTAGAAGAAGTTGTGGTTACAGCTAATGCGATTAAAAGAGAGAAAAGATCGTTGGGTTATTCTGCGCCAACTTTAAACGCAGATGAATTAACAGATGGAAAAAATACGAGTGCAATTAACGCTTTAGCCGGTAAGGTTGCAGGTGTAAATATCACTTCCACAGCAAACTCTCCGGGTAGTTCTTCCCGTGTTGTATTACGTGGTGGTTCTTCTATTTCTGGAAATAATCAGGCTTTAATTGTCGTTGATGGTACGCCTATCGATAATACAAGCCGTATTGGCGGAGAGTCTTCTCTTTCAAGTGTGGATTTTGGTAACCGCGGTAATGACATCAATCCTGATGATATTGCCTCTGTTACTGTCTTAAAAGGTCCCGCAGCTGCAGCTTTATACGGTTCGCGCGCATCAAATGGTGCTTTAATTATTACCACTAAAAGTGGAAGCAAGGGTGCCAAAAACGAAATTACTTTCAGCACCACAAACACCATGTCGTCTATTTTGAAATTACCTGAATTTCAAAATGAATATGGTCAAGGTTATTCTGATTATACCAAAGCAGGAGAATTGTTTTTTGTAAACGATCCGAAAGAAAACTGGTCTTGGGGTGCACCTTTTACAGGTGAGGTTCAGGAGTGGGGACAAGCGATTGATGGTGTTCGTCAAACAAAACCGTATTCTGCGGTAGAGAATAATGCTCGTGATTTCTTTAACTCAGGTTTCGCCTCAGATAATAACTTAAGTTTTTCAGGAGGTTCTGAAAAATCAACTTTCTATCTGGGTTTAAACTCTGTGAATTCAAACGGTGTTTATCCTGGTAAAAAGGACATCTTTAATAAGTATGGCGTACGCTTTAATGGTAGTACAGAATTTAGTAATAAATTCAGTGCAGGAATTTCATTGAACTACACCCGTACCGATAGAAATGATGTGGCTGGTGGTCAAGCAAATGGTTCAGTATATAATAATTTGCTTCAAACCCCTCGTGATATTGATGTTGTTGGATTAAAAGACCTTTCTAATCCATATAATTCTTATGGATATACTGATGCCAATGGTATAGTACACAATGATTTGTATGGATATTACGGAGCATATGGTATGAATCCTTACTGGTTATTAGAAAACTACAACAATTACAATGATGTTAACCGCATCATGGGTAATTTCAATGTTACTTATAAACCATTAGAATGGTTGACTATTGTAGAACGTGTTGGTTTAGACAATTATTCGGACCGCAGACGTTCTGAATCTCCAAAATTTGATTTTTTCCCTGCCGATAACACGACTGGAAATTACAGTACCGGAAATCGTCAATCAGATAACGGAAAATACCAGGTTGATCAATTTAACGTGAACGAGATCGTTCATGACTTAATGATCACTGCAACTCATGATTTTAATCAGGATTGGAGTGGATCAATCATGTTGGGTAACAACATTCGCCAAAGAAATACGACAAACAACAGCACAGCCACTAACTCAAGTGGAGGGATGATTGATCCGGATTGGTTTAACTTAGGCAACAGCAATGGACCTTTAGATTTAATTGAAGATTCATGGAGCCAAAGAAGATTAGTAGGTGTTTATGGTGACTTAAATATTTCTTACAAGAACTTTTTATATTTACAAGCAACCGCTCGTAATGACTGGTCATCAACTCTTCCTAAGGAAACGAATTCGTTTTTCTACCCAAGCATTAGTGGTTCATTTGTATTTTCTGAGCTCTTAGAAAATAAAAATACGTTAAGCTATGGTAAAATTCGTGCGAACTGGGCGCAAGTAGGTTCGGATACTGATCCTTACCAATTGTTAACCATCTTTAATCGCGGTGAGATTGCTGGAAGTTTTGGAAGCACAACATTCCCATTTGGTAACGTGGCAGCTTTAATGTCTGGAAGTACAATTGGCAATCAATTTTTGAAACCTGAGATTACAACATCTTTTGAGGTAGGAGCTGAATTGGGCTTTTTTAACAATAGATTGTATGCTGATTTAACTTATTACAATAACGAATCTAGAAACCAAATTTTGAGTATTCCTATCCCGAATTCTACTGGTTACGGATTCCGTTTGGTGAATGCTGGTAAAATCAATAATAAAGGTGTTGAGGTTACTTTGAGAGGTACGCCTGTTAAAACGCAAGATTTTACTTGGGAATTGTTTGGTACATATACTAAAAACAAAAACGAAGTTGTTGAATTGATGGAAGGTATTGATCAAGTATCTGTAGGTGGATTCACCGGAATGTCAATTGTTGCAGCTGTTGGTAGAACCTATGGTGAATTTTATGCTGTTACGAATGCAACTGATGATCAAGGTCGCACAATCGTGAGCAAAAGTACTGGTTTGCCTGTGGCGACTAAAGAAGCGCAATACTTAGGATCATATAATCCAGATTTTCAAGCCTCTTTAGGTACATCCCTAAAATATAAAAACTGGTCATTGAGTGCCTTACTGGATACCAAACAAGGTGGAGTATTTTTCTCACGTACCAAAGATATTATGGGTTTTGTTGGAACATCAGCTGAAACAGGCGGAGAGCGTTTTGGCCAGATTTTCCCTAATTCAGTTTATTTAGATGACAAAGGTAACTCTGTCGTGAATACAGATGCAACATATGATAAGGTTGATTATTACCCGAATATGCAAAGTGGTGTTAGTGTAATTGATGGTAGTTACGTGAAATTACGTAATCTGACTATTAGTTATAAATTATCAAAGGATGTTTTGGAAAAAACTCCATTTGGTTCTGCAACGGTTGGCTTGTTCGGAAATAACTTGTTTATCTGGACTCCTTCGGAAAATAAATTTGCTGACCCTGAGGTGAATTCAGCAGGTGCGGGAAATGCACAAGGATTTGACTTTACTGCTCAACCTTCTTTAAGAAATTATGGTATTAATGTAAAAGTATCATTCTAAATATTTGAAGACTCATGAACATATTAAAAATAAAATACATCAAAACGCTATTTAGTGTAGCTTTGATTAGTGCAGTCTGTTTGACTGGATGTAATAAATTCTTGGATATTAATGAAAATCCAAATAATCCTGACAAGGCAGATCCAAGTTTATTGTTGCCTACGGTGGAGGCTTCAATTAGTCAGATTGTTGGCAATTCATTTCAAGTTTTTGGCGGATTTTGGGCCCAATATTGGACACAAAACCCAACATCTTCTCAATATAGAACAATTGACCAGTACCAGGTGCTAAATACAGCTACCAATCGTGCTTGGACGACTGTATTCAGAAATGCGTTGAATAATGCAGAATTAATTATCAATTCTGATGTTGCCAATAGTGAATATTATCAAGGAATTGCATACATCTTGAAAGCCTATACATTTCAGGTTGCAACGGATGCTTTTGGAGATATTCCTCTTTCGGAGGCATTAAAAGGTGCAGACTTCATGAACCCGACTTATGAGGCTCAAGAATTAGTGTATGATTCTATTTTCAATTACATTGAAAAAGGACAAGCGCTTCTTAATACTTCGAATGAGAATGTGACTGAGGTAAGTTCTCAAGATATGTTTTTCGGAGGAGATTTGCGTAAATGGGAACAGTTTGCGAACACCCTTGCTTTACGTGCATATTTGCGCCTATCTGAGGTAGATGCTGCGAAAGCTTCGGCTGGTATTAAGGCTCTTTATGCCCGTGATCCTGAATTTTTAACCCAGAGTGTATCGATCGTCTATACAGCCACTGGTGGTAATGAGAACCCGCTTTACAATGAAATGCTAGGTCTTGGCCGTACGCAGAATATTGTTGCAAGTAGCACTGTCGTTTCTGCCTTGGTCGATAACAATGATCCACGTCGTTTTGCATTTTTTGATGTGGTTCCAGCTCAAGGAGCAGTTCCAGCACAAGATACAATTGCTCACATTTTACAAGGTAGTTACAGTACCAATACTAAAAAATTGGTAGCCTCTCCATCGTTTAATGTTGGTGCAAATGCTAGCAATCCTAAATCAGCTTTAGCACCTGCTAAATTGTTTTCGATTTCAGAGAGCTATTTCTTGCAAGCAGAAGCTGTAACTCGAGGATGGGGATCAGGGAATGCAGCTGAATTGTATGCTCAAGGAGTTTCTTCGAGTTTTACTGAACTTGGTTTGAGTACTGATCAATTTGTGCAGTACAGTAACCAAGCTGCTGTTAAATTTCCAACAGGGTCTCTTGAACAAAAAATCGAAGCGATTATTACGCAAAAGTACTATGCTATGTGCGGATTCCAAGGCTTTGAGGCATGGACAGAGTGGAGACGTACTGGATATCCAGATTTCTTTATTACCTCGAATGCAAGCAGATTAGGTGCAGGCAAAATGCCTTTACGTTTGCCTTATCCAGATTCGGAGATTACTTCAAATGGTAATTTCCCAGGCGCTATCACTATTGATAACCCAGTTTGGTGGGATGCTAATTAAGTAAGCATAATTTTTATACAAAAGCGCCTTAAGGATTACTTAAGGCGCTTTTTTTGCTAGCCCCACTACAAGAGAACAAGCTATTCGATAGGTAGTTGCCGGCTATTTAAGAGTGGAAATTTTCAATTTGGTTACTTAATGGATATCAGGCTAACAGCATATTCATATAAGAAATTAGCGCATAGCGTGCCGCTTTTGATCTATAGAAAAGCAGGCGATCCGATTGATTTTTTTGTCATCAATTAGGAACGCCTGTTTTCGTATTTTGTTGTTGTTAGTTCTGCGCCAGGATGCTCAGTTGCTGGGCTACCTTTCCAGCGAGTTCGCCGAATGCTAATGACACAGGTTCCTGCTCATCTAGTGCAATAGGAAATCCGTTATCTCCGGCATCAGCCACCGATTTTACCAAAGGAATCTCGCCCAGGAATGTAACCTGATTATCACTGGCTAATCGTTTGCCACCATCTTTTCCAAAAATATAATATTTATTCTCAGGTAACTCTGCTGGTGTAAAATAAGACATATTTTCAACTACCCCTATAATTGGAACTTTTACCCCTTCCATTTGGTACATCGCCATTCCTTTTATAGCATCTGCAAGGGCGACTTGTTGAGGTGTCGTTACAATCACTGCTCCTGAAATGGGATAATTTTGGGCAACTGTGATATGAATGTCACCTGTTCCTGGAGGCATGTCGACTATTAAGTAATCTAAATCACCCCAATCTGCATCGTTAAACAATTGTTTGATGGCCGATGTTGCCATTGGGCCTCTCCAAGGAATGGGTTGGTTTGGGTCTGTAAAGAAACCAATGGATAATAATTTTAGTCCAAATTTCTCGATTGGAACGATCTTCGTTTTTCCATCTTGTGTTTGTGTGGAAAGGGGCTTAGCATCCTGAACTCCAAACATCAATGGGATGGACGGTCCGTATATATCTGCATCTAAGAGTCCGGTTTTGGCCCCTGTATGTGCAAGAGATAATGCTAAATTTGCTGCAATGGTTGATTTACCTACCCCTCCTTTACCTGAGGATACTAAAACGATGTTTTTAATGTTTTTAAGTTGCGCGCTCTCGCTGGCTTTTACGCGTGCAGTCATATTGATTTCTACCTCAACCTCTTTGGAGATAAACAAGGCAATAGCGTTCCGACAAGCATGCTCTATATGTCCTTTTAAAGGACAAGCTGGCGTGGTTAAAACCACATCGAACTTAATTTTATTGGGAAGAATTTCTATGTTTTCAATCATGTTCAAGGTAACCAAATCTTTTTTTAAATCCGGTTCTTCAACATGACCTAAGGCTTCTAAAATTTGTTCTTTAGTAATCATGATTTTTTATTAATTATACAAATCTAATTAATGCGATGCAATAACGTGTCATGTAGATGTTTTTAATGTATTTTGTCTATTTTTAACCAAAATAACGAATTAGGTATTTTGTAAAATGATATCGATTAAAAAGTTTACGCTTCCGGATTTAGGTTTTGCCAAAAAGAAATGGTTTATCATTACCCTATCAAGTATACTTGTCTTGCTTGTAATCGCCTTAGTTTGGGGGTTATCGGTTCGTGGGGCTATGCTGGATCAGGCTGTCCTTCGGGTGAAAACTAAACTAAAAAAGGAGTATCAGCTTCGTTTGGAACTAGATAGGTATGAATTTGCTGGACTAACAACGGTTGATTTACATAAAATAAAACTTTTTCCAGATTCAGGAGAACAGCTGGCTACTGTGGATCAGTTTAAGGTCTCAGTGAAATTATTTCCTTTGATTTTGGGCCGAATTAGTCTTGGTGATATGGATATCGTTGAAGCCGATATTACGTTGGTCAAGGAAAATGATTCTACGGCTAACTATGATTTTCTTTTTGGAAAAAAGAGCACCATTGTTCAAAAAAATCCGGTTTCTGATTCCCGGACACTAAGTGAGCGTGTGGATCAGGTTTTGAAACAAGTATTCGAGAAGATCCCGGATAACTTAAGCATGAAGAATTTGAGCTTGAGCTATCAGGACAGTCTATCCAAACAAACTATTATTATTCCTGAAGGAAACATCGATGGCGGGAATTATGATATTAATGTATTTTTGAATCAGCAGGAAGGTAAGTGGAATTTCCAAGGCAAAATAAACTCCAAGAAACAGACGCTTAGTGTGAAAATATCTTCTGCCGATAAGGATACCTTTGTCCCCTTTGTTGATCACAAATATGGTCTCAAGGTGCGATTTGACGAGCTGAGTTTTCACCTGGATCAGGTGACTAAAAAAGGCAAAGAAGCTCTTGAAATTAAAGGAGGAATGTCCGCAAAAAATCTTCGTGTTTTTCATGACCGGTTATCTGAGGAAGAAATTGTGTTGCCTGAGGGATCAGCCGATGGAGGATTGTTGATTTCCGAGAATACATTGGAATTACTCAAAGAAACAAAGGCGCAAGTGAAGGATTTTGTTTTTCAGCCTCAGCTTAAATTTTCTAAAGTCAAAGGAAAAGTTTTGAATTTAGCTGTACACACAGGGAAATTTAAAGCCCAGGATTTTTTTAATGCTATTCCTGTTGGTTTGTTTGAGAATTTACAAGGGATACAAGTGGAAGGGGAAATTCAATATGATATGGATTTTCAAGTTGATTTTACTAAACCTGACTCCATGAAATTTATGTCAAAAATTAATGATCGGGAGTTGAAAGTTATCCGTTGGGGTAAAGCTGATGTTGGGGCACTTAACGGGTCTTATCTCTATCAGGCATATGAAGATACGCTAAAGATGCGCGATATTTTACTGACACAGGCCAATCCAAAATTTACCCCACTTGATAGGATTTCGCCGATTCTGAAAAAAACAGTATTAAATACCGAGGATCCTTTTTTCTATGAACATAACGGATTTGAATTGGAAGCTTTTCAACTTTCGATTATTACTAATTTAAAGGAAAAGAAATTTAAACGTGGCGCTAGCACGATTTCGATGCAACTTGTAAAGAATCTATTTTTGAATCGCAACAAAACCATGATGCGCAAACTTGAGGAAATTTTACTTGTTTGGCTCATGGAACAGTCTAAACAGGTTAGTAAGGACCGTTTACTGGAGATTTATTTAAATATCATCGAATGGGGTAAGGATGTTTATGGAATTTCCGAGGCTGCATCATACTATTTTGGAAAGGAACCACATGAATTAACAATTGGTGAGAGTTTATACCTCTCTAGTATTATTCCAAGACCAAAAACCGGGCTTTCTTCGTTTGACCATACGGGCCATTTAAAGGATTGGGTGTTGAGGCATTTTAACACCTATGGTTCAATCATGAGTAAACGTAATCAGTTGCAGACAGAGGATGTACCAAGCAGCTATGGCTTCTATCAGGTTCAGTTGCAAGCTGCACTAAGACCTGCTAGACCTAAGGGAGCGGTTGATTCAATGATGAATCATGAGGAGATTAAAAATAGAATGGATGAAATTGATCAACAAGAAAGTCTGCGTAAGGCTTTAATCGAGCGTTTGCTGGGTAGGTCAGGGGAGTCCGAAAATGAATAGAAATGAACGAAATAGAGATTGATAACTTGCGATTTGAATTGATGATCGATTACGAACAAATTCAAAAACGGATCCGGTTGATTGGTATTGATTTAAATTTAAAATTTGAGGATAAACACCCCGTATTTATTGGCGTATTAAATGGTTGTTTTATGTTTATGGCTGATTTAATGAAACAGATTCACATTCCCTGTGAGCTGTCTTTTGTTAAACTAGCCTCCTACCAAGGGGTTCAGCAAGGGGCTATTTATGAATTACTTGGTGTAGGAATGTCTTTGGAAAACAGACATGTGGTTATCGTTGAGGATATTGTAGATTCAGGAAAATCATTGCTGCACACCATTCAAGCGCTTGAGCGATTAGGGGTGGCGAGTATCTCGGTTGCTACTTTACTTATGAAGCCAGATTGTCTTGAATATTCCTTTGATAATATCTTGTATGTTGGTTTTGAAATTGAACCGGAATTTGTCGTAGGGTACGGTTTGGATTACAATGGCCAATGCAGGAACCTAATGAATATTTACCGGAATATTTAATTTCTTACCCTCTAAAGCTACACGTTATTAAATGGTCGTTCACCATACCAACGGCCTGCATATAAGCGTATAGCGTGGTTGAACCTAAAAAGCGCATACCCCTTTTCTTTAAGTCTTTTGAAATGCTATCCGAAATTTCGGTTGTAATTGCGATATCCTTGTTGCTATGGATGCGATTTTCAATGGGTTTTCCACTGGGTAAATAAGAGTAGAGATAGGTATAGAAACTGCCGAATTCTTTTTGAATCTCTAAGAAGATTTGCGCATTTTTGATACTGCTGTTTATTTTTAACTTGTTTCGAATGATGCCTGGATTTTGCAGTAAACGATCCACATCCTGTTGCGTATACTTGGCTATTTTTTTATAATCGAAACCTGAAAATGCTTTTCGGTAATTCTCCCTCTTTTTTAAGATCGTAATCCAGCTTAACCCCGCTTGGGCGGATTCCAATACAAGGAATTCAAATAATATTTGATCATCAATTACTTGTTTCCCCCATTCGGAATCATGGTATTTTTGGTATAAAGGATCAACTCCACACCAACTGCAACGGATTATTTCTGAACTACTCATTTTTTCGATATATAAATACAATTTTTTTGTCCTAACTTTACGTCTTCCATGAAACAAACTTTAGCATTAAAGATCCTTTTGTTGATCGTTTTATGTGTTTTTGCGACACATTCATCCAGGGCTCAGGTATTGCCTGTAGATTCTCTCGCAATACCCTCGATAGGAGTAACCCAGACGGTTTCAATGACGGCTGATTCTGCACGTTTTGATTCTTTGTCATCAGCTCTTAAATATAGTGAAATCATCCTATATCCTATTCAGCCAAATAGATTTTTAATTCAAAAATTGCATAATATTGTCAAATCGGGAAAACAAGATCTGCTTTTTTACGCTGATTCTTTGGCTCTTTCTGATTTATCTTCAGAACAGCTCAGAGGGGTTGAAAAGGTTTCAAGACCTATTTGGGTGTTGATCGTCGTGTTCTTCCTTTTTCTGGTTCTTGGAATTCTGCGGGTTATTTTCCCTGTGGAATTAAAAATTATAATGGAAGCTTATTACAAAGAAAGACTCCTGTTGCAGGTTAGTAAGGAAGACAATTTAGCGACCTCCTGGCCTTATATTTTTCTCTATATTTTATTTAGCCTGTCCTTTGGTCTTTTTGTGGTGGTGTTGATTTCTGGTTTTCGAAATGAAAATTATCTCACATTTGAGAATTTTTTGAAAAACTCAGGCTTTGTAGCGCTAATTTTCATTGTAAAAATATTATTTATACGATTTGTTTCATTTATTTTTTTGCTTGATAAAATAGTCAGAGAATACATTGCAATTTTATATTTGGTGTATTTCAATAGTATGTTTTTTCTCATGCCATTTCTTTTAGCCGTAGTTTTTGTCCCCGCATCCTACTTTGATGTGATCTCCATAATTTACATCATTATGGTGATACTTTTGTTCGCATATCGATTTATTAGGACAGCAATTCACCTGTTTGGTCAATTCAAATTTTCTATTTTTTATTTAATTCTCTATCTTTGCAGTCTCGAAGTCGCACCTGTTTTAATTTTAGTGAGGGCACTCAACAATTAAGAAAGAATTTATGCAGATTGATGTAGAAAGAACAAAGAAGGTAAAGAGCATATTGGTTACTTTACCAAAACCTGAAAATGATAAATCTCCCTACTTCGCACTAGCCGAGAAATATAATCTGAGACTAGATTTTAGGGGCTTTATTCATGTGGAAGGTGTTTCCGCCAAGGATATCAGGAAAGAGAAAATGAATTTTTCGGACTATTCTGCCGTAATTTTTACGAGTAAAAATGCTGTAGACCATTTTTTTAGAGTATGTGAAGAAATGCGCTATGAGGTTTCCTCGGAGTTAAAGTACTTTTGTATTTCAGAAACCATCGCCCTTTATTTACAGAAATATATTCAATACCGAAAACGCAAAATTTTCTTTGGAAAGCAAACGGCTCAGGATTTAGAAGAGGTTTTGAAGAAACACAACAAAGAAAAATTTTTATTTCCTTGTTCAGATGTTGCCAATGAGGATACACAAAGGTGGTTGCAAGAAAACGGCTATAATTTTACCCCCGCTGTATTGTTTCGAACGGTAATCTCAAATATTCAAGATTTGCAAGATGTGTTTTATGATATTGTGGTTTTCTTTAGCCCATCATCGGTTCAGTCTTTATACGAGAATTTTCCTGACTTTGTTCAAAATAATACCCGTATTGCAGCCTTCGGTTCAACGACCCAGCAGGCTTTGTTAGACCATGGATTAATTTTGGATATTCCAGCTCCTACACCTGTTGCTCCAAGCATGACGATGGCTATTGAACAATATATTAAATTGGTTAATAAGTAAATTTATTTTTATTTTTATAGATGCAAAGAGGTTGTTTTATCCAATGAAACAACCTCTTTGCAATTGACAATATGCTAAAGGACTACCTGTAAAAACGGATCGTTTTGTGGAGTTTTGTTTTCACTAAAAAGAGTTCATTAAAGGCTGCAAAATCTAAGCAAAATAGAGTTCTCGACGAACTTTTTTTTGGATAGAATTTTGCTTAGAATAGGATAAACTTACTCGAAATATTTTTCTGAAAAATATTTCTGTATATTTTGACCATATTTCTAGATAAATATATCCGGATGTTCACCGAGTATATTTATTGTAGGAATATTTTAATTATGTTTGTATATAGACAAAATGGTAATCTTGTGAAATTAAAACCTGTTAATAGTATTTCTGGAATTACTCCAAAAGATTTTATTAAGGATTATCTTAATAAAGGGCAGCCTGTTATTATAAAAGACTTTATCAGCCCTCAAAGTGCATGCTGGACCAAATGGAGCTATGACTATTTTAAAGAGATAGCTGGGGAGGAACAAATCGACATTTATGGCCGGGAAGAGGAATCTCAAAATCATGCTGCAAGTCCTCCTGTTGGACGGATGACCCTAGGGGAATACTTGGATTTAATCAGAAAAGAACCTACTGAACTGCGCTTGTTTTTGTTTAATCTATTGAAGATTAGACCAGAGTTGAAAAAGGACCTGATTTATAATGATGTCACCGGTGGAAAGGTAATTCAATGGCTTCCTTATATGTTTTTTGGGGGAGAAGGATCAGCTACTCGAAATCATTTTGATATTGATATGTCTCATGTCTTTATCTCTCAATTCCAAGGGGTAAAGCGGATTTGGTTATTTCCGAACAATCAATCTGACTTAATGTATAAGCTTCCCTATAATTTCCACAGCATTGCAAATTTGAAAAAAAGCAATGTTTCGGATTATCCCGGTTTGAGCTTACTTCAAGGGTATGAGGCCGTCATTCATCCAGGGGATACCTGCTATATGCCTGCCGGATGGTGGCATTACATTCAATACGATACCGAAGGGTATTCAATTTCTGTAAGAGCGCTGGCAAATTCAATGAGTGAGAAATTAAAGGGTGCTAGGAATTTGTTTATTACCCGCCATTTTGATGATACAATGCGTAAATTATTCAAAGATAAATGGTTGAATTATAAGATTGTAATGGCTAAAAAAAGGGCAGAGAATGCTATTAGAAAATATAAATAAACTCTTTTAAGCTAATCCAAACAGGGGTATCATTCGAAAAAAAGGATGATACCCCTATTCATTTGAGTTATTCCTGTATATCCTGATCGGATTCTTTTAGACTATATTGGTAAAACAGCGTGTATGGGTCTGATGGATAGAGCTTAGCATTTGGATCGTGCCGGAAGGGAATTTCAGGGTTGAATATTTCTGCAAAAGTTTCTGCTAGAAAAGCAACAAAATTCTCTTTTTGTGCTACCAGGAAATCATCTTGAAGGAATTTGTTTCTACTTTTGAATAAGGTTCCTTCCTCTCTCATTTTTCGAGCCACATATAAATGAGGTTCTAGCTCCCTTAAGCCAGTAACCTGTTCATACACATAGGTATAAAATAAAGTTTGTACTAATGCTTTATTTTCCGTGTTTTTAATAAATACTTTATCTGGGTTAAAATTAACACTATCTCCTCCAGTTTTATAATCCACTATTCGATATTTGCGGATTCCATTTTTTGAAATTACCTCATCCACCCGGTCTATAATTCCAAAAAGTGTCACGTGTTTTGTTTCTCCTTTGAGCTGAATAGGGAATTTCAGCGTGTAATCTTGGTCATTTTCTAACTCTATGATCCGAATGGATTCATAGTTATCTATATCGTATTGCAAATACATCTGTACGTATTCGCACGCTATTCGGTGCATAATCCGATGCAAACTATTTAAATCATTGATCGATTTAAACTCTTCCATATAGAGTGTGCTGATTTCTTGCAAGACCACACGATCAATCTGAGCTAGGAAAGACTTGAAGATGCTTGTTGCGATAAAATCTTCATTTCTTTTAATGGGACTTAGTAGGTTCTCCATACTGTTATGGATAATGGTCCCGAGCTTATTCAATTCAAATTCCTGGCTAATGGAGGGAGGTTCTTTGATGTCTGCAACGTATTTCAAAAAGAATTGCATTGGCGATTGCAGATAGCACGTCAAGGCTGAGGCAGAGATCCGTTTACCATTTTCTATGTAATCCTGGTACATTTTATCCCAGATAGCACCTGTTTTTTCAATACTAAGTTCCTTACCCTGTGCTGGAAAAAAAAGTGGCTGTTCTTGGGTATGTTTGACGATCTTGAAGTTTGTTTCAAACGCCAATTGTTTGACGAATCTGCTTTCTTCACCTGTACTACTTTGGTCAACAATTCCATTGTATAGAACATGAATTCCCTGGCTATATTGCATATGTCTGTAGAAAAGGTAGGCCGATAAAGCATCTTGGTTTGCCAGTATGGGTAAATCATACGCTTTTCTCAAGCTGTCCGGGAGAAAGGTTGGGGAACTCGATGTTTTTGGTAAAACACCTTCATTAGCCCCCAAGATGTAGATGTTGTCAAAGTTCAGGCATCGGCTCTCTAGTAAGCCCATAATTTGCAAACCGTGTAGAGGATCTCCCTCAATGGCAGAGATGATCGGAGATATCGCCTTTTTAATGAGCCCAACTTGAAAACCGATACTTAAATGGCCTAATTTTTCAAATCCTAATTGCAGTTGATTTAACACTTTACGGGTTTCAATGAGTAAATTGGAATCAATCTGTTTTATGCGTTCCCTTTGTGCGATCGATTGTAAGAGTCGATCGATTATTTCAATTAGCTTTGGGATAAGGTGGTTGGCTTGTTTTAAGGGAATGAAAAAATCAGGCAATACAGAGCTATCTAATTGTATTTGATTGACTTCTATTTCATAGAGTTGTTTCAGGGCCGACTCGGTTTGTATGAATTGTTTCTGTGATTTGGACACCCTTGTCATCGGATGAGACAAAAATGTTTCCAACAATTGATAGGGAATTTTTTTTCGTTTTTGTTGTGAAATCAGAAGATGTACTTCCATCCACAATAACAATAATCCATAAATTGGAGACTGTACCAGAGGGTATCCGGTGGTAATGTTTACTTTAAGCTCCGGGAGACTCTGCAATAAGGGCACTAATAAACTTTCGTCTGCCATCAAAACAGCTGATGTTTTTTCTTGGTTTTCGTTGTTTTTAAGGATATCATGAAGTAATTTCACTTCACTGACTTTTCCTAAACTCTGGTATACATGAATATCTGACTCTCGGTTGGCAATTTGACTCTCAGAAACAGGTAAGGCATTTGTCAATCCCGTTTGAAAAAGATTCTTTCGTAGGAATAATCCAGCTTCTTGAATGGGGTCATTCAGGTAATGCACGTCGAGATCAAAATAAAACAATGCATTCCCTTGATCTTGCCACTCTTTGAAGATCTTTGCCTCCGCTTTGTTTAAAACATTAAATCCTACAAATATAGTTTTATCGAATTTTTTATGAAAATCCTGGTTGTGGGCCTTTCCTTGTGCGAGTTCCCGATAAATTGTGGGGTAATTGGTTTGTCCCTCTTTCCTCAACTTCTCTTTAAATGCGCTATATAATTCGGGCAATCTATGCCATAATTCAAGAAAGCGTTTTTGAACTGCAGTATGTCCCTTGATACTGAATGATTGCCAAAACTGCTGGATAAATTCTTGTTGCTCCGATGTGAAATGCTGAAAGGTTAAGTCAATTTGTGTACCCTGTGATAAGTTCATGTATATTTCCTGGATAGGTACTAAATCATAATCCAGCTGTGCAAAGTCGCTCAAAATGATCTCAGCAATTGGATAAAACTCTTCTAAGGTTTCTGCTTGAAGTCCCTTATTCGCTAAAATTTCATTATGGAGTTGGTAAAGGTAAAAAAACTGACTCAATTGTGTGGCCTGGGCTAAATTGCTCGATAGGCTAAAAAAATCTTGTGTAGTGAAAAATTGAGGTGACCAGATGGCCTGTTGGTAAACATCTACCAGGTGTTTTTTTAGATAGGTGATTGGTCTTTTATTGTTGAATACAATAGCTATATTGCTAATCTGGTTACCAAACTTTAGTTTAATATCCTCTGCTACTAATCGTAAAAATGCTTTATTCATTTTTGGAACCTTATTTAACTTCTACTAATGTCTTTGATTTGGCGTAATATAGGTAACCTTTTACATTCTGATAACCTACATTTTGCAAGGTTTTTATATACTTGTCAAGCTGAGATTTGTGCCCTACATAATCACCTTGCGTAAATTTAAAGTCCAAAACAATAGTTTCCTTTGGACTGCTAAAGACTTTGTCCGGTCTAAGGGTTTGCCCATCTTCAGTCAAAAGGCTGGCTTCATTCCAGATCTTATAATCCCCCGAGAGCCAAACATTAATTTGAGGATGATGCCAAATGTGATGGATTTGTTCCAACAATTCTTTTCGGTCCTCTTTGGCCAGTAGGCCCTGTTCAATGTATTGATTTATGAGTGGATCAATTTGATCTTCCTTGGAAATTTCAGCTATAATTTCATGCGCCAAGGTGCCGAACTGCGCTGCCTTTTCTAGCATAAGAATAGTATTGATCGTTCGTCCACTAGCGAGCTCCAGCGCATTCTCTAATTCCTCCGAGAGCGGATAACTCGTCAGAGTGACTGATCTTCCCGATTGTACATCTGCGGGTTCTTCTTTTAGAACATTTTTGTCCAGAAGCACTAATTGTTCATCGTGTAACTTAAAAGGAGCAGAATCTTTAGTTAAGACCTGATGAAGCAAATCGGAAATGTACTCATTTTTGATTTCATGGCCTGAAATCTGCTTTGTTTTCGAATCAATAGACACCTTAAATTGCGGTCCTGATATATATAAATGTTGTACCGCTCGTGTGCTTGCCACATAAAATGTGTTCAATGCATCCATATAATTGAAAAGCATCTCTTCATAGTATTGTTGATAGAAAATGGATTTCCCCATCATTGCTGCGTATTTAACAGGGATTTTCCCAAGTTCATGAAATGGGCTTTGTTGTACATCAATCCAAAAATCTCCAGTGTTCAAACCATCCAGATCCCAGCTCAAAAAAGGTAACATGACCACATCGTAAGCGAGACCTTTTGATTTGTGGATTGTGCTCACTTCAATGGCATTTATTTTTCCGTTACTAGGCAATACCGCATTTTGAGAGTTTTCCTCCCAGAATTCCAGAAATTGAAGGATACCTCGTTCTCCCTGACTTGAAAACTTGGAAACAAGATCTTTAAAGGCAAGTATATAGGGCAGATGCAAGTTGTTTATCTCTAGATTCAGACCATATAGTTCAATGAGCTTTTCAACAAGGTGTACCAAAGGCATCTTCTGCAATTCTTCCCATTGAGCAAGGATACCATCTGGTAGTACCTCTGTAAGATCCTCAATAGAGTTGTTTTTGAACTTTAACCAAATTGCCTGATCAAAAGAAGAATGCCCCTGGATGAGTTGATACAGGTAAGCCATATTGGCATGTAAAACTACATGTCGATCACTTTGCTGTAGCAGGCTTTTTAAGGTTTCAATGAGCAACTGGATAGCTTGATTGGAAATTAAAGTCAAGGCATCGCCTGATATCACCTCGTACTGCAAGCCTGTTTGATTTTTGTAATCCATTAGGGTCTGAATTAGCTCGCGTGCCTGAGCGTTGCTTCGAACTAAGATTCCAATTTGCGAGGGTTTGTATTCTCCCTCTCGGATCCAGTGACCAATCCGCTGACATAACTTTTGTGTGGAAATTTCTTTCACTTGGTTTCGTCTACTGGTTCTGCTTTTTTCAACCGGAAAAAAATGGACTTCTATGTTTCCCTGAGGTTTGTCCAAGCCTGCTATCTGATTGGGAACTTGTTGAATGGAATCTTGATAGGCTTTATGTAGCATCTGATCGTTTCCACTTGCATGCCACCAGGATTTCCCCTGTTCACCTAAACCCAACAAAACATGTTGATTTAATACCTCTTGAAGCAGCATAGGTATACTGGAAAATAAATAATTGTTGAATTCTATAATCCTAGGTAGACTTCGGTAATTGGTTTGCAAAGTACTGCTATCTACAAAATCGCCTATATTGGCTGAATTTAAGTGAAAAGTTTCTGCAACTTGTTGTTCGAGCTGCTGCAATAGGATCCGCCAATCCCCATTTCTCCAGCGGTATATACTTTGTTTTACATCACCAACAATCAAATGTTCACTGAATTTTCCACTGGCATTACTTAGAGCGTTCAACAATAAAGGGCTGTAGTTTTTCCACTGAACCTTAGAGGTGTCTTGAAATTCATCAAATAAAAAATAGTTATAACGGTTGCCAATTCTCTCCCAAATGAAAGTGGGATCGCCATGCTCATCTAAACCTAATTTGTTTAAAAGAATTTGCGCATCTGAAATGAGCTGAGAGGAGTTCTCTTTTCGCCAAACACTCAGCAGGTCACTCATCTCTTTCAATAATCGGAGAAAGTAAAGGTTGGAATCAACGGCTTGGTAGGCGATATAGCTAGAGAAATATTCTTGCAGCGCGCCGATCGTCATCAGAGATGGTTTTAAATGTTGAAAGATATCTAATCTGATATCTCCATTTTTATCGCTGAATATTTCCTGGTTTTCTACAATTTCACCAAACCGATCGAAGATATCCTTTTGTATATCGGATAAACTAAGTTTTTTGACATTGAATTTCTTTATACTGCTGGTGAGGAGTTTATTTGTTGATTTTCCTTTTAAGCCTGCCTGGTCGAGATTTAAAGGTTGACAACATTCTTGAAAGGCCTCTATGGCCAAGCTCAAAGCTTGGATGAAACTATTGGATTTTTCAGTGATTTCCTTATTTAATAAAGTAAATAATTGATCAGTATTCTTTGCCATAAGATGGCTGTCGAATTCTTGGAAATTCTCAGAAAAAATCAAGCCAGCTAGATTAATTAATTCTTGGCGGTAGTTCCAGTTTTCGTTATTCTCAATTTTTTGTTCGGCGTATTGTATGATCCAATCCAATAATTCAGGTCGTTCATCCAGGAGCTGATTAAGCATAACCGTCAGCTCACGTTTGACTTTATTGGTATTCATCTCGATGGTGTATCCAGATTCTAGATTCAATTCATAAGTAAAGCTCCGAATTACTTTTTGTGAGAAGCCATCGATGGTGCTGATTGAAAAATGGCTATAATCGTGTAAAATTCGTTGGTAGACTTTGTAGGCTTTTTCTTGAATCTCTTGGGCATTCCAGTTTGGAAATTGTTGCAAAAGTATTTCTCGATAGTCGTTTATTTTTCGGTTCAGATCACCTATTGCCAAGCCATGAAGTACTGAAAGGATGCGCTCTTTCATTTCAGCTGTTGCCTTATTGGTGAAAGTAACGGCCAAGATTTCCTTGTAATTTCCTGGTTTTACCAGTATTAAAGATAGATAATGGACCGTCAAATTGAACGTTTTACCTGAGCCGGCTGATGCCTTTACGATCTTTAAAGGAGCAATTTTCTGCATACTGGTGTGGGGAAATTAAATTAAAATGTAATATCGTTATTAAGATTTCAATTCTAAAATTAATTATGAAACGATTGATTTTTAGGAATTCGTACAGGTTAGGATATGTTTTTATCCTCGCCAGGTTGAGGGTAAGACCGGGCTCAAGGGCTTCAGAACCTCATTTTTTTAATTAACTTTTTAATTATCAGAATACTTTGTATCTTTGCGTCCCCTCTTGCACGAGGCTCGGGGGATATGTTGAATACATAAACAATAAAAAAACATGGCAACTAAAATTAGATTGCAGAGACATGGTAAAAAAGGGAAACCTTTTTACCACGTAGTAGTAGCAGATGCACGTGCTCCACGTGATGGTAAATTTATCGAGCGTATTGGATCTTACAATCCAAATACGAATCCAGCGACTATCGTTTTGGATTTTGATAAAGCATTAGATTGGATGAACAAGGGTGCACAACCTACTGACACAGCTCGCGCTATCCTTTCTTACAAAGGTGTTTTATACAAAAAACATTTACAAGGTGGTGTGAAAAAAGGAGCTTTTGATGACGCTAAATCTGAAGAGCTTTTTGCAACTTGGGTTCAGGGTAAAGAATCTGAAATCGAAGGTAAAAAATCTGGCTTAGCAAAATCTAACGATGAGCTAAAAAAAGCTGCACTAGCAGCTGAGGCTAAGAAAAAAGAAGACAGAGGAGCAGCTATTGCAGCGAAAAATGCTCCAGTTGCAGAAGAAGAGGTAGCTGAGGAAGCACCTGCAGATCAGGCAACTGAAAACACTGAAGAAACTGAAGGATAATCTTCTTTCATAAAGTATTCAAAATGGCCGGTTCAGTTAAATGAATCGGCTTTTTTATTTCTTTGCATGTCGGTAGGAGCTGTGTGGATTGAATTGATTATTTTTGTTAATTAAGTAATAAAGATGACTACAGAACAAAGTTTTTACATAGGATACATCAGTAAAACACGAGGACTTAAGGGAGAACTTCAGCTCTTTTTTGAATTTGAAGATTACGCTGCTTTAGATTTTGATGTTGTATTCCTTGAAGTGAATAAGAAGTTGGTTCCTTATTTTGTTGAACAGCTAAAGCTGCACAATAACAGTACAGCATATGTAAACTTTGAGGATGTTGACCATATCGATAAAGCTCAGAGTTTGGTTCGAAAGAAAGTATATCTGCCCAATGATAAAATGCCTGAGCGGGACCCGGATGATTTTCGCTACACGGATTTGGTTGGGTATACGGCCCTAGATGAAAAAAAAGGAGAACTTGGGGAAATCATAGCTGTTCAAGAAATGCCTCAGCAGTTCATCGCTACAGTTATGATCAATGACCAACAGGTTCTTTTTCCGTTAAATGAGGATTTAATCCTCGGGATTGATCCTGAGGAAAAAATCATTGTATTAACATTGCCTGAGGGATTAATTGATGTGTATTTAACTATCGATTAGTATTTTTTGCAAGCTGTTTTTGGCCTTTAGAACACTGTTTTTGAGGCAATCTTTACCTTTTTTATTAATTCATTTTGAGTTTAAGCTTAGTTTAACGATATTAGCCCTCGCTTATAGAGAAAGGCAGAGGGAATAGACCCGCTGAAGCCTTAGCAACCTGACCCAGTTCAAGGTGCTACATTCTACCCCGTATGGGAAAGATAAGCTTAAAAACCGGTATCCACTGTGTTTTCTCTAAGGCCTAATCTTGTTTTATGAAAATTGTAGATCACATTAAAAACGCAAAGGGAAAAACCTTGTATTCTTTTGAATTATTACCACCGGCTAAAGGGCAAGGAATTCAAAGTATTTTCCAATCCATGGATGAGTTAATGGAATTTAATCCACCATTTATTGATGTGACCTATCATCGGGAGGATTACCTCTATAAACAACATGCCAGCGGTTTATTGGAACGAGTATCCTATCGCAAACGTCCGGGAACGGTAGCTATTTGCGCAGCGATTATGAGTAAATATAAGGTGGATGCGGTTCCTCATTTAATTTGTGGAGGTTTTACGAAGGAAGAGACTGAAAATGCGTTGATTGACTTAAACTTTTTAGGAATTGATAATGTATTGGTTCTTCGAGGAGACGCTCGAAAAGGCGATGCGGATTTTATCCCCACTCAGGGTGGCCATGCTTACGCAACCGAACTTCTGGAGCAGGTTGTTGATATGAATAAAGGACAGTATTTGCACGAAGATATCACCATATCTGAAAAAACGAATTTTTGTATTGGTGTCGCTGGCTATCCCGAGAAACATTTTGAAGCTCCAAACTTCAATACTGACTTTAAGTGGCTTAAGAAAAAAGTAGAAATGGGCGCGGAGTTTATCGTTACTCAGATGTTTTTTAATGTGGAAAAATATAAAGAGTTTGTGAATAAATGCCGTGAGAACGATATTCATGTACCTATTATTCCTGGTTTGAAACCGCTTACCTCTAAAAATCAACTTATTACTCTGCCCCGCATATTTCATCTGGACATTCCGGAAGATTTAAGTGATGCCGTCGCTGGCTGTAAGACGAATGCGGATGTACGTCAGGTAGGGGAAGAATGGCTTGTGAATCAATGCAAGGAATTGATCGAATTTGGCGCTCCTGTTTTACATTTTTACACCATGAGTAATCCTGGACCGACCAAGAAAATTGTACAAAAATTGGTTTAATTAAGCGTTCTGCTAGACCAACTAACGAAAAGGCAAGATACATATCTTGCCTTTTTTTAATTAAATTTATTTCTTAATACGCTTACAATAACTTTTTTTTTCCTATTGGTTTATTTTGTAAAAAAATGACCTGTCAAGCGTTATTAACAGCCAAAATCGGTTAACTAAAATGGAACTTGTTTCCTAATAATTGCCAAGCCCCTTTCCGAGTAATTGTTTATTTTTTTACGCATTATCTTAAATAAAGCCCTTCAATGTATCTATGAAAAATGCGGCAAATCTAGGACTTACATTTTAAATTATTGTTACAATATGATTAATTGCACCCGTTTATTTGTAACATTAGCGGTGATAAAAGTTAAAAAATAATTTTTTATTGCAAGGGTTGTTAAAAAATGTTAATGTTGTATAATCCTATGCTTGCATAGTATATTGTGAACGTATAGTTTGCGGTAAAAATGATAATAACCAGAATAATCCTATAGGATACCTAGATTATTCTGTTATGTGTCAAGGATTTAACTCTAAGGAATTATGTTGTTATGATTATATATAACTCTCCGAAAGTGCCTTGTTTTTTATTTTTCTCCAAGAGAAAAAGCAAGAATGAAAAGATAAAGGTGTCCGCCAATTCGTGAATTCACAGTGCATTTATAAATCATCAGAAAATACAAACTATTACTAAACAATTATACAAATGAAACAAAAATTACTCAGTATTATTTTTGTGCTAACCTGTCTGATTGGACAGTCGTTTGCACAAAGTCGGCAAGTGAGTGGAAAGGTTACTGCGGCCGATAGCGGTACTCCACTGAGTGGCGTATCAGTCACTATTGTAGGTTCCATTGAAGCAACTCAAACTGATGATTCGGGAAATTACTCGATCTCTACAGAAGGAGCCAGTCCGGAATTATCCTTTTCGTACATCGGATACGTTACTCAACGTGTTTCCGTAGGAACCCGTTCAACTGTAAATGTACAACTTGTGGTTGAAGATGAGACACTTGAAGAGGTTGTGGTTACCGCATTGGGCATTTCCAGGGACAAGAAGTCTTTGGGTTACGCGACTCAGGAAGTCAAAGGAGAGCTGTTGACTGCCGCAAGAGGTGGTAATGCTTTGCAGTCTCTTTCGGGAAATGTAGCGGGTGCCGTAATTTCTGCGCCTTCATCCAGTCTTGGTGGATCAACCCGTATCGTTTTGAGGGGTATCGGATCGTTAACTGGTGAGAATAGGCCATTGATTGTCGTGGATGGTATTCCTTTGGATAACTCAAATTATAACTCGAACAATACCCAACGAGGTGGTGGCGGCCGGGATTATGGAGATGCGGCCTTTGATATCAATCCAGACGATGTTGAATCGGTGAATGTTCTAAAAGGTGGGCCAGCGTCTGCTCTTTATGGTGCTAGAGCGGCAAATGGTGTGGTATTAATCAAGACAAAAAGAGCGAAACAGGGGCGTGATGAAATCACCCTGAATACTGGTGTTGCTTTTGAAAATTTAGGAATTACCCCAAATTTACAAAGTTTATATGGCGGAGGATTCTCTTCAGATTTTGCGACTCAGATGATTAACGGTAAAGAATATAAGCTTGTGGATTATGGTGCAGATGAATCTTGGGGACCAAAATTGGACGGTCAGCAGGTATTGCACTGGGATGCCTTTGATCCTAACGATACCGAAAACTATTTAAAAACCCGGCCATGGAGCTACCCAACAAATGATTACCGTACATTCTTTGAAACGGGTACAACCTGGACTAATTCGGTTTCTTTATCCAAGTCTTACGAAAATACCTCCGCGAGATTGTCCTTATCCAATGTGAGCCAGTCAGGTATGGTGCCGAATTCGGAACTAAAAAGAAGCACTGTTAATCTAAGCATTAATAATAAGTTCTCGGAGAAATTGACGGCTAGCGGTAATTTGAACTACGTTCGTACAAATGGTTTTAACCGTCCTGAGCAAGGTTATGGCAACAACTCAATTGGTCAAAAAATGTTTCAGTGGGGGCAAACTCAATTAGATTATGGCCGATTGAAAAATTATAAAACAATCACCGGTGAGCAGAAAACATGGAACCGTTCTTCATGGGATGATGCAGCCGCGAAATATTCGGATAATTATTATTGGATTATCAATGAAAATACAGCCGAAGACCAACGGGATCGTTTCTATGGTAACGTAGAACTTCGTTATGATTTTATGCCAGGTTTATATTTAACGGGTAATGTTTACGGTGATAATTATACCTTGAAAATTAATTCTCAGGTAGCAGTCGGATCGCAAGCGATTTCTGAATTCACAGAAAATATCCGTGAGATAACTGAGATGAATTACGAGAGTAGGTTACACTTCGATAAAACTTGGGATAAATTTTCATTAAATTCCTTTATTGGAGTGAACCGTCGTAATTCAAATAGATTTTCCTCTGATGCCTCAACCTCAGGAGGGTTAATCGTTCCTGGTTTGTATACGATAAATAATAGTGCAGAGCAGGCGTCAATTTCAACAACGTTGAGTCGCAAACGTGTAAATTCCGTGTTTGGGAATTTCTCTGCGGGATATGATGAATTGGTATTTGTTGATTTTGGGTGGAGGAATGACTGGTCTTCAACCTTACCGGCAGACAATAACTCCTATTTCTACCCTTCGGTTACAGGGTCGTTTGTGTTTTCTCGGTTGACAGATGCTGCCTGGTTGAATTTTGGTAAGCTTCGTGCGGGATGGTCACAAGTGGGTAACGATACTGATCCATACAATTTGATCGATGTGTATTCAAATAGGGTCTTTGATAATACCAACTTCATAAAAAGTCCCTATTTCATGAAAGGTTTATCGAAATTGAATGCTGATTTGCGTCCTGAGACTAAAAAATCCTATGAATTCGGGATTGAAGCCCAGATGTTTCAAAGCCGGGTAGGTATTGATTTTACCTATTACAATGAGGAAACCACCGACTTAATTATGAGTGTTTCAACAGGCGCGGAGACTGGATTTTCTTCAAAAGTTATGAATGCTGGTCGTGCGATTAACAAGGGTATTGAAGCGATGGTTACGTTGGTTCCCGTGCGTAATGATGATTTTGAATGGGTTTCAAACATTAATTTTGCAAAAAATAATAATGAAGTTGCGGAATTATTTGGGGATTTGAAAACATTGACTATAGCTACAGCACCATTTAAAGCTTCTTTAATTGCGATGGTGGATCAACCATTCGGACAAATTTACGGTTCGAATTTTATTTTTGATGACCAAGGGAATAAGGTTGTGGGTGCAAACGGCTTGTATTTAGCATCAGACGTACAGAACTTAGGGTCAATTTTACCAGATTTTAATGCAGGGTGGCGCAATACGTTCAATTATAAAGCATTTACGCTTTCTGCATTAATTGATATGCAAAAGGGAGGAAAGTATTTCTCGGTATCTAATATGTTTGGTAATTATACAGGTGTATTGGAAGAAACTGCTGCAAACGGTGTCCGTGAATCTGGGATTGTTACCCCAGGGGTCACTGGTGATGTAACGCGTAACCAGGATGGAACCTACACGGTAACAAATACTGCCCAAAACACTAAAAATGTTGGAGCTTCAGATTATTACGGTCATTTTTATGCTGGTCCTACCGCTCAAAACGTTTTTAATGCAGATTACATTAAACTAAGGGAAATAACCTTAGGATATAAACTTCCTTCGGATTTTCTTAATAAAATGCATATAAAAGGTGCGACCATTTCTGGTTTTGCAAGAAACTTAGCGACATGGGGTTTGGATAATAAAAACTTTGATCCTGAAATGGCCACCACTGGTAGTGGTAATATTCAAGGTTTTGAAGGGGGTAACTTACCAGCTTCTAGAACTTTCGGATTAAACTTAAAACTAGATTTTTAAAAATTTGACTTGGTAATATGAAAAATATAAAAACAATACTATTATCTTCTGTTATAGGACTCTCTGCCTTGTCGATGGCATCCTGTACAAAGGATTTAGCGGAAATAAACGAAAATCCGAATTCGCCGGAAATTGTACCTACAAATACAATATTTACTGGTGCAAACAGATATTTATTAACCTTCACTCGAGACGGATGGTGGCAAATGCGTATGTCCATGCCTTGGATGCAATATGCAGCGCAAAACAATTACATTGAAGAAGATAAATATCAATATCGCGATGTGCAAACCAATAATGGGTGGGTGGATTTATACCGTACAGCAAATAATTACAAGGATATAATCGAAAAATGTGAGAATCCAGAATTAGTTGCTCAAATGTCTAACTATGGTAATTTGGATAACCAAATTGCCGCCTCCCGCATTATGCTGGCTTATGTTTTTGATAATTTGGTAACCCATTTCGGTTCGGTACCATACTGGTCATACGGACAAAAAGATAATCCGAATTTTCAGGCTTTGAATATTGATCAATATTTAACTCCGGTATATGCTTCAGAGGAAGAGATTTATAAAGATTTACTAAAAGAATTGAAGGAAGCCTCGGCGCAAATCGTTGATGGTGAAAATGTTTTCGCTGGTGGTGATTACATCTACGATGGTGATGAGCAAAAGTGGAAAAAATTCGCCAATTCATTGAGATTGCGTATTGCAAACAGAATAAAACACAAACTGCCAAGTGCAGCTGCTGAGATTCAAGATGCGATAAATAGCGGCGTATTTAGTTCGAATGCCGACAATGCGATACATGCATTTGGAGAAAATAATAACGATGCGAACCCCTTCTGGAAATTATTTTATGTGGGAAACAGGACCGATTTCTGGGTGAATCGTTCCTTTATTCAATTGCTTAAAGGTGTGACTGGTGATTTTGGTTTTGACCCTAGATTATATAAAGTAGCGGCGCCAAAAGGTTTAACTTTTACCGCATATACCGAAGATGGCTATGAGGATTCTGATAATATGGCGGATTATCCAGGTATGCCTTATGGTTTACCAGCGGTGGAAACGTATTATCAAGCAACAGCGAATATTAATATTTTCTCCAAAGATTATTTAAGAATCGATCGTGGTGAAGTTTTAATGGAGTATTCTGAGGTGGAATTTATCTTAAGCGAGGTAAATAATTGGTCTCAGGAGAATTATGAAAAGGCTGTTCGTGCAAACATGGAACGTTTAGCGGTACCTGCTTCTGATATTACGGAGTTTATTGGTAATCTTCCTGCGGCAAGTAAAGAAACCGTACTTACTCAGAAATATGTGACATTAATGTATAATCCTGATGAATCTTGGAATGAATACAGAAGGACCGGATACCCAACAACTGAGATTTTGTTGATGCCGGGAGAAGGCGCTAAGCGTCCTCATGACAATTCGGCCTATACCTTTACACCTTTACAATCGGGAAATGTTATAGCTAAAGACATACCCGCACGTGTAAGGTATCCAGTTACCCAGCAAACGCTTAATCCGACCAATTGGAATGCAGCTGTAGGTGTAATGGGCGGTGATGAGATTGATAAAAAGCTCTGGTTTGCTAAATAAAACCTTTGCGTATTCTGTACTAGAATTCGTTTAAAAAAAGAATCCCCATCGTTTTACGATGGGGATTCTTTATGGGGTAATATATCCTGGGGTGATTTGAGCGCTAATTTTGCCTACGATAGCCAAGAGAATCTCCATTGTTAAATTGTGTTAACATCAGTATATGGTGTGGGATTCTTAATTACCTTTAGTTTACTAATTAGAGAATTATGAATTACAACAAAACCAACAACAGTTTGGGCTGGACTTGTGGAGCGATAGCTTTGCTGATTTATGTCTTGAGCGCAGAAAAATCAACGAGTTGGTGGGATACCGGTGAATTTATTGCCTCAGCCTACAAACTTGAAATTGTCCACCAACCTGGAGCTCCTCTTTTTCTTTTGATCCAGAATTTATTTTCCAATCTAGCTTTTTCGGATTCTTCTAAAATTGCCTTTTGGATGAACGTTGGCTCGGGAGTTTGTAGCGCATTAACCATCACATTTCTTTTTTGGACGATTACAGCCTTGGCGCGTAAGATTCTTTGCAAAAAGAAAGAACCTTCAGCAGAAAAATCGATCCAGATTCTCGCTGCCGGATTGCTGGGGGCACTTGCCTATAGTTTTTCGGATACTTTTTGGTATTCAGCTGTGGAATCGGAAGTTTACGCGATGTCCTCTTTATGTACCGCAAGTGTATTTTGGCTCGCCCTAAAGTGGGATTTACGAGCAGATCAACCGGATTCCAACCGATGGCTGCTGTTAATTGCCTATGTAATGGGACTCTCAATCGGAGTGCACCTGCTTAATCTATTGACTATTCCGGCGATTGGTTTGTTGATTTATTTTCGAAAATCCAACCAAATTTCGTGGTTAGGGATTACCAAATCACTACTACTTGGTATAGGTGTATTGGGGTTTATCCTTTGGGGGATTATCCAGTCCTCAGTTAAAATAGCTGCATATTTTGATTTGTTTTTTGTAAACTCTTTGGGTTTGCCATTTGGAACTGGGATTGTTCTTTTTGTGGGAATATTGATTGCAACTCTGGTGTGGGGTATCTATTTTTCCATCAGAAGAAATAAACCCATTCTACAGCTTGCAATTTTGAGCACCTGTTTTATTTTCTTCGGTTTTGGATCCTATGCTATGCTCATGATCAGGGCGCAGACCAACATTTCCTTAAACAATTATAATCCGGATAATGCGTTCTCTTTTCTGGGATATCTAAGTAGAGAGCAGTATCAGACAGAGCCCTTGTTTAAGGGACCGGACTTTGACTCAAAAAAAGTTGGAATCACACAAGGAGTAAGCTATCGAAAAGATAAAGATAAATATACGAAAATCAAGACTAATGGTTCATATGAGTACGACAAAGAGGTGTTATTCCCGCGTGTTTATAGCGAGAAGCACAGCGACTTTTACCGACAATATTTAGGTTTGAAGGAAGGCGAGAGTCCAAGTCTTCTGCATCGGTTTACATTCTTTTTTAGTTATCAATTGAATCACATGTACGGCAGGTATTTTATGTGGAACTTTGCAGGTCGACAGAATGATAGTCCATCGCAAGGGGAATATTCAAATGGTAACTGGATATCCGGATTTTCACTGATTGATGGATGGAGGATCCCCGGAATTGACGCCCTTTCGTCTACTTTCAAAGATGACCCCAGTAGAAAAACTTATTTCTTCGTTCCATTGATTCTAGGACTTATTGGATTCCTTTGGCAATTGAGTAAAAGTAAAAAAGATACCGTTGTGATCGGTTTGTTATTTTTCTTTACAGGCATCGCTATCGTACTTTACCTAAATCAATATCCGCAGCAACCTCGAGAAAGGGATTATGCTTTTGCCGGTAGTTTCTATATTTTTGCCATATGGATTGGTTTAGGGTTGATTGGCCTAGTTGAATATCTTCAAAGGTTCCTCCGGATGAATCCCAAGTCGTTTTCAATCCTTGCCGGTGTTATTTGTGTCCTTGCCGGACCCGTTTGGATGCTTAAGGAAAACTGGGTTGATCATAATCGCTCAGATCGAATGCTCTCCAGAGAGGTTGCTTTAAATACATTGAATTCTTGCGAGCCGAATGCAATTCTATTTACGTATGCCGATAACGATACTTTTCCTCTTTGGTATTTACAAGAAGTCGAAGGGATACGTACTGATGTAAGAGTCTTGAATTATGGATATCTTCAATCGGATTGGTATCTCAAACAGGCCATCTCGGATGTCAACCAATCCGAAAAGCTTCCCTTGGGATTTGATTACGATCTAGTCAAGAAAGGTGTTAGAGATGGGTTGATGGTTGTGGATTTAGGTGTTCAGGGGTACTCTGACCTTGATCAAGTTTTACAAATTCTTCTTTCTGATGACAAAAGAAACCAAATTCAAATGCGAAACGGTGAATTTGAAAATGTACTTGCCAATCGGAAATTAAGATTAAAGATTGATAAAGAGTCAGTGATCAAAAATAAAGTTGTTCCACAAGATTGGCAATCGAGTATTCCTCAATATATGCAATGGGAATATAACCAAGATTTTGTTTCCAGAGCTGAACTGAGTTTAATGGCTATTTTAGTTCATAATAATTGGGAGCGTCCGATTTACTTTACAACTATGAGTCCTGCTTCTAGTTTTATGGGCATGGACAAATATTTAGCCTCAGAGGGCTTAGTCTATAAATTAATGCCAATTGAGGCAGGACAGATAGAAGATCAGCCAAGCTTAGTGAATGCAGACCAGATCTATTCCAATGTTGTTGATAAATTTCAATGGTCAACGATTAGTTCTTTAAATCATTTTGATACCGATTCTAATTTTTATTATCAAGGGTGGATTTTGCCCCATGTTTATGAACAGGGGCTAATGGCTTTGGTAAAACAAAACAGAATGGACAAGGCAAAGGTGTTGGCGTTAAAGGCATACGAATTTCAACCAAAAAAAATAAGCTCTATGCGGCATTCGTATTTAAATGCAACTGTTGTGGATACGCTTTATAAGGTTAAGGAGCTCGATAAAGCAAATATTTTTGCTGCTAAAAACTTAAAGGCTATTGATGCGCATTTGACTCGTCAGTTGGAGATTACCAAAAGGGCAGCCATGGGTTTTGATGTTTACGAAATGCAATTGGGACTCGCGGCTCTGCAGAGATATTCCACGATTTTCGCCGAATCTAATAATCAAAAGTTGTTAGCCCAGGCCAAAAATATGGAAGAGAAGTACAGAAGCGCATGGTTATGATGGTCTGGTACCAGAAGAAACCATGCTAATTTGTTGAGGTATCATACACAATAAAGGACCAAATTTCTCGTGAATTTGGTCCTTTATTGTGTTAGTCGACTGTATATTAAAGTCTATGTTTTAGCATTGCACCAGGGACTTTGATCCAGCATGCTTTTCATGTTATCCTTTTTTAACTTCCTTCGCCCACGAGTCTTTTAGGGTAACGGTCCTGTTGAATATCAATTGTTCTTTGGAGCTATTTTTATCAAGGGTATAATAACCAAGTCGTATAAATTGATATCCTGTTCCTAACTCTGCATTTGCTAAATCAGGTTCAATGAAGGCATTATCAATGATTTGTAAACTCTCTGGGTTGATGGTTTGTTTGAAGTCATCTGCTGAAGCTGGATTTTCAATTTGAAAAAGACGGTCGTATAGTCTAATTTGGGCCTGTTTTGCATGTTTAACGGATACCCAATGAATTGTACCTTTTACTTTTATTCCTGATTCGTCTTCTCCAGATTTAGAATTTGGGGCATAGCGACAATGAACCTCTGTTACTCTTCCATTCTCATCCTTTTTGAAGCTCTCGCAAGTAACAATATATCCATGTTTTAACCGGACCGAAAGACCAGGCCCTAATCGGAAAAATTTCTTAGGTGCATCTTCCATAAAGTCGTCTCTTTCAATCCATAATTCGTTAGAAAAAGGGATTTTCCTGAAACCTCCTCCACCTTCAACCTCTGGATTGTTTTCGCCCTCTAATTCTTCGATCAAACCCTCTGGGTAGTTGGTGATCACTAATTTGATAGGATCTAGAACTGCCATCCTTCGCCAAGCGGTTTTATTCAGATCTTCACGCACACAGAATTCTAGCAAGCTCATGTCGATCATGTTTTCACGCTTCTGAATTCCTATCCGTTCACAAAAATTACGAATACTGGCCGGACTATATCCTCGACGGCGCAAGCCTGCAATTGTTGGCATTCTTGGATCATCCCAGCCTTCTACAAAATTTTCATTTACCAATTGCAATAACTTACGTTTACTCATGACCGTATAGGTCAAGTTTAATCGTGCGAACTCGTATTGTTTGGAAGGGAATATCTCTAACTTATTGATCAACCAGTCGTATAAAGGACGATGCGGTATGAACTCCAGCGTACATACGGAATGTGTGATTTTCTCAATTGAATCGGATTGTCCATGTGCAAAATCATACATCGGATAAATACACCATTTATCACCTGTACGGTGATGATTAACGTGTTTAATCCGGTAAATAAGTGGATCCCGCAGATGCATATTAGGGCTTGCTAGGTCAATCTTAGCGCGCAATACTTTTTCTCCATCTTTATACTTTCCTTCACGCATTTCATTGAAAATTTGAAGATTCTCTGAAATGGATCGATTTCTAAATGGAGTTGGTACTCCGGGTTCGGTAGGTGTTCCTTTTGCCGCTGCAATTTCCTCAGCACTGCTGTCATCAACATACGCTAGACCTTTGTTTATTAACTCAATAGCGAATTGAAACAGGTTGTCAAAATAATCAGAGGTATACAGTTCTTCGGCCCATTGGAATCCCAACCATTGAATATCTTTTTTAATGCTCTCTACATATTCTGTATCTTCAGTTACAGGGTTGGTATCATCAAAACGCAGATTTGTTTTTC
Source organism: Sphingobacterium sp. GQ94 (assembly GCF_059758715.1). Taxonomy (NCBI): domain Bacteria; kingdom Pseudomonadati; phylum Bacteroidota; class Sphingobacteriia; order Sphingobacteriales; family Sphingobacteriaceae; genus Sphingobacterium; species Sphingobacterium sp. GQ94. The sequence continues at coordinate 76,877 of NZ_JCAXEC010000013.1, forward strand.
CCTTGTAGCGCTGAGCTAAAGAAAAGTTTAAGCAGATTGATTTAGCATGTCCAATATGAAGATAGCCATTTGGCTCTGGTGGGAAACGGGTCAATACACGTCCGTCATTTTTCCCTTCTTGAAGATCCTGTTGAATGATCTCTTCAATAAAATTCAATGATTTTTCTTCTTCTACCATGTAGCAAAGTTAGCTATTTCAACGATATATTGAATGTATGATTAAGGAATACTTACCGCAATTTTTTGTATTTTCGATTTAAATTAAGGTTTCATGAGATTTAAACTATTATTTGTTTTAACAATGCTGATACCCATTTGTGTATTGGCTCAAAAAAAACAGAAACCCAAGATGCTGGTGTATGGATCAGATATTACTGCTTTTTGTGCCGCAATTCAATCTGCAAAGTCCAATGTTCCAACTCTTTGGGTTCTTGATGGAGATGCTCAGGAGCTTCTGCAGGAGGTTACCAAAGAACCCCTGAAAATTAAGAATAATACGCATTTAGACGGTGGGATTTGGATGAGTCTTTTGATGAAGATGGCCATATCCAACACCAGTAACGATTCACTAGCACAAATTGTAAAAAGAGATTTTAGTCCAATACTCGCAAGAAATGCAATCTTGAAGATGATTGAGGAAAATCCTAATCTCACTCTAGTTAGAAATCAAAGAATCATTGAAGCCCAGAAAGGGCGAAAAGACTGGAAAATAACGCTCTCCAATAAACAGACCTTTCGTGTTTTATCTATAGTTGATGCAAGCGTTCAAGGGAATTTATATGCAGAGAGTTCGCCCGTTAAAAAGGATAGTATAAAGAATTTTTTTAGCCCGGCAAAGCAACTCTCTTTACCCTTAAGCAGGACTAGCCTGGGTGCCGCTGAAATAGATGATGAAGTTCATGTTATCTTATTACAGGATTTATTGGCTTTTGAGCATGAGAATGTATTTGATTTAGGTTTTCTGAGGATGATGCAGAAGAACCCAGAATCTTTGGCATTTCGAGCCGCCTATGGACAAGCTGTGGGAGCTTTGGCTGCTTATTGTGCCTTTTTTAAAACAGATACAAAAGCTCTAGATATCCGAAAATTGCAAGCTGAATTGTTAAGTTTTTCGGCCAGGTTGATCCCATATCAGGATATTAAGGGAGATGACCCTCATTTTACGACCATTCAAAAATTATATTTAACAGGCATTTTTTTGGGACAGCAGGTTCAAGATCAGTATCTTTTTAATTGGGAAGAACCTATACGCTTTGAGGAAATTAAACCTGTATTAAACAACCTTTATACCCGAAGCCAGTTATGGTTCTTGGACAATAATCGGGATGATGTTTTGTCATGGGGTGACCTGCTAGGTTTAATTAAATTTATCTCCTTTAAGGGGGATGAAGTAGAAGCTCAAGTGAAAAAAGATTGGCAGGTCCGTCGGAAATTCAAAGGTGATTTTAGTTTGAAAAATCCGGTTAACAGGCGACAATTCGCCGTAATGATGGATTTATACTCAAGCGCTTTCGCTAAGGCCATTGATAGCCATGGCAAGTTTATAAATTAAGGCGGAAAATTGAATCTATTCGTTTATAAATGACAAAAAGCTCCTGCTTGGAGCTTTTTGTCGTATTATCGGTAGTACGTATTGGCTATTTATAGGCGAATACTTTCCCTAAAGATTCGTTGTTGGTAAACGTGCATTCCAGGTTGTTGAGCTTCCCGGTTGCAATATCGATCACCATGCCATGAACAGCGAGGTCGGCTCCATTTTTCCATGCGTTTTGAACAATGGAAGTGGTTGTTAAGTTGAATACCTGTTCCTTTACATTCAATTCCACAAGTTTATTTTTTTTCTCCTCCTCATTAGTTATGGAATCAATTTCTTCTGCATGTAAGCGGTAAACATCTTTAATGTGGCATAACCAGTTGTCTATGATTCCAAATTGTTGACTGCTTAGGGAAGCAGCAACTCCGCCACATCCATAGTGTCCGGCAACCACAATTTGTTTCACCTTAATTACATTGACTGCATAATCCAGTACAGCTAGCATACTCATGTCAGAATGAACACACATATTGGCGATGTTCCGATGTACAAAAACTTCGCCCGGTTTCATACCCGTAATTTCATTTGCAGGGACGCGACTATCTGCACAACCAATCCATAATATTTCTGGATTTTGGCCATGTGACAATTGTTCAAATCTTCCGGTTGTGTCTTTGGAAACAAATTCTACCCATGAATTATTTCCTTTAATAATGTTGTTAAATCCTTCTTCTAGTTCTTTTTTACCCATTATTTTTCTATTTAAATGCAAGTCACATGAAAATTTCAATCAAATTTCTGCATTTTTTAATTAATTTATACTAACTCTTTATTTTTTTGTTTTATTCTTCTTTTTCTTGGTTTGCTATTGACCTCATAAAGTTCAATGGCAATCCCCTTATTGATTGCATTTAGCTCATAATCTTTGAGAACATCAATGACATCTTTGTCTATAAATTTACTCTTATGACCATCAATATAGATTGACTTTACACCCTTTGGTAGATTATATAGTTGTTGTTGAATAGGTGCCTTGTTTAAAAAAGACACTTCTTCTGCTAAGGTAAGAACGGCCTTTAGGGACTCTTCTTGTTGGTTTTGGCTGATGTTTATGTGAAAAGAGTTTCGCATATTGGCTTTTAAAATATAAAAGGTGGCAACCAGAATTCCAATACCCACACCCACTAATAAATCGGTGACCATAATTGCCGCTACGGTGATGGTGAAAGGGATGAACTGGTCAAGTCCTTTCGAATACATCTTCTTAAACATTATTGGTTTTGCTAATTTATAACCCGTGTGGATTAAAATGGCAGCCAAAGCAGCTAATGGAATTAAATTAAGCACTCCAGGAATAACAAGTACAGCGATTAATAACCACAAGCCATGTAACATGGCTGATTGTCGCGTTCTTCCGCCGGCACCTACATTGGCCGAAGACCTTACGATAACCGAGGTCATTGGCAATCCGCCTAATAAACCACTACCCATATTTCCTAAACCTTGCGCGATTAATTCTCTGTTGGTTGGTGTATTGCGTTTGAGGGGATCAATTTTGTCAATTGCCTCAATGCTCAAGAGCGTTTCCAAACTAGCTACTATGGCAATGGTGAATGCAATAATCCAAACCTGTTGGTTTAAAATTTGACTAAAGTCAGGAAATATAAACAGGTTTTTGAATTCGGCAAATGAGGAAACCACTGGCATACTGACATAATGTTCTGGTATTAAGGCAGAGGAGGTTCCTTGAAATAGGTATCCTAATCCTAATCCTACCAATACAACCACTAAGGGTGCTGGTATTTTATTTAATTTTTTAATACTTGGCCAATAAATAAGGATTGCCAATGATAATCCGCAGATTAGGGTTGCACCCCAATTAATTTGGCTTAATAGTGATGCGCCAGTTGTACTAAAATTTGTAAAATCTAGGGCATCATTTTGGGTAATACCGAAGGCTAATGGAATTTGCTTTAGGATGATTGTTAATCCGATTGCAGCCAACATTCCCAGGATCACAGCTGACGGGAAATAATTACCAATGATCCCAGCCTTTAGTATGCCAAATAGAAATTGAATTGCACCAGCTAGTAAAACCGCCAAAAGAAAAGTTTCATAGGCACCAAGTTCTTGAATGGCTCCTAATATTATTACGGTCAAGCCAGCTGCTGGCCCGCTGACACTCAAGGGGGATTTTGAAATGGCCGATACGACAATTCCGCCAATAATTCCAGTTAAGATTCCGGCAAATAAAGGGGCTCCTGAGGCCATAGCAATCCCTAGACATAGGGGTAATGCGACCAAGAAGACGACTATACTTGCTGGAAAATCATGTTTTAAGTCTCTTTTCGAAATTTTCAAAAAGGCAGACATACGAGTTCCAAACATCGTTTTATGTTCTAATTTTATGTAAAATAAGGTTACAAGGGTATCTGTGATAACAGTTAGCCCCGTTCCTGAGTATTCAGGAACTATACGTTGATAATAAAAAGATTAGGAGTTTGGAGGCGGTGTAGGTATGGAAGGATGAAACATGCGAATGCTTTTTTCATTTTTAAGGTAATGCTTAACGCTCGCTGCTTCCAGTATTGTTGGGTTATAACTTAAGAAATCATTGGCATCAGGTTTGAAAATTTTAATTCCATTTTCGTGCAAATCCTCATTATTGCTATTTGCTCCCTTGGCCGTGTTTTCTATTTCCAATTGCATGACGACCTGAAGCATAGTGCCACTGTCAATCACATCCACAAACATAGGGGTCATAGATATCAACATCTTCGTAAAGAAAACGAAGAAACATAGCTTTGCAGCTAATATCTTATATGCCTTTGTAAATAAATGTGTCCTTGCAATCATAAACTAAACAAAAATAGATTTTAATTTTTTAAATTGAAATATTTTTGAATTTTAATTTCGAAAAAAATACTTTAAGATGATTTTTTATACGTTAGGTGCTTTTTTGTATAAAGCTGTGGCCTTATAATTGTATGGTATCATCTTTATGCCTATTTTTAGGATAAAGTTATCTTGATGATTAAATTATGAAGGAACAATTTATAGAGAAAGTTACCTCTTCTTACAAACCAAAGGGCCCTTATATTCAATTTGGTTCTGGAATCTTAAATGGTGAAATTGTTGAACAGGCAAAGGTAAATCTTGCCTTAAAAATGATGAACCGTCATGGTTTAATTGCCGGAGCAACAGGTACAGGTAAAACGCGTACATTGCAATTGATGGCCGAACAGCTCTCAGATGTGGGTGTCCCGGTTTTTATGTTGGATGTCAAAGGAGACCTTTCGGGACTCGCTGAACCAGGAAAGACAAATGATGCGTTGATCGAACGCGGTAATGCAGTTGGAATCCCTTTTGTTCCCGCCGCTTTTCCTATAGAATTGTTCTCTTTGAGTGGTAAATTGGGAGCGCCAATGCGTGTTACGGTGGAGGACTTTGGTCCTGTGCTGCTCTCTCGTATATTGGATCTGAATGATACCCAGGCTGGAGTACTAAGTGCTATCTTTAAATATGCCGAAGACAATCAACTCCCCGTAGTTGATTTTTCGGATCTAAAAAAGATGCTTAGTTATCTTTCAGAAGGACAAGGTGCCGCAGAAATTAAAGCGGACTATGGAAAGATTAGTTCCTCAAGCGCTAGTACAATTTTGAGAAAAATTGTAGGTATTGAACAGCAAAATCTAGATCACATATTCGGCGAAAAGGAATTCGAAATTGAGGATCTCTTTGGAAAAGTAGATGGCAGAGGTGTTATTTCTTTATTAAATATCTCTGATATTCAAGATCAACCTTTGTTGTTTTCAACCTTCTTGTTGAGTTTACTTGCCCAACTGTTTAAACAACTTCCTGAGGTTGGTGATCTGGATAAACCTAAATTGGTCTTTTTCTTTGACGAGGCCCATCTTCTTTTTAATGGGGCTTCTAAAACCTTTATGTCACAAATCGAGCAAATTGTTCGACTTATTCGTTCGAAAGGGGTGGGTGTTTTCTTTTGTACCCAGGCAGCAACGGATATTCCTGAATCGGTTTTGGGTCAATTGGGTAATCGTGTTCAACATGCACTTCGTGCTTTTACGCCTAATGATGCTGAAAATCTTCGAAAAACAGTTAAAACTTATCCCACTTCTGAATTTTATGAAATCGATAAAGTGTTAACCTCCTTGGGAACAGGTCAAGCTTTAGTAACTGTATTAAATGATAAGGGTATCCCTACGGAGGTCGTTGCAACTCACCTAATTCCAGCACGTGCGGTTATGGGACCATCTCAAGGGGAACTGTATACGACATTGGTGAATAATTCAGAATACGCAGCAAAGTATCAAGAAAGGGTTGAAAGACGAACAGCCTCGGAGATTTTAGAAGAACGAACAAATGCTTTTGATCAGCAACAAGCTGAGCAGTTGGCGCAAGAGGAACGTGAAAAGGAGAGTAAAAGGGGTACTTCTTCAAGTTCTAGACAAACACCATTAGAGGCCGCAAAAACCCAGGCCAGCAGGACATTGGCTCGTGAGGGGGCAAAACTTCTTGGTAAAATTGCTAACGGGATTCTGAATTCAATCTTTAAAAAGAGATAATCAGAAAATACTATATTTGCACAGATTTAATAATATAAAACTAAAATTTACATTATGGGAAAACCTACTTTGGTTGTTTTAGCAGCAGGAATGGCTAGTCGTTACGGTTCATTAAAACAAGTGGACGGTTTTGGACCTCACCAAGAGTCCATTGTTGATTATTCAATTTATGATGCAATTCGTGCTGGATTTGGGAAAGTAGTTTTTATCATCCGTGAGGAGTTTGAAGAGGTGATGCGTGAAAAATTTGACGAAAAACTTCAAGGAAAAATTGAAATAAGTTACGCTTTTCAGGATTTTAATTTAAGAAAATTCGGCATTGACAAGGATATCGAAAGGGTAAAACCATGGGGGACTGCACATGCCGTGTTAAGCGCGAAAGATCAGGTAGATGGACCTTTTTGCGTCATCAATGCAGATGACTTTTATGGGTATGATGCTTTCCAAAAAATGGCTGATTTTTTAAACACCCAAGTAGACGATACGCATATGGCCTTGATAGGGTTTGCGGTAGGGAATACCATGTCAGATTATGGTTACGTTTCAAGAGGAGTTTGTCAAGTCGACCAGAACGGTCATATGGCCTCTGTAACTGAGCGAACTAACATCTATTATGATAAGGATGAGCGTGGAGATAAAAAAATTGTGTACGAAGAGGAGGGTGTAAAATATGACCTTGCCGCTGACTCACGTGTTTCAATGAATTTTTGGGGCTTCACGCCCAGGGTTTTTGAGATTGCATTAGATTTATTTCCAAAATTTGTTGAGCAAAATGGAGATAACCCGAAGTCTGAGTTCTTTATTCCTTCTGTTCCTGATTATATGGTTAAAAATCAATTAGCAGATTTTAAAGTTATTCCTACAAACTCTAAATGGTTTGGAGTTACTTACATTGAAGATAAACCAATCGTTCAAAAAAGTATATCTCAACTGGTTGCTGATGGCGTGTATCCGGAAAAACTATTCTAAAAACTATTAACTCAAGTTTTAAGAAAGCTGTCTTTATAAAGATGGCTTTTTTTTGTTGATTCTGTCAATCTTCTGTTGATTCTGTCATGTGAAAGAAAAAGCTCGAATCCAATTTTTGGACTCGAGCTTTCTCATACCTAGTAAAAATGTATTGAACTATTTTACCTCTTCGAAATCTACATCTTGTACGTCATCACCTCCAGAAGATTTGTTAGAATCTTGGTTGGCTTGTTGTCCTGCATCTGCGGATGGCTGTCCTTCACCTTGTTGAGATGAAGCATACATTTCTTCCGAAGCTGCATTCCATGCATTTTGTAATTCAGTAGAAGCTGTATCGATATCTTCGAAATTTTTAGCAGCATGTGCAGCTTTCAATTTTTCTAAACCAGTTTCGATTGGTGCTTTTTTCTCTGCAGAAATCTTATCACCATACTCTTTTAACTGTTTTTCAGTGGAGAATACCAATGCATCAGCTGCATTTAATTTATCTACCTCTTCTTTTATTTTTTTATCTGCTTCAGCATTAGCTTCTGCTTCCTGTTTCATTTTTTTCACTTCTTCTTCTGATAAACCAGAGGAAGCTTCAATTCGAATGTTTTGTTCTTTACCGGTAGCCTTATCGATCGCTGATACTTTGATGATACCATTTGCATCGATATCAAATACCACTTCAATTTGAGGTATACCACGTGGCGCTGCAGGGATGTCAGTTAATTGAAAACGTCCCAATGTACGGTTTTGAGCAGCCATTGGTCTTTCACCTTGTAGTACATGGATCTCAACTGAAGGTTGGTTGTCCGATGCGGTAGAGAAAACCTCTGACTTACGTGTTGGGATTGTCGTGTTGGCTTCAATTAATTTTGTCATTACACTTCCCATAGTTTCAATACCTAAGGAAAGCGGAGTAACGTCTAAGAGTAAGATGTCTTTAACTTCACCAGTTAATACACCACCTTGGATTGCAGCTCCTAAAGCAACAACTTCATCTGGATTAACACCCTTTGAAGGGTCCTTAGAGAAGAATTTCTTCACAGCGTCCTGAATAGCAGGTATACGTGTAGAACCACCAACTAAAATAATTTCATCGATGTCTGCAGTAGTATATCCTGCATTTTTTAATGCCGTACGACAAGGTTCGATTGTACGTTCGATTAAAGAACTAACCAAATCTTCAAATTTAGCACGAGATAAGTTACGAACTAGGTGTTTCGGACCTGTTGCGTCTGCCGTGATATACGGTAGGTTGATCTCCGTTGATGTAGTACTTGATAATTCAATCTTAGCTTTTTCAGCAGCCTCTTTCAGACGCTGTAATGCCATAGGATCTTTTTTCAAATCAAAACCATTGTTTTCTTCTGCAAATTGTTCAGCTAACCAGCCGATGATTGCGTTATCAAAGTCATCTCCCCCTAGGTGTGTATCACCATCGGTTGCTTTTACTTCAAATACACCGTCACCTAATTCCAGTACAGACACATCATGTGTACCACCACCACAGTCAAAAACAACGATTTTCATGTCTTTGTCCGCTTTATCCAAACCGTATGCTAATGCAGCAGCGGTAGGCTCGTTGATAATACGTTCCACTTTTAGACCCGCGATCTCGCCTGCTTCTTTGGTTGCTTGGCGTTGCGCATCATTAAAGTAAGCTGGTACAGTAATCACCGCACGTGTAACTTCCTGACCTAAATAATCTTCAGCTGTTTTCTTCATTTTTTGAAGAACCATTGCTGAAATTTCTTGTGGGGTGTATTTACGGTCGTCAATTTCAACACGCGGTGTATTGTTGTCGCCTTTAACTACCTTATAGGGAACATGTCCAATTTCATTGCTGGCCTCTTGAAAATTTACACCCATAAAACGTTTAATTGAATAAACAGTCTTTTGTGGGTTTGTAATAGCTTGACGTTTTGCCGGATCTCCAACTTTACGCTCTCCACCATCTACAAATGCAACAATTGAAGGTGTTGTCCGTTTTCCTTCGTTGTTAGCAATCACTACTGGCTCATTTCCTTCCATTACGGCTACACATGAGTTTGTAGTTCCTAAGTCGATTCCTATAATTTTTGACATATCTTGTTGTGTTTTCTTTTAAATATTAACTCTTACTTCTATTTAACAACGCTTATGCCAAAGAGTTTTTTTAAGGTTTGTCACGACTTATTCGGTAATATCTTCCTTTATTTGTCATAGCTATGTGACATTGTGTCATTTATTGAGTTTTAATTTAATTATGTTTATTTTTGTAAAAATTGATCCAATATGACTTTTGATGAGTACCTGCGATATTTCCAGGATATAATTGACAACACAAAAAATTACCCAGCTTATGCTAATGATGCAGATTATCTAAACTATACCAAATTAAATTGGTCCCGGATGAACAGGTGGTTGAAAAAATTTGAACCAACAGAGCAAATGAAATCTTGCGTACAGGCCATTAAGGATCCGCAACATTGGATTGTTATCACTGAACCTTGGTGTGGTGATGCCGCTCATTCAGTTCCACAAATTTATTCTATCGTAAAGGATAACCCTTTAATTGACCTCGATATTCAGCTGCGAGATGTAGAACCGTTTTTGATTGATGAATATTTGACAAATGGCGGTAAATCCATACCAAAATTAATTATACGAAACGAGGTTGGACATGATAAGGTCGTTTGGGGACCTAGACCAGACGCCTTACAACAGATATTTGAAACCCTTAAATCCGAGAATCAATCTATGGAAGAAATTAAGGAACAAATCCAACGCTGGTATAATCAAGATAAAGGAGATGAACTTCGGAAAGAATTATATGAATTATTGTCATAGATATTCTTCAGAATACACGAATTAAACGAATAGCTGCCTTTTTGGGCGGCTATTTTTTTGCAGTTTAAAATTAATAGACGATTTTTTATTAAATTCACTTGATGAATATTGAAGAACTTCGTGAATATTGTATTGAAAAATCCCAAACTACTGAAGAAACGCCGTTTGGTCCTGATACTCTGGTTTTTAAAGTTGTAGGAAAAATCTTTTTATTGGTAGGTCTCGATCAGTTTGACAAACTGAGTTTTAATGTCAAATGTGATCCTGAAAGAGCCATAACGCTTCGCGAAAAATTTGAACATTCTGTCAAACCGGGTTACCATATGAATAAACAACATTGGAATACGGTGTTTGCTAATCGTGAACTCTCAGATGAGCAGGTTTATACATTAATTGATCATAGTTATGAACTTGTCGTTCAATCGTTGCCAAAAAAAATAAGGGACAATATTTCCAATTAAATTTTTTCAGAACGAACCTATCTCTTAGGTTCGTTCTGAATTTGAATTACATTTACATTTTTAAACCTATCTCTCTTAGCCGTTCATCGAGATATTCCCCGGCAGTGTAGTCTTGGTAAGCTTTTGGGTGATCCTGATCAATACAAGATGCTAAGCTAGCTAAACTCATGCTTGACTTTGGGTGTAAAAAGAAAGGAACAGAATACCTGGAACTTTTCATGAGTTCAAGTGGCGGGTTGACCACTCGGTGGGTGGTTGATTTTAATTTGTTATTCGTCAATCGTTGCAACATATCGCCTACATTGACGACAATATCTTCACCTTTAGCACGAATAGGGAACCAAACACCGTCTTTAGTTAATACTTCAAGTCCGTCTGCGCTTGCTCCAATAAGCAAAGTGATCAGGTTGATATCTTCATGAGCGCCTGCGCGAACCGCATCCGGAGATAAGTTTTCTGGATTTTGAATTGGAAAGTAATGAATGGCGCGAAGAATTGAATTTCCATTGTGAACAAAGGGTTCAAAATAGTCTTCAGGAAGTGCTAAATAATTGGCGATTGCTCTTAATAGCTGACGTCCCGCGTTTTCTAATTTTTGATAGATCTCTGCGGTGACTTGATTGAATTCCGGAAGTTCCTTTACCTCCGGGTTATCTGGGAAATCGGTTTTAGAAAATGGCTCATCCAAGATGGTTTGACCTCGTTGCCAGAATTCTTTTAAATCGGGTGTTTTTGAATCCTTTGCTTTCTCACGCCCTTTTGAGGTATAACCGCGTTGTCCAGCAAGTTCGGGATATTCATAATTCTGTTTCAAATCCTCTGGTAGATCGAAAAAGGATTTAACCACTTTGTATAATTCTTGAATTAATTCATTGGATAATCCATGTCCTGCAATGGTCACAAAACCCGTTTCATTAAAAGCTTTACCAAGGTCTTGGACAAATTGCTGGCGGTCAGAAGAACTGCCATCCGTGTAATGTGTTAAATCAAGTCTAGGAATGTTTACTGTTGCCATATTACTGAAATTTATACAAAGTTAAATGAATAATGATACAGATGTTTTATGAATGTGATAATAACATCACTCTAATTTATAAATATATATAATTCAGGTAATAAATTGAATGGATAATGTAAGATGACTTTGGTTAAAATGTAGGAAAACTGGATGAATTAATTCGATTAGGTCATGATTTTAATAAATAATACAAAAGTATTTGTTTTATCGAATCATTCTATTAAATTTGTTATGCTTGCATAATAAAAAAAATTAAACCAGAACATGAACCAAATTAATACAATCGATTATTTTTTGAAGACTGCTTGGCAGACAGTTGCTAATAAGTATAATGTCATAGCCTCACAGCATGGTTTTACTCAGGCCGCTGGTTATATTCTGATTAATATTCATGCTGAAGGTACACCCGTTTCTCATATTGCAAATTCTACAGGAGTGAAAACAACTTCTTTGTCTAGAGTTCTGAACAATTTGGAGAGTTTAGGGTTTATTTATAGAGAAACGAGTTCGACCGACAAACGCTCGGTGAGGGTTTATTTAACTGACCTAGGAAAAGAAAAACGAAAGATTGCGAAAAATGTCGTTCGTGAATTCAATGATTACCTAAATTCTTTTTTTACAGAACGTGAAAAAGCTACCATGATTAAAAATTTGGGAAAAATAAATGAATTGGCTAGCTCATATAATCCTGAAATTCAAGTTGAACACTAGTTTGCGTAAAAAAAAATATATACTATGATTAGAAATATTAAGAAAGTAGCTGTATTAGGTTCCGGAGTTATGGGATCTCGGATTGCTTGCCACTTTGCTAATATCGGTGTAGAAGTGTTGCTTTTGGATATACTCCCAAAGGAATTGTTGCCTGAGGAGCAGGCCAAGGGATTGACACTGGAGAGTCCGGTTGTTCGCAATCGTATAGTGAATCAATCTTTACAAGCAGCAGTTAAATCAAATCCAGCACCCTTATATAGCAATTCGTTCCTAAGCAGAATTTCCACAGGAAATTTCCAAGATGACATGGAAAGAATTAAAGAGGTTGACTGGGTTATTGAAGTTGTCGTCGAACGTTTAGAGATTAAAAAATCAGTTTTTGATTTGGTTGAAAAACACCGCAAACAGGGCACATTAATTACCTCAAATACTTCGGGTATTCCGATTCATTTAATGATTGAGGATAGATCAGAAGATTTTAAAGCGCATTTTTGTGGAACACATTTTTTTAATCCACCAAGATATTTGCAATTATTGGAGATTATTCCAACGAGTCAAACCAAGCAAGATGTACTGGATTTCTTGATTCATTTTGGAGATAAGATGCTTGGTAAGACAGTGGTGCTTTGTAAGGACACTCCAGCATTCATCGGTAATCGTATCGGCGTTTATTCAATGCTTGCCTTGACTCATCTGGTCGAACCATTAGGACTCAAAGTAGAAGAGGTTGATAAGTATACCGGACCTGCTATGGGACATCCCAAATCAGCTACTTTTCGTACGGCGGATGTAGTCGGTTTGGATACCTTGGTCAATGTGGCCAATGGCCTGCTGCAAAATGCACCAAATGATGAAGCAAAAGGTGTGTTTGAATTACCTGCATTTATTACCAAGATGGTTGATAATAAATGGTTGGGAGAAAAAACAAAAAAAGGATTCTATCAAAAAGTAAAAGATGATAAAGGGAATTCAGAAATTCTTTCATTGGATCTGAAAACCATGAATTTCAGCCCACAAGAAAAAGTGAAATCCAGTACTTTGGAGGCGACGAAATTGGTAGATGATGTTGCAAAACGAATGAAAGTTTATGAACAAGGTAATGATAAGGCTGCTGAATTGTTTCGCGCGATGCACTATCCTTTGTTTGAATATGTTTCCAAGCGGGTGGGAGAGATCACAGATGAATTCTTTCGAATTGATGATGCAATGCGAGCCGGCTTTGGCTGGGAGCTTGGACCATTTGAGGTCTGGGATGCATTGGGGGTAAAAGAAACCCTGCTTAAAATAAAACAAGAAGAAAAAAGACTGCCAGGACAAAACGGAGAGGTGGCCGACTGGGTTCATCAAATGTTGGAGGCCGGTTGTGAGAGCTTCTATAAACTTGAAAATGGGAAACGTTATTTTTATGATCTTTCTTCTAAAACATATCAACCCATTCCGGGTACCCAGGATCTTATTGTATTAGATCATATTCGCAAAGATAAAACCATTTGGAAAAATGATGGTGTATCCATCATTGACTTAGGAGATGGTATTATCAATTGTGAATTTCATACCAAAATGAATACCATTGGGGCTGAGGTAATCCAAGGACTGAATAAAGCTATTGACCTGGCCGAAGAACAGTATAGAGGATTGGTGATCTCGAATGACGGAAAAAACTTTTCTGCTGGTGCAAATATTGGAATGATCTTTATGATGGCTATTGAACAAGACTATGAAGAATTAGAAGTCGCAGTTCGTATGTTTCAGAATACTTCCATGCGTCTTCGTTACAGCTCAATTCCTGTCGTGGCTGCACCGTTCCAGATGACCTTAGGAGGAGGATGTGAGTTTTCTATGCATGCCGACTTTGTTCAACTTCATGCTGAGACCTATATGGGACTTGTTGAATTTGGTGTTGGGGTGATTCCAGGCGGCGGTGGGTCGAAGGAGTTTGCTTTACGTGCTTCTGATGATTATAAAGCCGATCAAATTGTTCAAAATTATTTTAAGGATAGATTCTTAACGATTGGCCAAGCGAAGGTCTCGACTTCAGCCTACGAGGCATTTGAGTTGGGCTATCTTCAAGCGGGCAAATTTGGTATTACCATGAATCGGAGTCGTTTATTAGCTGATGCCAAAGAAAAAGCGATTGCTTTAGCCGATCAGGGTTATATACAACCAGTAGAAAGAAAAGATATCATGGTTTTAGGCAATCAGGCATTAGGTATCGTTTATATTGGTTCTTCTTCAATGCAGGCAGGAAATTACATCTCTGAGCATGATAAGAAAATATCTGAAAAACTCGGATATGTAATGAGTGGTGGAGATTTATCGGAACCAACTTTAGTTTCTGAGCAGTATTTGCTCGATCTTGAACGTAAGGTTTTCCTTGAGCTCTGTGCTGAACGTAAGACTCTAGAAAGAATTCAGCACATGTTGACCAAGGGTAAACCTTTGCGAAACTAAGGAGGAGATGTTAATCATAATTGCACAATGCCCAAGGAATGAAGGTGTGTTGTCATTGGTTATATTTAATTGATAAAATAAGAATAAGAAAGACAGCGCTGAATTACTTATGAATTCAAGTAATATGAAGTTGTCTTACAAAATAAGAGCACATGGAAGCATACATTGTAGCAGGATATCGTACAGCAGTAGGGAAGGCACCACGTGGTGGTTTTCGTTTTATGCGTGCGGATGATTTGGCCTCTACGGTCATCAAACATTTGGTGGAATCGGTACCAAATTTAAAAAAGGAAGAAATAGATGATCTCATCGTAGGAAATGCGATGCCAGAGGCAGAACAGGGATTAAATGTTGCCCGATTAATTTCTTTGATGGCTTTAGATACGGATAAAGTTCCTGGGGTTACCGTGAATAGGTATTGTGCCTCAGGGTTAGAAACCATTGCAACTGCCGTGGCAAAAATAAAAACAGGAATGGCTGATGTCATTGTCGCAGGGGGAGTGGAGGTAATGTCGGGAATGCCTTTCGGAGGATGGAAAATTGTTCCAAACCCCGTTGTCGCCAAGCAAAATCCTGACTGGTATTGGGGAATGGGGCTCACTGCAGAAGCAGTTGCGAATGATTTTAACGTTTCGCGTGAGGATCAGGATAAATTTGCTTTGGAGTCTAATCGCCGTGCTGTGGATGCGATTAAGAATGGACGATTTAAAGATGGGATTTTGCCAATCACCGTGAAAGAGAATTATTTAAAGGATGGAAAAATTGCTTCGCGCGAATATGTGGTCGATACCGATGAGGGGCCTAGAGAGAACACTTCATTGGAGGCTCTATCCAAGTTAAGACCAGTATTTGACGCTAAGGGATCGGTTACCGCTGGTAATTCATCACAAACCTCAGACGGTGCTGCTTTTGTTTTGGTTGTCTCAGAGCGCAAATTGAAAGAGCTGAATTTAAAGCCAATAGCTAGGTTAGTTAGTTATGCTGTTGCTGGTGTGCCCCCAAGATTGATGGGGATTGGTCCAATGAAAGCTATTCCAAAAGCCCTGGAAATGGCCGGCTTGAAGAAGGAAGATATTGACCTTTTTGAACTTAATGAAGCCTTTGCTTCTCAATCCTTGGCCGTTATTCGCGAACTCGACCTTGATCAGGAAAAAGTAAATGTGAATGGTGGAGCAATTGCGCTGGGTCACCCGCTGGGTTGCACCGGAGCGAAATTAACGATTCAAGTTCTTGGTGAACTTAAAAGAAGAAATAAAAAATACGGCATGGTAACCATGTGCGTGGGTACAGGTCAAGGAGCAGCCGGAATATTTGAACTGTTATAGTCGAAAAACTTTTATACGAATGAAAGAGGGTTACACCTCCCTTAAATGAAAATATATCATGAGTGAAGCAGTAAAAAATAAAGTAATCAAAGGTGGGGAGTTTGTGATTAAGGAAACGCCGTATTCAGAGGTATTTATTCCTGAGGAATTTGATGAAGAAGCAAAAATGATTCGCCAAACGTGTTTGGATTTTTTGGATACCCAGGTACTTAATAAATTAGATCGAATCGATGCCCAAGAAGAAGGTTTGATGCAAACGTTATTGGATAAATCGGGAGAGCTTGGCATGTTAGGGGTATCAATACCGGAGGAATATGGTGGATTTGGAAAGAATTTT
Organism: Sphingobacterium sp. GQ94; assembly: GCF_059758715.1. NCBI lineage: Bacteria > Pseudomonadati > Bacteroidota > Sphingobacteriia > Sphingobacteriales > Sphingobacteriaceae > Sphingobacterium > Sphingobacterium sp. GQ94. The sequence goes on from NZ_JCAXEC010000013.1 coordinate 93,086, forward strand.
AACACATCGATGCTAGTAACCGATGCCGTAGGGGGGGGATTTTCTTTTGCTGTGGCCTTATCAGCGCATACTGGAATTGGGACACTTCCCATTCTATATTATGGGACTCAAGATCAAAAATCAAAATACATTCCTAAATTAACAACTGGGGAATGGAAAGCTGCATATTGTTTGACAGAACCTAACTCAGGATCCGATGCTAATTCTGGACGCACCTCAGCAAAGCTCAATGAGCAGGGTACCCATTATTTGATTAATGGTCAGAAAATGTGGATTACCAACGGTGGGTTTGCAGACGTATTTATTGTATTTGCAAAAATTGATGATGATAAGAATCTATCGGCATTTATTGTAGAGAAGAATTTTGGGGGAATTAGCATGAATCCTGAAGAACATAAGTTAGGTATCAAGGGTTCTTCTACTCGTCAAGTTTTTTTTAATGATTGTCCTGTACCGGTAGAAAACCTTCTTTCTGAGCGTGAAAATGGATTTAAGATTGCCGTTAATATTTTAAATATTGGCCGCATTAAATTGGGGGCTGCGACTATAGGCTCCTCCAGGGCCATTTTGTCTACAGCAGTCAATTATGCAAATGAAAGGATTCAATTTAATTTACCAATCTCTAAATTTGGTGCCATTCGATATAAACTTGCTGAAATGGCAACACGCCTATTTGCTGCTGAATCGGCAGCTTATCGGGCCGGTCAAAATATTGACGACGCGTATGACGCCTTGCTAGAGAGCGGAATTGAACAAGGGAAGGCTAGATTAAAATCTGTTGAGCTCTTTGCCATTGAGTGTGCAATAATTAAAGTCTGGTGTTCTGAAATGTTGGATTATGTTGTGGATGAAGGGGTACAGATTTACGGCGGCATGGGTTATTCGGCTGAGGCTCCAATGGAAAGAGCGTACCGTGACTCTCGTATTAATCGAATTTTTGAAGGAACCAACGAAGTGAACAGACTTCTGATTGTGGACATGTTGCTTAAACGTGCTATGAAAGGAGAAATTGATTTAATGGGACCTGCTCAACAAGTTGCTTCGGAATTAATGGCTATACCTGATTTCTCAAACCAGGATGATACACCTTTTGCTGCTGAGAAAAAAATAGTCTCAAATTTGAAAAAGGCAGGCCTGATGATTGCCGGTGCTGCTGTTCAAAAATTGATGATGTCTTTATCCAAAGAACAAGAGATACTAATGAATATCGCAGACATCATCGGCTATATTTACTTGAGTGAATCGGTTTTACTTCGGGCTGAAAAACTGCAACAGACCCAACCAGGAGAGCATGCTGATTACGCCACGACTATGGCCCAATTATACCTTTATTCTGCGATTGATAAAATTAACGTAGCTGGCAAGGAAGCTTTGTATTCCTTTGCGCAAGGTGATGAATTAAATATGATGCTGATTGGCTTACGTCGATTTACAAAAGCGGCTCCCTTTAATGTTAAGGAAGCCCGACAACGTGTTGCCAAAAAGCTTATTGAAGAAAATAAATACTGTTTCTAGTATTAGGTTGATTATGAGTAAAGCTTCGGGGAGTTCCCCGGAGCTTTTTTTATGGGCAAAATGTATGTCAAGTTCCATTTGATTTTTGAATTGTTATCTTTAGACAACGATCACGAATAATTGAGATTTCCGAACCTTTTTTTTCTTGGATAGAGCCTAGGATTCATGATCCTTTTTTAGGTTTATTTTCTTTTTAAATCCATAATTTTATAAAATGGCCAAAATTGTATTAGCAGGAGGAACAGGAAACTTGGGAAGACTATTGATCACTCATTTTTTACAGAACGGGGATGAGCTTACCGTTTTGAGCAGAGATAAGGATAACCAAATTCATCCTCGGGTTTCGATGGTGTATTGGGACGGTAGGAACTTAGGTTCGTGGAAGAATGCCTTGCAGGGAACTGATGTATTAATCAATTTGTGTGGAAAATCCGTTCAATGCCTTTTTTCAAAAAAGAACAAAAAGAGCTTATACGATTCAAGATTAATTCCCACCAGATTACTCGCTAAAGCAATACAAACCCTAGAGGACCCGCCAAAACTTTGGATTAATTTTTCTGGAGTTTCAATTTTTACAGGACTTCAGGGGTTGCATGATGAAACCAGCACCTCGATCGGCTCAGGCTTTTTAGCCAATCTCTCTCAGGCTTGGGAATCGGCATTTATGGAATGTGAATTACCGAATACACGGAAGATCATTTTACGAATCAGTCCCGTATTAAGCAAATCTTTCGGAGTTATTCGTGAACTTTTCGAATTAACTAAATTTGGATTGGCTGGAAGAGTAGGGGATGGGAATCAATTGGTGAGCTGGATTCATCAATCCGATTTCGTCCATCTGGTCTGCTGGCTTATTAATCAGTCTAGCCCCGAACCTATTTATCATGCATGCAGTCCACATCCCATTAGCAATGCTGAATTCATGCGAGCGCTTAGATCAGCTACACAAAGTCAACTGGGCTTACCATTGCCAAAGTGGATGGCATATGTAGGGGGATATCTTAAAGGAGTAGATCCTAGTTTGATGATTGAATCGGTTCCTGTAACAACAATATTAACCATCCAAAATGGTTATCCTTTTATTTTTCCCTATATTCAGCCCTCAATTAAAGATTTACTAAAAACATCAATTTAAAATTTTATATGTCTATTAAAAAATTTGATCTTTCAGAAGATTGGGTCGTGGTTATTTTGGGCCTTGGTATTATCGCTTTGGCTTTATCTGGTATTGTTATCCCAAAACCGTCTTTTAGTTGGGCGAATAGCCAAGAATTAACCTCTAAGGTGCTTTCTGTGGGTAACCTTTCGATAATTTTGCAACAATTCATTCTCGTATTTGTTGTAGGGATTGCAGGCGCGTTGTTGTTAAAAAAGGACTTAAAAGCTTTGCTAATTGTCTTCCCGTTGGTATTTGTACTGACTTTAATTGCCCTGTTATTAACGGGAAATTCGACCATTAAAAGCTTTAATTTGGAAGCGGTGATCTTCAGTTTGGCCATTGGATTGATTATTAGTAACTTTTTTAAGTTGCCTACCTGGTTTAAAGAAGCCTTGAGCACCGAATTGTATGTCAAAATCGGGTTGGTTTTGCTGGGGAGCTCGGTAATCTTTAGGGATATTTTAAAGGCTGGTTCGCTTGGATTAATTCAGGCTTTAGTGGTTGTGATTTCAGTTTGGTATTTTGCCTTTTGGTTGTGTCGAAAATTGAAAATTGATAAAGAAATGTCTTTAATGCTTTCTAGTGCGGTTTCAATTTGTGGGGTTTCTGCAGCAATAGCAACATCAGGGGCTATTAAGGGGGATAATAAGAAGCTCTCTTATGTTATTTCTTTGGTGTTGATAACCGCGGTTCCTATGATGATTATTATGCCTTACATCGCTGAATTGCTGAATCTTTCTCAACAGGTAACAGGCGCTTGGTTAGGGGGAAGTATTGACACTACTGGCGCAGTAGTTGCCTCAGGGTCAATCGTTGGAGAAGAGGCATTGAAGATTAGTACGATCGTGAAATTCTCTCAAAATGTTTTGCTTGGAATAGCGGCTTTTTTTATCAGTGTGTACTGGACTTATTCCAAATCTGTTGATGATGAAACCAAAAAAGATAAACCGACCCTGAAGTTAATTTGGGATCGTTTTCCAAAATTTGTAGTTGGTTTTGTGTTTGTTTCTCTAATGTTCTCGTTTGTCATCACAGAACAAAACCATCTTTTGGTAAAAGATAGTTTGAAAAGTATTCAAGGACTTTGGTTCGCTCTAGCTTTTACTTCCATTGGTTTAGAAACTAATTTTAAAGATATTTTTACGCAGTCTAATAAGAAACCATTATATGCATTCTTAATTGCACAGACTTTTAATATTCTAGTGACCTTGGCAGTTGCTTATGTACTTTTTGATTAACAGTTTTCGCTAATTACTAATTATCTCGAAATAACCAATTTTCTAGGCAGCTAGAAGGTTGGTTATTTTTTTTATTGTTGTTTTCTGTTCTGGATTATCTTGGGAGTAGACTTTGTGATTGTTTTATTTAAAATAAATTTAAAACCAATAGTTTTATGGAAATCCTTATCTTCAATCATCATTAAGTTGAATGGCTAAGTATGAACGAAAATGAGTTAATACAGCATTATAGGCAGACGGGAAATTTAGACTCCTTAGGCAAGTTGTATGCGCCCTATATGTCATTGTTATATGGTGTGTGTTTTAAGTATCTTCAGGATGCCGATCAGAGTGCTGATGCAGTGATGGAAATTTTTGATGAACTGATTGAAAAATTACGCCATCATCAGATTAGTAATTTTAAAAGCTGGCTACATGTTTATGCTCGTAATTATTGTTTGATGATCTTGCGCAAAGCCAAGCGCGTTCAACAAGTGGATATTGAAGATTATTTGTATGAATCTGAGCAACAATTGGATTCACAGGATATAAGTAAATGGGAAGAACATGATTTCGAAAAGTTGGAATTTTGTCTCTCTGGACTTAATCAAGAACAGCAGCATTGTATTCGATTATTTTATTTAGAACAGATGTGTTATAAGGATATTGCTGAAAAAACTGCTTTGGAGGTTAATAAGGTCAAAAGCAATATTCAAAATGGGAAAAGGAATTTGAAAATTTGCATGGAGAGGACTAATGGAAAATAATTATCAATTAACGAGGATTCATAATTACCTATCTGGTCTTATGGATGCTGAACAAATGCATGAATTGGAACTTGACGCTCTGAATGACCCTTTTTTGCAAGAAGCCTTGGATGGCTATAAACTGCAAAACGGGGTTGACACAAAACAGATGAGTGTCTTGCAAAAGAGACTAGCTCGTCGAATTGATGAAAAGGCGGTTCAAAGGAATGGTAGGTTTTATAGCTGGCAAAGATTAGCAGTGGCATTAACTTCCGGTGTCTTGTTTTTGGTAGTTTGTACTTTACTTTTATTTAAGCATTTTGATCAACCAAAGACTGAAAAGAAAACAGATGTAATGCTCATGGAGGAAGAAATGCGTATTTCCATCCGTAGTTTGAGCGGTTCTGACGCCTCACCAATACAGGGATGGGGAGAATTTAATGAAGAGCTTAATTCCGAAATCCGAGATTTTAAAGGCTCTGATCTACTTCATGTGGAATTTACAATCGACGAAAATAGGGCATCCTCGATCAAATTTAGTCAATCTAATGAGGGGCTACTGCAGACTACTATTTCGAATTTTCTCGTCCAAAAGGTTCAATGGAAAGGTGAAAAGGGCATTCTGGAAATCCGTATTCAACACAAAAATTTGTAAAAAAATGTAAAGGTAAACCTAGTTAACGTATCCAGAAGGTTCATTCCAAAAAACGAACCTTCTGGATTTTTTTATTCCTCCCAACGGATTTTTTCTTCTATGGGGTTTCTTACCGGCTCACGATTTGGAGATTCATGATGGCCTAAATAAAAAATTCCAATGCATTTTTGATTTTCTTGAAGTCCTAAGAATGGTCCCATATGTTCGATTAATCCTGGAGTAGACCAATACCCACCAATTTGCAATGATTGAGCGGCTAGCCACAAGTTTTGAACGGAACATGCTGTTGCGGCTAACTCTTCCCATTCAGGAACTTCTGCCGTATAATTGACGATAATAGCAATGGCTGCGTTTGACATGGTTGCTTTCTTTTCCATGTTCTCTTGGGTCATCAGGTTATATTTTTCCTCTGGGGTAATGTCTTTGTAAATATTGGCAAGTTCTTCTCCAAGGCGAGTGAGCCCTTCTTTGCGGAAAATAACAAATCTCCAAGGTTGTGTGCGTTTGTGCGTAGGAGCAGCATTTGCAGCCTCAAGGATGGTCAATAAATCTTCTTTGCTTACTTCTTTATCAGTAAAATTCGCCTGAAATATTGATCTACGATACTGGATAGCTTGTAACACTTCGTTTTGTTGCATAGGTATAGTTTTATCTTTTTAAAGGTAGCAAGAATTAACTTAACTCTTCCCAAAGTGCTGCAATATGAATAATGCTTAGTACTGCTTTTTGCATATCTTGAATGGAAACCCATTCTTGTTTACCATGGAAGGCATGACCGCCAGCAAAAATATTTGGACACGGAAGTCCCATAAATGATAATTGCGAGCCATCGGTTCCTCCTCGGATACTCCTTTTTTCCACTTTGCAACCAGCCCTTTCAATGCCCATCATTGCGATTTCCAGCCCTCTAGGATGTTGGTCCAATATTTCTTTCATGTTGCGGTATTGTTTATGGATTTCAAAACTGAAATCTGCACCTGGATATTGTGCTATCGTTTTTTGAATGATTCCTTCCAACTCAGCCTCGTGTTCGCTTAATTTTTTCGTGTCATGATCTCTGATAATAAAAGAGACTGTAGCCATTTCAACATTACCTTGAATGTTTGTTGGGTGAATAAAACCTTCTTTGCCTTGTGTAGTCTCTGGGGAAAGTCTGTCCTTAGGTAGATTTTCTAAGAGAGAAGAGGCAATTTTTATAGCATTGACCATTTTATTTTTTGCATATCCTGGGTGGATGGAAATGCCATGGATTATGACTTCAAACCCATCCGCCGAGAAGGTTTCATCTTCAATGGTGCCGAGTTTTTCTCCATCCATTGTATAGGCATAATCTGCACCGAGTTTGTCTAGGTCAACATGAGATACTCCTCTTCCTATTTCTTCATCCGGAGTAAATAATATCTTTATATCCCCGTGTTTAATGGTTGGATTGTCCATCAAGATCTTTGCGGCATCCATGATTTCTGCGACACCTGCTTTATCATCTGCACCCAATAAGGTTTTGCCGCTAGCTGTGATGACATCGTTTCCAATTTGCTCCTTTAGGTCTGGGTGTTCCGAGAATCGAATGATGATATTATGATCGTCAGGGAGGACTAAATCTTCTCCTTGATAATTCGAATGAATTAGCGGTTTTACATCTTTTCCTGAGCAGTCTGGTGAGGTATCGACATGTGAACAAAAACAAATTACTGGAACTTTTTTCTCTGAATTAGAGGGGATGGTTGCATATACATAGCCGTGGAGATCAAGATGTGCATCCTTTATCCCTATTTCATGTAGTTCTTGTACGAGTAATTTGCTTAAATTTTTCTGTTTCTGAGTTGAGGGAACAGAAGTGGAGTGGGCATCAGATTGCGTGTCAATCTGGACGTATCGTATAAAATTTTCAGCTACTTGAAAATCTTTGATTTGATTAATTTCCATAGGCACAAAACTACACATTTTGTGATTCATAGATAAAAAACAACCTGAAATTATTATTTTGGCTCAGGTTGTCTTTAAATTTTTTGGTGAAGTTTATTGTTTATCCGCCCATCCAAAAACTTTTTGCAATATCTTGGAATCTCGTGAACCGCCTAAGTTTTGACGAATTTTTAATTCTTGGTCTGCTACCTTAATGAATAAGCCATCTATTGCCTTTTGGGTTACGTATGCCGTTAAATCGGTTTCGATTTTATTACTCAAAGGGAGTTTGTTGTAGGCGGATGTTAATTGACCCCAATAGGTTGAGACATTATTTTTACTCATAGCAGAATGTACGATTGGGTTGAATTTTGTGCGTAACTCCGAAGAAGTACTGGTTTTGAAGTAATTGGTTGCTGCATTTTGTTGCCCACTTAATAAAATATTAAAGGCATCATTTACGGTCATTTTTGATAAGGAGTTAATGAAAACTACAGATGCTTCCTTGACAGCCGATTCGGCAGCTCTATTCATGCTGTTAATAAATTGGTCACAGAGGTTCCCCATACCTACTGAACGCAAAGCAGATTCTACTTTTTTAGCTTGATCTGGCATCAGTATTTTTACTGCATTATCCCCTAAAAATCCATCTTTTACAGAAAGTGTTTTAATGCTCTGTTGTAAGCCATTATTTAAGGCATTTTTGATACCTGTTGTTGCCTCAGCTTGAGTAATCTCTGTGGGTTGGTTAGTTGTTTTGGTAGAACTTGATGAACCTGTTCCTTGATTGGGAACAGTAATTCCTGCCTGTTGTAGTGTGTCACAACTGCTTACTAATAAAGCAACAGCTCCAAATGCTATAATGTGTGCTATTTTCATGAATCAAAATTAATGTTTTGGAATGAGAAATACTTTAAGGAATTAATCTGCATGAATAAGGAAGAAATCTCAACGAGTCTTTTATTTCCTAACCAAATTAAAATGATTAAAAAAGAGAACCAGTGTTGAAGATCACATGCGATCTGGCAAAGCAGAGCGGCGTGTCCAGGGAGATGATCGGCAAGTACGAGCGTGGTGAGGCCGTACCCCTCCATCGATGCGGCCAAGAAGATCGCCTCGGCCCTGGGCGTGACGCTCGACTACCTTGCTGGTGAGGCCAGCAGCTCAGCCTTCGACCGCCGGACGGTGGAAAGGATAGAGGATATCGAACAGCTTGAGGAGAACAAGAAACAGACGCTATACGACCTGATCGATACATACATCAGGGATGCAAAAGCCCGTAGGGCATATAGTCTATAAACAAACAAAGCCCAATCTTGTGAAAGATTGGGCGGTATTGCTATTACTTATCCTCCGATATCAGAGTACCAGACAGAGATAAAAGGACAGCAGAACAAAAAATATTGACCCCACGGTCAACCAGCCATATTTCCGCTTTTCCCGTTTAGACCACTTTTCATATCTGTCAAAGTATTTTATGTACTTATCCTGCTTGAAAACAAACACATAACAGATCAGACCAGAGCCGACCCCACAGCCTATTATAAGCGGTGTGGATATGCTTACTTTCAACATCATCAGAACAGAAAAAAAGAAGAGAGCCAAATCGCCCCAAAGAAAACCACCAGCAGCTACAGTACTAAGACCAAACCGCTTGTCTCCCCATGCCTTGTTGATTTCCTGATGAATATCAATCCCAAGCTCTTCATAGCGCTTTCTCTGAAAAGGCAATTTATGTATGAGATTTGCAGGATTGATTCTTTCGCTAAACAAATGAACTTTATAAAAAGCCTTATAAAGGCAAAAATGTATAATATTCAAGTATTTCTCCATAACTCCCCTATCTGCCGTGATAATAGTTGATCGACCGCTCCCCTACATTACTTCCCGTGTAGCCTCCCACGAGTCCTCCAACGAAACCACCAATTATAGCGCCTGGAACAGCCCCAACACCACCAAACCAAACACCAACAGCAGCTCCTGCAGATGCCCCGACCTGCCTATCTCTGCATCATAAAACCTTGCCCCGTAATCGTTCGGAGTTATTTAGGCCAGAAAAGCTGTGCAACTACTGGAAAGTGATCTGAAGGATATTTTCCCATATAAGTGTCTGTCAGAATACCATATTTTTTAACACCAAATGGTTTGGTTATAAAAATATGATCAATTCTCCCTTTCTCATTTATTCTACGCCCAAATGAGTTGAAAGTAGAGTTGGGTTCATATACGATTTTAGCTATATCATATACATCTTGAACAACTCCGCTTTTAGCTAGCGTGAAATAGGCTTCATTGTTTTCATCGATGTTAAAATCTCCTGTTAGAATCAGGGGTAAATCCTTTGCGAATTCTTTGGCTTTGGCTAAAATGAGTTTTGCACTTTCTGTGCGAGCTACCTTACCTATGTGGTCAAAATGTGTATTCATGAATATGAATTTTTTACCATTACTTTTGTCTAGGAATATGCCCCATGTACAGATTCTTGGTAAAGCTGCATCCCATCCCTTGTTTGGTTTCTGAGTATCTGTATCAGATAACCAGAATGTTCCGTTCTCTATCGCTTGAAAACGGTTTGTGTTGTAGAAAATTGCTGAATATTCCCCTTTTTGAGCCCCGTCGTCTCTTCCGACACCAATGTATTTAAATTCTGTCAATTCCTTAGACATATCCTCCAATTGAATTTTGAAGGCTTCTTGTACCCCAAATATCTCAAATTCATGAAACTTTATTAGGTTAGTAACGGCTTGTTTTCGAATATCCCAAAGGTTTCCTGTGTCAGCAGTGGTCTTCATTCGGATGTTAAAGGTTGCTATATTAATTTGTTGCGCAAAGCCCATTACACTGCACAGCAATATGGCTAAGGAAATGCTGATTTTTTTCATGCTATTTTTTTAATAATGTTTTTAGAAGCTCTGGTTGATCGGTTGTGATAAAATCTATTTTTTCATTCAAAAAATAGGTCATATCTTCCTGCGTATTGACAGTCCAAGTGTTGGTTTTTAATTTAAGTTTTTTAAATTCTTGAATCCACGTTGGGTTCTTTTTAAATACAGCTAGGTTGTAATCCACGCCTGTAAGTTTAGCTTGCTTAACTTCATTTGGCGTTTTATCACCATTTAAGTAGTGAATTTTCACTTTCTTGTCTAATTCTCTGAATTTCAAACATGCATCCCAATCGAATGCTATGAACTCAACCATTTTATTTGCTTTTAATTTTTTCACCAAGGCTAATGATAATTCGACTGCCTTTAAGGTTCTTTCTTTACTAATTTTGCTGGTCTTAAGCTCATAAATCAGTTTAGTACCTTTTTGCTTTAGTCCGTGAATTAAATATTCTTCAGCAGTAGGGATAACCTCCCCGTTGGGATGTTTTTTACTTAGTAATTCTTGATAGGTAAGTTCTTCTATCTCCAAACCATAAAAATCATGATCGTGATTAACCACTAATATATCGTCTTTTGTAAGATGAACATCAAATTCACTACCCCATACTTGTTGTTCCACTGCAGCATCAAAGGACGCGATTGTGTTTTGAGGAACTTTGCTATTTTTCCAAGCACCACGGTGCGCAATAATGGAAGTTTGGGCAATAAGACCTACATTCAAAGAGGTTGTCATGATGATAAATACTATTAATTTTTTCATTGAGTTTATGATGATTAGTTTACATATATTATGTTGGCAACAGGGCGTTGACCTTGATGGTCAAATTTCTTGTTGTCAGAAGGGTGATTAACAATATTGTCTGTGTTCATTCCTTTTATAAACATCGTACTACTTCCCCCACCATCTAAATTCATGGCATCCCTAGCACCAATCCATTTTAGGACAAGTGCCAGTTCATTTAAATTCATTCCTTGGGCTTGGCTATTTCTGCCATCTACTACCATTAAAATTAATTTATTTTTACGGGTGATGGCAATTGCTGTACGTGGATGTCGATTGGTATTGAAAGGATTTTCTTTGTTTTTTATTATCGAATCTTTTTCAATTAATAGTGGACCAGAAACCATGACATCACTAGCTTCCGAATTTTTTATGAAATCGTCTGTGGCACGACCAATACTAACTTTGTGATTTGCTATACTAAAAACAGCTCCTGCTCTCTGGGATGGTTTTTTGGTAAGATTGAGGATTTGATTATTGATTTTTAGATAGTCAACTGCACCTCCATTTTTCATATCAAAAAAACCTCCATTAATAGCAAGGATAGCGTTATGTTGTTCGGCGAAAGCAGATGTAGTCTTTAATTCACTCGAATCCCCAGCTAGATGGACCTTATTTCGGTTTTTTTTGAGATCTATTTCAATCCAGTTTATCTCTTGAACACTTTGGAAAAGGTTTGAAAAATGCCCTTGATTCCATTTAATGCCTTTTTTTATTATTTTGGTATTCCATTTTGCGCGAGCAATTGTTAAGGAATCTGCATTTTGAGCTATGGCTAATTGAGGTAGGTATATTAGGCATACCAGAGTAAGTAATTGCAGGTTATGGACGAGTTTTCGAAGCATGTTTTTAACAAGTTCAACGAATTTAATCAATTATTATTAACTAACTATTAAATCTAACAATTGCCGTCCCATTCGTTATAAAATTGTTGCAAAAAGTTTTCCATATAGCGGTGTCGATGATCGGCAATTTGTTTTGCAGCTTGGGTATTCATCTTATCTTTTAATAATAAGAGTTTTTCGTAGAAATGATTGATTGTTGGAGCCGTTGAGTTTTTATATTCTTCTTTACTTTGATTTTTTTTATAGGTAATCTCAGGATTGTAAATTTCGTGGTTTTTAAACCCACCATAAGTAAATGCACGAGCAATACCAATCGCTCCAATGGCATCTAATCGATCTGCATCCTGAACAATCGCTAATTCAATGGAGTGGAATTTTACTTCTCCTAATGAAGATTTATATGACATGTTCCGAATGATTTGCTGAACATGGTTAATGGTCTGTGGATCTATTCCAATGGAATCTAAAAATTCCCCAGCAATCTTAGGACCTAGGTTTTCATCACCTTGATGGAATTTACTGTCGGCAATGTCGTGCAATAAGGCCGTGAGTTCGCAAACTAAGGAATCAGCATGTTCAGTTTCTAGAATATGTAGTGTGTTTTTCCAAACCCGCTGAATGTGCCACCAATCATGGCCAGATTCAGCGTCTTTTAATTGTTCTTTTACGAATTCAATAGTTTTTTCAATAAATAACTGTTCCTGATTAGTTTTTTGAACCCTCATATAATTCGTATTGTAATAATCTGCAATCTAGTTTTCCATTAAAAAATTCAAAGCGGCGAGTTGCACGTAGGCCAATCTTCTTCGCTAAATCAGGGTTACCTGTGAATATATACCCTTTATAGCCTTTGCATTCTTTCTTCATGAAATCTCCCATGCGGGCATAGGTTAGTTCCAGTCTGGAATGGATTCCTAGACGTTCCCCATATTCCGGATTGAACATAATGATACCTGAGCCCTCTGGAATCGTTGTTTTTTCAAAATCACAAACTTCAAATTCGATTAAGTGTTCTACACCTGCTGTGCGCGCATTTTGTTGGGAAATATCAATAGCTTCTGCGGAGATATCGGAAGCAATAATTTTCGGAAGGTTAGTTTTATCAGTTATTTCTTTTAAAATTCTCCTTTGCTCAAAGAAAACCTCTTCATCATATCCAATGAAATGCATAAAAGAATAATTCATGCGTTGCAAACCTGGTTTTCTATTTTGGGCCATCAAAGCAGCTTCTATTGCGAGTGTTCCTGAACCACACATAGGGTTTACAAATGGAGATTTGCCGTCCCATTGGGTTGCAAGAATTGTCGAAGTAGCTAAGGCTTCAAGCATGGGAGCTTTACCCGGATGTTTCCTATAGCCATGTTTTGCTAGGGTTTCTCCCGAGGTGTCTAAGAATATTTCAGCTCGATCTTCCATCCAGTGTAAGTGAATAACAGATTTATTTAGATCAGGTCCTGAATTTGGCCGCATTCCTTTTTTGTCTTTGATGCGGTCAACAATAGCATCTTTTACCTTTACATTGGCAAATAATGGGGTAGTGATTGTATCGTTATGTACATTTGATGTTACTGAAAAATAACCGTCAATAGGAATGATATCCTCCCAGGATATCCCCATCAGACCTTTATATAATTCATTTGCATCATTTGCTTTAAATGACTTCAACTGATAAAATACCTGGCTTGCTGTGCGCAGGTTTAAATTTAGTTTGATGCACTCATTTACAGAGGCTTTTAACTCTAATCCGGTGTTAAATGTGCGAGTGATATCATATCCTAACTCACGAACCTCTTGCTCCAAATAAGGAGACAATCGTCTATTGCAAGTAATGATGACCTTGCCTTGGGTGTTGAAAACTTCTGCCATATTTCTACAAAGTTACTTAATCTGTTAGCAAAAAATGTTTAATTTTACGCTTTAATAGTTAAGATATGGAAATTAGAGGAAAAGTACATGAGGTTGGTGCGACTCAACAAGTAACAGAGTCTTTTAAGAAAAGAGATTTAATTGTTGCTTATGCCGAAAACCCACAATTTGTCGAGTATATTCGTTTTGAATCAACACAAGATCGAGTTAACATATTTGATAGTCTTGCAGTAGGCGATGAGGTTGAGGTTTCTTTCAACTTACGTGGTCGTCCCTGGACAAATAAAGAAGGAATCACAACGTATTTTAATTCATTAGTTGCTTGGCGAGTAACTAAAGTAGCTACTACTGCCGCAAGTGCACCAGCTCCTGGATATTCGGATATGCCTCCTGTAGATATTTCTACGAGTGGATCAGATGATGATGATTTGCCATTCTAAATTCAAATCATTAGATGAAATAATAAAAAAGGTTGACTTCATTATGAGTCGACCTTTTTTAGCTAGATATTTTTAATTTTAGTGACAATTTCTTTTTCACTAACCCACCTTTAGGAAAGTCATTCCGCTTTTAATAATAAGTTAAAGTCATTTTATAGCAAAAATACAGGTTATTTTCTGCTTATATTGTAAATTAGAGTCTTAGGGAGTCTTCACCGATAAATATCGTCCAATCACGGGATTTATCGGGCCAATCACCTAAAAGTTACTTAGTGTATTAAGTATTGAAGTAAGATTTGATGTATTTTTATAAAAAAAAATTAAATTTATAAAATGGGTTGGGCAACGAAACAAAGTAGATCATGGGAGGTCAAACAATTGGTATGGACATTTATGTCGATATTAATGTTTCTTCCTTTACCTATCCATGTGCATCCTTTGGTGATGATGAGCCAGGCCAGACGGAGTAAAGTTCGGTCTTGGTATTTACTTGCCTGGCTTCTTTTAGCTGTTGAGGTGAGCCTGTTTGTTTCTTTTGTGTTTTTCTTTGGTGCTTTGAGTCAAGCAATGCTGTTCACATTGGGTGGGTCAGTTTTATCTTATATCGTTGGGAATGCACTATTGCTTAATCAGGCTAAAGCATACCTTAGTAGACTTGAACTAGCTCAAGTACGTGATCTCTATTGGATATCAAGTATTGGATCTCAAAAAAAGTTGGAAATTTCGGCCCCCAGTATAGATACACCTCAGTTTTTTGTCGAGAGATTGATGCATTGGAGGAAAGAAATTGATAATGTGAGTATTCAAAAAGACATAGATCATATTCTGCGTTTATTTCAATTGTTGGAGAAAAAGGACAAGAGAGAAGCAGAGAAATTTCTAGTGAGACATTCCACGATTGTTAATGTGCTCATGCAATACGATGAACTCGAGAATGCACGACTTAATAATAGGGTAACTTCCGATTCCAAAATTAAACTGCAGGAGGTGATTAGAATGGCCTCAATTGCTGTTGAAAAAGAAGTTACAAATCAATTTAAAATGGGAATGCTGGATGTGTCAGCGGAAACTGATGTGTATTTGCAAACCCTTAAAAGTAGAAACCTCTTAAATGAATAAGATATTATGGCAAATTTAGATTTGACGAATTTAGAAGATGGGCAAAACCAAAATAAACCCGAGGAGATGAATGTTGAATTTTCCCCGGAAGAGAAAGCCCTTATTCAACAATATAAAGATAAAATTAATTTGACTTCAACCATGGATATTATCCAATTTGGTGTAGGGTCCCAGAGTAATGTTAGCAACTTTTCCAACGAAATTTTAAAACAGGTTCGCACAAAAGATCTAGGTGGGGCGGAGGATGTTTTAGTAGGATTACGGTCAGAAATAAGAGAATTTGATGAAAAGGTGAACAAAAAACCATTGATTCCTTTCTTTGATACCATTAAGAAAAAAATTGGTCGAATGCGGACTGAATATGCTTCAGTTGAAAAAAATATTCATAGCATCGAATTAAAATTAGAAGGCCATTATAAGAACCTAGCTAAGGATGTAAATATCTTTGACAAATTATTTGTTCAGAATCAGCAATATTTCAAAGATCTTTCGCTGCATATCCAAGCTGGCCAAGAGAAATTAAATGAAGTTATATCGGTCACACTTCCTGCTTTAAAAGAGGAAGCTGAACGTAGCGGTGATCAGCATAAAATCCAGGAATATAAGGATATGGAGCAACATACGGTTCGCTTTGAACGTAAGCTTCATGATTTGAAATTGACACGTATGGTTGTGCTCCAAACGGCACCTCAGATTCGGATGATCCAAAGTAATAGTAGCTCATTAATGGAGAAAATCCAATCTTCAATTGTTAATACTTTACCCCTTTGGAAAAATCAAATGGTGTTGACCTTGGGGATTGCTCATTCTCAAAGCGCATTAGAGGCTCAGAAAGCGGTAACCGATGCGACAAATGAATTGCTTAAGAAGAATTCTGAAATGCTTAAGGAGTCTACCATTAATGTTGCTAGGGAAACCGAACGTGGTATTATTGATATGGATACCATTAAAAAAGCGAATACTGATATTATTTCAACTATAGAAGAAGTTTTACGTATACAGAAGGAGGGAAGAGAGAAACGCAGAATTGCAGAGCAAGATTTAAAACAAGCTGAAACGGATCTGAAAAATCAAATACTTAAAACCTCCGATGAAAGTCGGTTGATTAATTGATTTGTCGTTTAGTTGGTTTAAAAAAAAACCGGTAGATCATTCTTAGAAATGGCCTACCGGTTTTTTTTGCACAAGAGAAGTGCTCTTATAATTCCCAGCGTTTTTTGGGTATACAAATGATATCTTTTATTTTCCGGAGAACAATTGGTCGACCTTCGTATTTGTTTTCCAAAACGATGCTATCTTTTCCTGTGGATTTCAACAAGAAGCGTGGGGTATAAGGCCCATGTCTATAACAACCTGATATTTTTTGTTTTCCATTTGGTTTGGTGTAGACGCCCTCTACAATCATGCTGTCACCTCTGATCGAATATACAGCCTTTGCATATTCAGTCCACTGCCCGTCACCAAAACAGCTATCTGCAATGGTTTTAGTTTTCGAATGAACCTTGAAGGTTGCATAGATAGAATCACAGGTGATTTTGAATTCATGTATGGTATAATTTAACATTTGATCCTTTCCTGCAATACTATCCTGAATCCAGATTCCTTGTAGATAATCAGCCCCTGGTCCCTGCATATCTGAATGCCTTTGACAACTTCCAAAAAGAAATAGCATACCCACCAATACCGTGGAAAGGTATACTATTTTATGTGTTTTGTTTTTATGTTCTATAGTCAATTTGCTTACTTTAAACTGCCAACCATTTCTTCTGGTTTTACCCATTCATCGAATTCTTCTGCAGTGACATATCCTAATGCAATTGCCGTTTCTTTCAATGTAGAATTGTTTTTGTGTGCGGTTTGTGCGATTTCAGCTGATTTGTAATAACCAATCTTTGTGTTTAGCGCGGTTACCAGCATCAATGAGTTATCTACCAATTGTTTGATGCGTTCGTAGTTTGGTTCAATTCCGTTTGCACAGTGGTCCTCAAAAGATACACATGCCTCGCCAATAAGACGTGCCGACTGCAAGAAGTTAGCCGCCATAACAGGTTTAAATACGTTTAATTCGTAATGTCCTTGTGCTCCACCAATAGTAATTGCCACATCATTCCCCATTACCTGTGCAGCGACCATTGTTAACGCTTCACATTGGGTTGGGTTCACTTTTCCGGGCATGATGGAAGATCCAGGTTCGTTTTCTGGGATAATAATTTCTCCGATACCAGAACGAGGACCTGAAGCTAACATACGAATGTCATTCGCAATTTTATTTAAAGATACAGCCAACTGTTTCAATGCTCCGTGTGATTCTACGATCGCATCATGTGCGGCTAAAGCTTCAAATTTATTCTCAGCGGTTACAAAGGGTAAACCTGTAAATTCGGCAATGTATTTTGCAACCACAACATCATACCCTTTTGGAGTATTTAATCCTGTTCCTACTGCTGTACCTCCTAAAGCCACCTCTGAAAGATGGGCTAAAGTATTTTTTACAGCTTTCAGGCCGTAATTCAACTGCGCAACATATCCCGAGATCTCTTGTCCTAATGTTAAGGGGGTAGCATCCATCAAATGGGTACGACCAATTTTAACAACATTCATGAATTCTATGGATTTTTTTTGAAGGGTATCCCGCAGTTTTTCAACTCCTGGAATGGTGATTTCAGCTACGGCCTTATAGGCTGCAATATGCATCCCTGTAGGAAAGGTGTCGTTCGATGATTGTGATTTATTGACATCATCATTTGCCTTTAATATAGCCTCACCTTCTCCAATTTTTCTTCCAGCTAGAACCTGAGCACGGTTTGCAACCACCTCATTTACGTTCATGTTAGATTGTGTGCCTGATCCCGTCTGCCAAATTACCAACGGAAATTGATCATCCAGTTTTCCGGCTAATATTTCATCACAAACCGTAGCGATCGCATCCCTTTTTTCCACCGATAACACACCGAGTTCATGGTTCGCATATGCCGCAGCTTTCTTTAAGTAAGCAAATCCTTCTATAATTTCTTTTGGCATCGAACCTGCCGGACCTATTTTAAAATTGTTTCTTGAACGTTCAGTTTGAGCTCCCCAGTATTTATCTGCTGGGACCTGAACCTCACCCATAGTGTCTTTTTCTATTCTGAATGACATAATTACAAAGTTTTGAATGACAAATCTAAGGAAAATTAGAGAATTAAGCTAAATTATGCCACGCTTAATCCTTGTTATTAACCCAATCGATGCTGTATATGTTCTTGAATATGATGGTAAAGTTGCTTCGGTTTGAGTGTTCGCCATGCAAAATTATTAAGGTATTCCCCAAAGTTGATATAATAATCTATTTGGTGGTCTGTGAACTCTTTAATTACATGATCTCGAAAGTTGATTCCGGCAATCCATCCATCTTCAATATCAGCAAACCATTCTTCATAATAGAGATCATCCGAGGCATGGAAATTTAAAATATTTTCACCGATCAAGATAAATTTATTGATTCCCTGTTCGATCATCAAATCTATTACTTCTCTTTTTAGAATCATCACATCATTATAAATTGCGTCATTCCATTCCCCAATGAATTCTATGATGGAATAACCAACTTCGTAATCTACAAATAAGACTTTAAGGTATAATGTCTGTGAGCCAAAGAAATCCCATTGCGGATGTAATAGAAAATTATATATCTGCTTGTCATAATAAAATTCATTATTAACTGTATCAAAAAATGGGCTGAGTTCATCTTGGGAAGCCACATAGTAGTCTCTCCAATTGTAATAGGGTTCTATATTATGCATGACTGTGTAAAAATATTGAAAAATGAGCAATAATTATTCAGATGCCATTTTTTGGACTGTGAATTGTTTGTACCTTAAAGTTCTAATTTTTTTTCATACTAAATTTTAAGTACGTAATTTTGTTTACCAGACCATAGATGCAAGAAGGTAGAAAGAGGAATATATTTGTTGCTGCCACATACGGGGCAACTTTATTATTGGGGTTAATTCTCGGTCAGAATTATGCTGATCAACAGGGATTTAATACCAATAGCTCTTTAATACCAATTGGTATCTCGGATAATTCCTATAAAATTCAACAAGTTGTTGATCTGATTTCCAATAGATATGTTGATAGTTTAAACATTGATTCAGTTCAAAATGGTGCTATTAATCATATTATCTCACACCTTGACCCATACTCTTCTTTTCTGATGCCTAACGAATCTAAGTCTCAAACTGAGATTTTAGAAGGAACATTTGAAGGCATTGGTATGGAGTATTTCAATTTGAATGATACATTATTGGTGGTAGGAGTCATCACCAATGGTCCTGCTGATAAAGGCGGATTTAAAGTAGGTGACCGAGTTTTGCGTATTGGAAAAAAAATTATTGCAGGTCAATCTGTTTCAAAACAACAGGTTGAAAAGCTGATGCGAGGGAAAAAAGGTACTGAGGTGGAGATGTTAGTTGCTAGAGGAAACAGAGATACGCCACTCTTCTTGAAGGCCGTTAGAGATCAAATTAAGGTTAGCTCCTTAGATGTTGTGTATATGGTTGAACCAACTATTGGTCTTATTCGCATTAAGAGCTTTGGTCTAAAAACAGCAGATGAATTTAGAAATGCCGTTATTGATTTAAAAAAGCAAGGAGCTAAAAACCTAATTCTTGATTTGCGGGATAATGGTGGTGGTTATTTTCATATTGCCATCCGCCTGGCCAGTGAATTTTTTGACGATCAGAGGCTGGTGGTTTATACCGAAGGTGCTCATGAACAAAGAAGGGATTATTTTTCGGATACTACAGGCAATTATACAAATGGAAAGCTGGTTGTCCTGGTCAATGAAAAAACTGCCTCTGCGAGTGAAATTGTAGCCGGAGCTGTCCAGGATTGGGATAGAGGTGTTTTGATTGGTCGTAGGACGTATGGTAAAGCAACCGTACAAGAGCTTTTCGATTTCTCTGATGGTACAACCATTAACTTAAGCATTGCAAGGTATTATACGCCTTTGGGTCGGAGTATTCAACGTAAATATAAACCCAATTGGTCCATTATGACAGATTATGTTAATATGTACGATGGATTATGGTCAATGGATACAAGTATTGTCCATTCGCAATCTTTTCAAACTGGTTTGGGAAAAAAGCTCTATGCTGGAGGAGGATTAGAACCCGATGTACTTATACCTATTGATTCCAATGAGATTAGTTTGTTCTATCAAGATTTGGTTCAATCAAGTTTGATTGAACAATTTGTTTACAATCGATTGATTGAAAAATTACCTGCGTATTCAATTGAGAATTTTCTACAAGGTTACGAGCTCCCGAACTCCGAGTATGACGGATTTATAACTTTCTTAGCCAACAAGGGTTTTAGGCTGTCAAGGAATAAACAGGTCGATCTCCATGATCTCATTCAGAGTGAAATTGAAGCTTTATTGGGAAGGTTTTACTTTGGAAGAGAAGCTTATTTTAAAGTAAAGAATCAGTATGATTCCTTTGTTCAAGTGGCCCTGAATCAATTGAGAACACCCGAAGGTGATTAGGTACTACTGCATAATTTTTAACTCTGCCCAAACAGGATAGTGATCCGATAGCCTATTCTTAATGACTTGATAATTTTCTACCGAGAGTGTTTTATCGCAAAAAATATAATCAATTTGTAGAATTGGAAGCATCTCAAAATGCGTAACTCCCCATCCATTTCCTTTTTCTTGAAATGCATTATTCATGTTTTTCCCAATCAAATTGGTGCTATATGACATAGGAGTATCATTGAAATCGCCCATAATAATTTTAGGGAAATGGGTCTCTTTCATATGTGCAGACAAGGATTCAGCCTGGTCGCTGCGTTGTTCAAAAGCACCTTTTAGCTTCCGTCCCACGCGTTTTGTTTTTGTCTCCTCTTGTCCCGTGTAATTGCTTGGATTTTGTATAAATTCTTTATCCTGACTTTGTAATCCGAATGATCGTAAATGAACGTTGTATATGCGTAGTGTATCTTCATTTTTCACAATATCTACGTAAACTATTCGATTAATTCCATATTCATTCTTTTTAATTAAGCCGGAATTAATAATCGGGAATTTTGAAAAAATAATTTGACCGTAGGCATTATAGTCATTCTGTTGGGAAGGGGCAAAGTAATAGTTCTCAAAATTAGCCTTCTTCTTTATCAACTCTGAAAATTTTTTAGAACCTTTTATTGTACTATTAAATTCTTGAATACACAGAATATCAGGTTTTGCTTGATTGATGATATCGATAAATTCCTCTTTGACGGATTTATCTTGATTGACAACCGGCTTTAGTAAATGTGCATTATAGGTCATAACCCGGATAGTCGAGTCAGGGTTTGTTTGATTAACCGAATTGAATGTAATGTGCTGCGTCATCAGATTCCAGCCCATCAAAATAGCTAATAGGGAAAATATAGCGTATTTAGGTTTGCGAAGTAACCAATAGAAAATGAATCCAAGGTTAATGAGTAGTATAGGTAAATAAGCAAGACCTAAAAATGAAATTGGCCAGAAGGATTTAGGGTTAATTATGGATGCAGAATAGCTCAGAAATAGTATTATTATTGCTAGAAAATTAGCTAACATGATTGTCCGGCTAAAAAAACCTAGATTCTTTTTTTTAATTATCATTATTCTTGCTCTTCTCTACTTACCCTAAATAGGACTTCCTTTTCTCGTGAAGTTAAGCTTTCATAGCCACTTTGGGAAATTTTATCTAATATTTCATCAATAGCTTCTTGACTGGGTAGATCTTCGCCGGAACCAAGATTACGACTTGATTTTGACCTGGAATGCACTATCTTGAGTTTCATTTTTTTCCTTGTTTGAAAAAATCTACTTAAGTCGTTTCCTGTTTTTAATTGATGCATAAATAGTAATCCCCATCCAATACAGATCAGATAAGTTATGGCGGCTGGGGAATTTGCAAGTAAATAAAACATAAACTCCAAAGCTAGTACGATGATCGCTAATGTTCTCAATTTCACGTTCCCAAATAAAAACAATCGAATCTCTGAATTTGGAGTTAAAACCAATAAACTTGATAGCAATGCAGCCAAGCCCATTGAGCTTGTATATAGGGAGGTAATTGGACCTCTATTAAACAATTGGGTTTCTCCAATGGCTAGGTATATTAATCCGCCAAATAGAATTGTACTGAGATATAATGTCAGAAATTGTCTGCTATTAAGCAAATTTAAAAAAATGTTTCCGATCCAATAAAGCCACAAACAATCAAAAACAATATTAAAAAGCCCGTCATATACAAAACTATAACTGATTATAGACCAGGGTTGTTTGACGAATTGCGCGTAATTATTGGGTAGACTCAGGTTGCTGATCAACCAATCATACATTGGAAATTGTACAAGATTTAAATCAACGATCAGATCACAGATATGAATTATAATAAATAAGAGTATTTGAATAGACAAAAGGTATGGGATAGGAGAACCAGTTTGGAAGGTTGTCCTAAAGAATGTTTTTATACCACTTTCTTTGTTTATCATATTTTAATAGAAATTAGTTCGCTTTATTCCCCAAAGCTTTAATAAAATAAATCCAAATAAGGCCCCTCCGACATGCGCTAAATGAGCAATGGATGATCCATTATTTGTAAACCCTAAGTATATTTCAATTAAGATCAATACTGGGATAAAATATTTAGCCTTAATAGGAACTGGTAGAAATATCAGCATCAATTCCATATTTGGAAAAAGATAACCAAAGGCTAAGAGTAGTCCATAAATTGCTCCAGAAGCACCTACCAAAGGTGTGCCATAAATAGATCTCAAGGTGTCAAATTGTGCTTCCGTAATTGGTATATTGGTTGATACAGTTGCCATTTGCATGTTAAAATTCAGATACTGTGACGCCCGAATTGAACCGGTTATTTGATAAACTTCCATGGCCTGTATTCCATATTGTAAGACAAGGGCACCTAAACCGCAAATAAGATAGAAGTTCAAGAATTTTTTGGGACCAAGAACACGTTCAATTACTGCTCCAAACATGACCAATGCAAACATATTAAAGAAAATATGAGATAGATTGGCATGCATAAACATATAGGTGATCACCTGCCAGATCCAAAAGAACGGTGAATCGGGATAGTATACCCCAAATAGTTTTGAGGCGTCATTAAATATTATTGTCCCAATGAAACAGATGATATTGATGATCAATAGGTTTTTGACAACCGTTGGTAAATTCCCTAATATGTTATTCATAAAAGTATTTCTTTAATTATTCTTTGTGAATTTCTCTGCGAGCTCTTGCAAGGTAAAAGTAACAATAACCGGCTTACCAGCTAATGATATATTTGGAGTCTGACAAGCAAATAACCGGTCTATTAAATCGGCCATAGTATCATTCTCAAGTTTTGTCCCTGGTTTTATCGCGGCATTTTTCGCTAAACTTTTTGCTAATTTTTCTCTTTTATTCAGTTTTAAATCACTTTGGTTCTTAAAGTCCTCTAATAACTTCTCAATAATTTGATGTTCATTAACGTTTTCAAGATCTGCCGGGATTCCATCAACAATATACGTGGTTTTTCCAAAAGGACGTAATTGAAACCCTAAAGACTGTATTTCTGGAAGCATATCTTCAAGTAATACAAAGTCGGAAGGGGAGAGTTCAACGGTCTGCGGGAAAAGACTTTGTTGGCTAGCACCTTGATGTTGATTCAATTGTTGCTGGAATTGTTCGAACAAGATGCGTTCATGTGCAGCCTGTTGATCGATGAGCATAAATCCTGAATGAATTTGAGAAACAATGTATCGATTATGTAACTGGAAAAATTGCTTCTTCGGTTGGTCAGAGGCTTGAATAAATGATGATTCTTGTGCAGATGATTCCGAATGAAGACCGAGTTGTGAATTTTCTTGAGATTCGTTAATCTGATAAAGGGTGTCCCAATTTTTGGGAATACTTGATTTTTGTTCGAATTGATCAGGGTAGGTGTAACTACGCGAAGGTTTTGCTTCAGATTCATTATCGAATGGATTGAAATTCGGATTGAAATTGATCGTAGGAGCTTGAATTTCCTCTAAAGGTTTTGGGGTGATTAACTTATTAAACCCAACTTCTTGATCAAAATCTAAGGTCGGTGCTATATTGAATCTGCCTAGACTACGTTTGATGGCAGATCGTAATATTGCATATAAGGACTTTTCATCTTCATATTTGATTTCGGTTTTAGTTGGATGAACATTGATGTCAATTTTGGATGGATCAATGTCAATAAATAAAACATATAAAGGGAAAGTATCCGCAGGCAGTATTTCTTCGTAGGCATTTAAAACAGCATGATTTAGATAAGGATCTTTAATAAAACGATTGTTTACAAAGAAAAACTGTTCACCCCTTGTCTTTTTTGCAAATTCTGGTTTTCCAATAAAACCCTTTACGCTCAAAATGCTGGTTGTTTCTTCAACTGGGACTAAACGTTGATTATAGTTGTTCCCAAAAAGATGCATTATTCTGTGTTTTAAGGATTCTTTGGGCAAATGGAAAAGCTCATTTCCATCATTATGGAAGGAGAAAAACAAATTGGGATTTGCCAAAGCGATACGTTGAAACTCGTCAATGATATGCCTTAGCTCAACTGAATTACTTTTTAAAAAATTCCTTCTTGCAGGTATATTATAAAACAAGTTTTTAACAGATATCTGTGTGCCAGATGGCACTTGAACAGGTGATTGTTGGACGATCTCGGAACCTTCAATTTCGATGAGAGTTCCCAATTCATCCTCCACTCGTTTGGTTTTAAGTTCTACATGTGCAATGGCTGAAATAGAAGCCATTGCCTCACCGCGAAAACCCATTGTACGAATCGCGAATAAATCTTCTGCCTTCCTGATTTTGGAGGTTGCGTGCCTTTCAAAGGATAACTTAGCGTCCGATGGACTCATGCCGCATCCATTATCAATGACTTGAATCAATGATTTCCCAGCATCCTTAACAATGAGTTTAATCTGATCAGCGCCTGCATCGATGGCATTCTCCATGAGCTCTTTTACTGCCGAGGCAGGTCTTTGAACAACCTCACCTGCTGCAATCTGGTTTGCTACTGAATCTGGGAGCAATTGAATAATATCCGACATAGTTTACAAAGGTACAAAATTGACTTAAATCGACAGGATTGATATACCATTATTAATGGCCGATTTTAGATATTTTTTACTGGCTTACTAACTTTCGCAATTGCATATAAACAAAATGGGAAGTACTCGACTTCCCATTTTGTTTTTAATTAAACTGTTTTTGACAGATTCGCTCTAGGATTTTATCCGCTATTGCGATTGCCTTATCTAGGTCTTTCTCACAAACTGTCAAATGAGGTCTAAAACGAATACTGTTATCTCCACAACCTAAAATTAACATTTTTTCTGCCATTGCTTCTTTGATAAACAAGTCACGAACTAAATCTGACGGAAGATCAAATGCACAAAGCAGACCTTTTCCGCGTACATTACTTATCGAATCATGTCTTTGCGCAAGTTCAGTTAATTTAACCAGTAAATACTTGCCAAGAGTTTCTGCTTTTTGGATAAGGCCTTCCTGTTCAATAATTTCTAAAATCAATTTAAATCTGATCATGTCCACTAAGTTTCCTCCAAATGTGGAATTGATTCGACTCGATTCTTTAAAGACATGGTGTCCGACCTGGTCAAATTTTTCTCTATTTGCTAAAATTCCGCATACTTGGGTCTTTTTACCAAATGAAATGACGTCTGGGATAATTCCATAATGTTGATAACACCACATTTTTCCTGTCATAGCGATTCCGGTCTGCACTTCGTCAAAAATTAAAATGATCTCATTTTTATCGCATATTTCTCTTAATTTAATAAAGAATTCTTTCCGAAAATGATTATCTCCACCTTCTGCTTGTATCGGTTCTAAGATTAAACAAGCTATGTCATTTGGATTGTCTGAAATCGCCTGGTTGATTTCTTGAATTGTTTTTTCTTCTAAGGCGATCGTATTGGCTAAAGATTCTTCAGTAAGTGGAAAATTCAGTTTGGGGTTGCTAATGCGAGGCCAGTTGAATTTCGGAAAATACATGTGTTTTCTAGGATCCTTTGTGTTGGTCAAGGATAGAGTATACCCTGTTCTTCCATGAAATGCCTGTTTAAAGTGAATAACCTGACTTGCCTGCTGATCAATCCCGTTTAATTGATTTAATCTAGTTTTCCAATCAAATGCTGCCTTTAGCGCATTTTCAACGGCCAGGCCTCCTCCATCAATGAAAAAACAGTAACTTAGTTCCTTTGGGATTGCTACGCGCTCAAAAGTATCTAGAAAATCAGCATATTCTTTTGGGTAGATGTCTGATAAGGCTAATTTATTAATAGATGCGTTTTTTAATTGTTCTACATTTTCTAAAATATAGGGATGGTTATACCCTACAGGTGAGGAAGCAAACATACTAAACATGTCTAAATATTCATCTCCATCTACATCAACTATATATGACCCATGTGATTTTTCTAAATCAATTACAACGGGTAAACCGTCCGCCAGAATATGCTTTGCTAATCTTTTATGTGTTTCTCTCATTGTTTTGGTTTATAAATTAAATTCTATGCCTTGTGCTAATGGCAAGCTAGTCGTGTAATTAATGGTATTTGTTTGTCTTCGCATGTAGACTTTCCAAGCGTCAGATCCTGATTCTCGACCTCCACCCGTGTCTTTTTCTCCGCCAAATGCTCCACCTATTTCTGCCCCGGAGGTTCCTATATTTACATTAGCTATTCCACAATCAGATCCGTTTTGACTCAGGAACAATTCTGATTCGCGAAGACTATTGGTCATAATCGCAGAGGACAAGCCTTGTTTCACTCCGTTCTGTAATTTAATCGCTTGGTCAAGTTCTCCTTCGTACTTAATTAAATAGAGGATTGGCGCAAAAGTCTCATGTTGAACTATTTCATAATGATTCTCCACTTCGGCTATTACTGGGGTAACATAGCATTCGCTTTTATACTCTTCTCCAGAGAGTACACGTGCTTTATTTAATAATTTTCCACCTTGTTCTTCTATTTTTTCGATGGCTTGCAAATACATATCTACTGCCTCCTTGTCAATTAAAGGTCCCATATGATTTTTGCTATCCAAAGGGTCTCCGATTTTTAGTTGTTTATAGGCATCGATTAACGTTTGTTTCACTTTTTCATAAATACTCTCATGAATTATTAGGCGGCGCGTGCTCGTGCATCGTTGGCCAGCTGTTCCTACAGCACCGAAAACTGCTCCTATTATAGTCATTTTTAAATCAGCACTTGGGGTTACAATTATAGCGTTGTTTCCGCCAAGTTCTAATAAGCTTTTTCCCAATCGTTGGGCAACTGTCGTTGCTACTTGCTTTCCCATCTTTGTTGATCCGGTTGCAGAAACTAACGGGATGCGCTCGTCTTGAGCAATCCACTTTCCGAGCTCTGCTCCACCAGTGACAATAGAGGATATTCCCTCTGGTAGTTTATTGTCTTTTAGTATTTTAGCCATGATGTGCTGGCAAGCAACCGCACAGAGTGGTGTTTTCTCGCTGGCTTTCCAAACTACTACATCGCCACATACCAAGGCTAAAGCTGCATTCCAGGCCCAAACCGCTACAGGAAAGTTGAAAGCTGTAATGATTCCCACTATTCCAAGGGGGTGGTATTGGTCATACATCCGATGGCCTGGTCGTTCAGAATGAATGGTGTTCCCGTATAATTGTCTAGAGAGTCCTAAGGCGAAATCACAAATGTCTATCATTTCTTGAACTTCTCCCATTCCTTCTTGATACGATTTGCCCATTTCATAAGAAACTAATTTTCCTAATATTGGTTTTAATTCACGGAGTTTATCACCAAGTTGACGTACAACTTCTCCTCGCTTCGGTGCCGGAATATCTCTCCAAAGTATTGTGGCTTTTTCTGAAGTTTGAATAATTTTTTCGTATTCTTTTTGAGTTGTAGAATGAACTTTTGCAATTAATTTTCCATTAGTTGGAGAGGTTGAATGAATTATCCCCCCTTGAGCAAACCAGTTACTACCTGTTGAGCTCCCTAAGTTTTCACCTTCTATACCAAGTGCTTTTAATTCTTTTGAGGTCATAATATTGTTTATATTATTCGAAATTTATATAAAAATACAGAATATATTTTGTTTTAATATACTATTTGTTGAATTTATTTAAAATCAATATTTATTTTGTCATCTTTCATAAATACGTGATTTGATTGATGTTAATACGATTATAAATATATGATTATCTTAGATGTGAATTTTCCAATTAAATTTATAAAATAGAGCGTAAAACCCAGAGGTCTTTAGCCTGTGGGATGTAAGCGACTACCCCTGATTGAGTATATACTCACGAATGGTCTCAGGAGATGCTTCACCAATAGAACAAACAA
>NZ_JCAXEC010000014.1:0-106518 GCF_059758715.1 Sphingobacterium sp. GQ94
ACAAATCGTTCAAAACATTATTTAAAATGCCATTTAATCTTCGTTTGCAAGTATCGCAAAAAGTTACTAGTTGGTCAGCTGAAAGATGTTATGCGTTCTATCCTGTTACAGATTACCGCTAATTTAGATTTTGAAATTGAAGTGTTTGAATCAGATTTAGACCACATACACTTTCTAATTCGTTATGTTCCACGTCTATCTATTACTTCTACTGTTCGTAAGTTAAAGCACGAATCTACTTACCATATTTGGTATTCAGCTCATAAGTCTTTCTCATCTAAACATTTTTGGAAAGAACATACTTTCTGCTCAGATGGATACTTTGTTTGTTCTATTGGTGAAGCATCTCCTGAGACCATTCGTGGGTACATACTCAATCAGGGGTAGTCGCTTACATCCCACAGACTAAAGACCTCTGGGTTTTATGCTCTATTTTATAAAAACACAAGATAAACGGTGTTTTTCCGTTATCTTGTAAATAAATTTTTATAAATATGGTCTTGCCATTTCATCAGCCGCTGCAAGATTTTCAGCACGTTTACTGATGTCGGCTTTTTGCAATGCAGCTTTCAAATTTTCTTTGCTCAGATCTTGGCAATACGCGGGTCCGCCCGGTTGTTGTCTCCAAGATTCGGAAAGTAAACCTCCGTCAATCGCATCGAAACCAATTTCATCAATGAGTTTCATCACAGTTTGTTTTTGTTCTGTGTTGTCCCCGGCAACGGATAATGCAATTCGGTTGGCATCGCCGGAAGGAATTGCTTTTGAGGCTAAACTCGGAGCAACAATATTATTAAACGCTTTAATGATAGGATGGTCGATAACTTGTGCAACCCATTCACTGTCTGTCGCTCCGTTTAAAATCTCAGTAATTTCGCCATCACGGGATGGATAATAGTTCCCCGCATCTACTAAGATTGCGTTTGATGAAGCTAAAATAGTGATAGGCAAATTTACCATCGCCTTTTGCGGAATGGCAAGAATTACCAAATCTTTTGCATTCGCAGCTTGTTGGGCTGTTGCGGCTTTTGCACCGGTTGTTTCAGCGATGCTGGTCAATGTTTCCGGTCCTCGGGAGTTTGCGATAGCCACTTGATGACCTAATTTTGTTAAATATCCGGCAAGTGTACTTCCGATATTTCCTGAGCCAATTATTCCTATTTCCATAATATTTTTATTTTCTTAATTTAAACTCGTGGGTCAATTCCGTACTGCTCTGGTGCACCGATATTTTCCCTCAAAGTTTTGCCTTCGTAATCCTGATGAAAAAGTCCACGCTCTTGTAGAACGGGAATGACTTCATCCACGAAAGAATCGATTCCGTCTGCATTTATATCTGGAGAAATCCAAAATCCATCGGCAGCACCGGCCTCAAACCAAGCCTGCATATGGTCGGCTGCTTCTATTCCAGAACCAACAATTACAGGATGATAATCGATGACACCGTGAGCCAGAATATCGCGAAGACTCCAACCTTCTTTTGCAATTTTTAAAGCATTATCCGAACGCGGATCGTAGCGAGACGGACGGGCTGAATCCAACTGTGTTTTTGTAAGTGGTTCATCAATTTTAGATGGATTCAACGGAATGCCCAACATTTGTTGAAGGTAACTCAATCTTTGTACCAATGAATTCCCTGCTAACCGAATACGTCGGTCAAGTGCAGTGCGTCGGTCTTTTGCAATGGTTGTCATCAATCCTGGGATATATTTGATTTCATTAGGATTACGACCATAACTCTTTGCAGATTCCTTGAAAGCATTACGCTGTGCTTTTGCATCTTCAATCGTAAAAGCCGCGCCAATAACAACATTGGCAAAACGTCCCGCCAACACGTGTGCATTGGGACTTCCGCCTGCATGAAAAATGATGGGCTGTCCTTGTTCAGACGGCGGAATGTAAAGAGGACCGCGTGAACCCACATGTTTTCCTTGTAAATTTATGGGAAGAATTTCTGCTCTGTTGGCAAACTGGCCGGTTTCCTGATTGTGAATCCAGGCATCTTTTCCCCAACTTCCCCAAAGAGATTGTATAAGTTGAATGACCTCGTGAGCACGACTATAACGGTCTTCACTCGATGGAATTCTTTGGCCATAATTGGCGGCAACGTCTTCTCCGCTAGAAGTGATGGCGTTCCAACCGGCTCTCCCGTGACTCATTACATCCAAAGCTTTAAATTGTCTAGCCAGATTGAAAGGTTCATTAAAAGTGGTTGAACCTGTAGCGACCAAACCTATATGTTTAGTTTCTCTTGCCACTGCGGCAAGCGTCATCATCACATCGAGGTTAAAAGCCGGAGCTTCCGTTGCGATATCTGCTAACACAGCACCGGGACCATCGGGCAAAAATATAAATTGAAATTTCCCACGTTCTGCAGCCTGAGCTTGTTTTACACGGGCATCAAAACTCGTGTAGCTCTTAGGGTCAACTCCCGGCATACGCCACGCCCCGAGTTGAGAACCGTATCCGTTTCCAAGATGGAGACCGAGAAGCATTTTTGCATCATGTTTCATAATTTTCAAGTTTGATGAAATTAGTCTACAAAATTAATTAAAAAATGCTTTACTTTGTATAGTAGTTTCCAAAAGGAAAGTAATTTTTCAAATAAATATAATTTATATGGCTGGCAAAAAAACTTATTTATCGTGCTTAGAGAGCGTAAAACCAGTTCGTGATGCTTTAGATGTCATTAATGGAAAATGGAAATTGCCGATTATTATTTCTGTGGGTGTAGGTAATGAACGTTTCACCGATATCCAAGAGAGTATTCCTGGCATAACACCAAAAGCGTTGGCAAAGGATTTGAAAGAGTTGGAACAGCACAAACTGATTGAGCGAATTATTACAAATGATTATCCTGTAAAAATCACTTACAAATGGACGTCTTATGCCAATACTTTAACACCAATAATTGATGCGTTGAAAGAGTGGGGAATTAAACATCGGGAAGAGATTTTTAAGAAATGATTAGCCACCATAACTATATTTAAATAGTGTAGGATAATTATTTTCCTGTCTCATTCGTCGCTTGGATAAGTAAAATTTCCTTCGGATGTTGGTGATTTTTCTTTGCTAATTGCGGTATTTTAGGTTAAAAATTCACTTATGGATTCGGACATCAATTCGGGTTGTTCTTCTTGCGGGAAATGACCGCTTGTTTCTAGTTTAAGTAGGGTCGAATTGTGAAAACCCGAAACAAATTTGTCTAAATAATGTGGCTTAATAATTGGATCCTTCATCCCCCAAATGAACAATGTTGGCTTAGCCGAAATAGCCCGTTTTTTGTTCCAAAGTTCTTCAAACCAAGCTTGGTCGTTCACTAGCGAGTGGGCAAATGCCAGGGTCCCGTTTCGCTGTGTTCTGCTGGCAAACGGTCTTGTATACTGTTTTAAGAGTTGCTTTGAAATTTTATGGTCACCGAATGATTTTGGTAAGAGGTATTTGGCTGACAGATTAAATTGGCGGTATAAAAAAGGTAGAATTGGATTTTTTAGAAATTTACTCAATTTGATAAACTCAGGTTCGTTTTGAGTACTCCAAAGCCAAGAATTGAGAATGACTATTTTTTTTACTTTTTCAGGGTAATTAATGGCGAAATTTAACCCAATTGGTGTACCAAAATCGTGAAGCACTAAGGTGATGTTTTGTAATTTTTTTTCAAGAATAAATTTTTCAAGGGTTTTGCTGTGGTTTTGGGTCGAATAATCATAATGTTCAGGCTTCTGGGAAAGGCCAAAACCAATATGGTCAATCGCTATACAACGAAAGTTCGCTTTTAATGCTTTGATGACTTTGCGAAAATCGAAACTCCAAGAAGGTGTTCCGTGAACAAACAATATTGTTTCTCCCTGTCCCTGATCAATGTAATGAAGTTTATACCCATTGATAGGAAAGTAATTTGAACGAAACGGATATTCTGATGTATCAAGCCAACGTATTGCCATATTGTTTTTATTGTAAAGTTCATAAACTCATCGCAAACAAATCTTGGTCTATACCAACTTAGAATTGTATATTATTGTAAAGCTTGCTGAAGTTCGTAGCATCAATGCCTAAATAAGAGGCGATATATTTGTGCGAAACAAGCTGAAGTAAATGCGGACTTCGCTGACAAAAACTTTTGTAACGTTCTTCAATTGTCATACTGTGCAGTTCAATATGCCGGTTTATCATACCTGCCAAAACAAATTCGGTCATTCGTCTGAACAATCGTTCCAATTGGTGGGATTGTTCAAACAATTGAATAAGGTCATGGTAGGAAATGTAGTCTAATTCACTCTCCGTTAGGCAGCTTAAGGTGTATTTTGAGGGTGTCTGAAACGAAAATGATTCAGGAATTGCACACACATTCGGGAAGTAAGTAAATGCAATAACGTGCGTTTTTTCTTCAGTCTCAAAATAAGACATTTGTACGCCACTTTTTACCAAGTAAAGTTCTTTCTGAATTTGTCCAACAGCGGTAATGATTTCCCCCTTTTTGAATTTTTTCGTTTTTAGGTTTTTGCTCAATAATTCAAAGTCGGCTTTACTGATCTGGTGAAAAAGTTTAAAATAGTCGTATCTCTCCATAACACGTTGTCAAATGCGGGATGTATTGCCTGCAGGATTTTTTGCCTAATGCCAGCCTATTCTTTATCTGGTTTACATATCAAGCCATTGGAATTTAAATATAAGCGATTCAAGTGTATAAACAAATTCGAGAAGATGAATATTCATAGGGATAAATTTTTCAGTATCTGAATCTTTTTTCCGTTATAGGATAATCGTTTATAACGCTTTACGTTTGTAACGTACTAATTTAAAAAATATGTCAGTAAATAAATTGAAAGTTTCTGTTATTGGCTTAGGCAATATGGGAAGTGCATTGGCGAGCGCTTTTGTTCAAAGTCAGCAAGTAGAGACTACGGTATGGAATCGAGATGTTTTGAAATCTTCTATTTTTAAAACACAGTCGGCAGTTGTCGCTGAGAATATCAAACAAGCGATTGATTTAAGCGCTATTCTGGTTGTCTGCGTTTCTGACAACCAAGCTGTAAGAAGTATCTTTGATTCTCCTGAGCTCATATCAGCGCTAAAGGACAAGATTATCGTGCAATTAAGTACGGGAACACCAAAAGATGCCGTTGAATCCTCGAAATGGTTTGGTAATAATGGTGCTCACTATATAGATGGTAGAATATTTGCCTGGACAAACCAAATAGGAAAGCCCGAGGCGACCATTGTGGTGAGTGGTAAACAGATGGTTTTTAAAAGAACGGAGCCGGTACTTAAGGTACTTGCTGGGAATTTAGTTTATCTTGGAGAAGAGGTAAATAAGCCTGCTGCATTATTCTCAGGCCTGCTTTCTTACCTGGCAGGACATTGGATTGGGCTGAGCTATGGGGCGCTTATTTGCGAGAAGGAAGGTGTAGATGTCATTTCTTTTGGGTCAATGCTATCGGATATGGCACCATTTTTTGGCGAGGAAAGTAAATATCTAACAGAAGTAATTGCGCAGGATAACTTTTCAAATCCTCAAAGTACTATTTATACTGCTGGTCAGGATATCGAGCGCTTACTAAGACAAGCGCATGAGTCTGGTATTGATGATGCATTCCCAAAATTCGCCTCCTCGATATTTAAAAAGACTGTCGATGCAGGATATGGACATGAGGAACATTCAGCTCTTATAAAAGTTATGCGCTAAGCCAATCAGGGGGTCAGAACATCATCTCTGTGATCTTCTCCCCATTGTTCCATAACATCCATAACAGGGAAAAGAGATTTACCAAGTTCTGTAATATGGTATTCCACACGCAGAGGAATTTCAGCAAATATAGTTTTAGAAATAATTCCATTCATTTCGAGCTCTTTCAACTGCATGCTTATCACCCTTGGGCTAACTTCAGCCATCTCCTTTTGTAATTCGCTCGGACGTTTTATTCCTTGTCTTAGACAAGTCAATATCCAGGCCTTCCATTTCCCGCCAATTATTTTAATCGAAATGCTTAGTCCGCAATCTAGGCGTTCTGTAATCTTTCTTTCGTACATAAGGAGTAAATTAAACAGAATCAGTAAAAAAATCAACAACTAAACTATTAATTGCCTTCATCTCATAAATAATATTATCCATCTTACCCTTCTTTTTGTTGTGTATCACCAGTAATTATAGCATAATGGATATTTTTTTATCCTATTCATTAAGTCCTTCCAGATAGATTTTTTCTAGTTCAGAATGTCTGGCCCAAAAGCTGTCCAAGATATGCTCATCAAGTCTTGCGATCAATGTGTCCAGGTGGGCGTGCCAACCGCTCAACACACTGATGGTCGTTTCTTTATCCTGACTCAGCTTGCGGTGTGTAAGAGTCAGTAATACTTTCCCAGGGATTTCACTTTGTGCTAGTTTAATCGTAACCTCTGAACTGTTTCCCCAAGTGAAAGAAAGTAGATGGGGTGGGGCATAGCGTAACACTTTACCTTGTAAGGTATGGCCATGTTCCATTTTTTTATATTTCTCAGGAACTGCCCGATACACATCACCGAGTTCTGAATGCTGGAATTGAAGGGTCACTGAGCCCCCCTCGAATAACTGTATTTCTCCTTTTGCCAGCCATTTGCCACGTTTTTCCGAATCTGTCAGGTAGAGCCAAACCTTGTCAATTGGACCATTCAAAAGCCGTTCAAATAGCAGCTCTCCGGGTGCTGTAATTTTGCCGTATTTATTCATGTTGCTTCATTAATTGTCAAATAGATCGTGTTCGCTAAGAAGCACGAACGGGTTATCGTTGCCCATTAATCGTTAGGGGCGGTCGTTCTCTAAACATTACCGTCCACTGAGTCCACTAGGGAATTTATCGGCAATCAAATTTAATTCGACACCGTGTTCCAGATACGCTTTCAATCCATCAAGTACTGTTGTAAATCCTCCGGTTGAATCCTTTATTTCATCAAGAAGTGCCTCTCCTTGAGAATGAAGTCCGTATTGCCTAATCTCTACATAGGTTGAGTTTGCATCCATAACCTTAAACTCAAAATCCACACGGGTTGCTGGTTCATTCCAGTCTATCGATATTTTTTCATTCTCCAGAATCTCGATAACTTTTACCGGGGTTGACACGTTATACATTTCCCATTCCCATGTTACTTTTTTGCCCTTATCGAGTCTGCCACTACCTTTTGTAAACCAAAAATGTTTTGTGATTTCAGGATCCATGAATGCCTCAAACACGGTCTTTGCAGGTCTGCGGATGAGCATCTGTGCTTCTACATAAGCTTTGTCTTTTGTCTTTTTCATCATGTGTTGTTTTGATCGTTTGTTAACAAATATTCAAGTGCATCGAGTTTATCGTTCCAGAATTTCTGATACTGATTGATCCACTCGGAAGCCTCTCGCAGAGGGGTCAGGTTCGCCTTGCAATAATGTTCCCTTCCTTGTTTTTCAATTTTAACTAGGCCGCATTCTGTTAGGATGCGCATGTGTTTGGATATGGCTGGTCTACTGATCGCGAAATTCTCTCCGATGGATTTCATGTTTAGTTGCTCTTTGGCAATCATTTGAATGATCGCTCTTCGTGTCGGATCAGCTATAGCCTGAAATACATCTCTTCGGGTTTCCATTTATTTTTGCTTTATATGTAACCAAATGGTTACTCAAATATAAGGTAAAATAGGGTTACTAAAAATTATTTTTTTTTTTTGAGAAATCCTCATCGTAACTTTAAAAATGGGTCTCATATCAAATTATGATAGGTTGTGACATACATTGGAAATGTATCGTAGGTATTTTGCAGTCCTTATGAACTCTTGTTTTAAAAAATAATGTTCTATAATCCTTATCTTTAGAGATGCGTTCTGAGAAATGATATTCACTGAATTTAAACCACATAACCAATTGGCTTCCTTCATAGATGCGTATTGGGATATCACCTGTGATGAAGGCGTTCCTTCTGTTAATAAAGTGTTGCCAGATGGTTGTGTTGATATTATTATCAATTTGGCAGAGGACTTTCATAACGACCATGAAAACCTTGTCTTGAAAAGTGAAACAGCGTACTTGGGTGGTGCTATCACACAGTTTAATGAAGCCGAAACCTTACGTGAAATGCATTTAGTTGGTGTTCGTTTTAAACCCGCTGCATTTTCTCATTTCTATCCCTTCTCATCCTTGCATGAGGTGACAAATAAAGTGGTTGAACTTTCACATACGCTCATCCCAAAGATTAGCACCTTCAGTAATGATATTGCAGAGGCGTTCGACTCCTTCTATTATGGTAAGCTGATTCAACCAAAGCATTTCTTATTACCTGTTGTTGAAACTGTGAATTGGCATGGCGGTCGAATTACTGTAAATGAGTTAGCGCGGCGGCATTTTACAACTATACGGCAGTTAGAAAGAAATTTCAAGGATTACATTGGCTTAAGCCCAAAAGAGTTTATAAATATTATCCGATTCAAATTTGCGCAAGAACTTATTCTAAAAAATCGCTCCAAAAGAAACCTTGCTGAGATTGCTTTTGAAAGCGGGTACTACGATCAGGCACATTTAAGCAACGAAATAAAAAAATATGCAGGGGTGGTTCCTACAAGTCTCTAAACACTTTTCTCTCTAAATTTGCAGTTTTTTGGTGCTTGTAGTTTTTCATTAATTATTTGTGGCTGTTGGTTATCTGCGAAACATCAGCTGTTTTTTAAAGTTGTCCGTGATGAACTTTGTCGCATTATTCCAAAGGATACACTTGTGGCTTGCGTATCTTTGTTGTAAACCGGAAGGAAAAGCCCTGGAAAAACTATAGTTTTTCATTAAGTGATCAATGTTTTTACAACACGTACAATTTGTTTTGTTATGAAATTAACACCCAAGATCAAAATCAGCCAACAGGAGCATCTTCAGCAACATTTTAGAGTACATGCTTTACTTGGTGATTTTAAGTTGGAAGATGTCTGGGAATTTCCCATCGTCTTAAATTCGAATCAAAGCCTGAGTGAGTTTGTAGAGCTATTCCATAAGTCGATGGATAAAATGACTAGAAAAGGAATTGCTGGTTTTTTATTCAGGTTCCGACTCTCGCTAGGTAAATGGTTGAATATAGATGCGAATAAACACTTCACTAATGAACTGATTCCGGGGAGTATACGGTATCGTTACGCCCACCAAGAAGGATTGCGTGTTGCGGATTTACCTCCACTGAGTAAAGAAAATCTTGCCTTTGCCGGCGTGTATAATTTGGAAAATGAACAGCTTTCTGAAATTACGAATAAAACAGTTCATGGAGCATTGCATTTTAGTCGGGTTTCCTTTGGGAAGTCAATTTGGGGTGTACGCATGGCTGTATATGTAAAACCAAAAGGAGCCTTAGGAGAGCTGTATATGGGGCTGATTAAGCCATTCAGGTTGTGGATTGTTTATCCTGCGCTTATGAGAGTTGCCAAGGATGAATGGGAGTCCTTTTCCAAACAGACTCTTTAGTTTAACAAAATGCGCAAATATGGTGAACATGTTAATTCAAAAATTAAGAGCAAATCCAAAGAAGGTGTTTTTGATAGACAGTATAGGTGCCTTACTTACCGGAACACTCTTGATCGGGATTTTGGTTCCATTTAATCAGGAATTTGGTATGCCTGAGAATGCATTATATTTCTTGTCTGCCGTTGCATACCTGTACTCAATTTATTCATTTTGCTGCTCGGTTATCAACAGCGAGAAAGAACCAGTTTTGCTAAAAGTTTTATCTATTGCAAACTGTGCTTACTGTGTCTTGACAATAATTTTTCTATTTAGTTTCAGCAAAAACCTTACGTTCTTTGGATTCCTCTATTTTATAGTGGAAATCATCCTTATTCTCCACTTGGTTTGGCTTGAAATTTTGGTGCTCAAGAAATTATTACAAATCGACCCCCGACTAAAATCCTAATCAACCCACCTCCGATAGGTTTAATTTCTTGTTTTTTTATTTTGTCGCATTTTTCCAAACGCTATGGTTTTAGCTTAAGTAGCTTTGGGTATATATTCAATGAGGACAAAACTATTTGATATGGCAAGAATTAGCGTAATTTTCGGGTCAACGACTTTGTTGTTTTTTGGGTTGTTGCATCTATACGGCACTTTTTTTTCAACAGATCTTCATCCTGCTGATTTAGATTTAATAACGCAACTCAAATCATCCAGCATTCAAATGGATGAATCTGGGAATCTCTGGAAATTATGGATCGGTTTTAATGCCATGTTTAGTGTGGGTCTTATTTTTATAGGTTGTATACTTTTTTATTTAGCCTTTAAGAAATTTCAACTTTTAACCCATCTTCATTTTATCTTGCTGGTAACCATTGCCTCGAATGCATTTTTTGTTTGGGTAGGGCATCAATACATGATCGCAGATTTCGCCATAAGTATGGTTATACCATTGGTGTTATTTGGTATAGGATTTATTTTAATTCAATTGAAAATGTACAAAGTAAATCCAGAGAACGGATAACAGCGTGATGAGCGGGTGTTGTTCACGTTCATTGAAGAAAAACATCAACTACAATATGGATTAAGTATTAAGTATTTTTAAGAGGGCAAAATAAACAATGAGAGATCAAATCACAATAAGGCTGGCGGTTGCTAAGGACGCAGAAAGTCTCAGCCAAATGATTTGCGAAAATGCAGAGACGATTTTGCTTGCTCACTATACTGAAAAGCAATGGGCTGTTTTTTTGCAGCATTATTCTATTGAGCAAATGAGAATAAAAATCAAAGAACAAGTTGTCTTTTTAGCCGAATTCAAAGGAAATATTGTGGGTACAATTGCTCTAGATAACGATTTTGTTGTGGGTTTTTATACCAGAGTTGATTCTTTAAATCACGGGATAGGGACGCTATTAATGCAACATCTTGAAAAGTTTGCTTTGGATAAGGACTTAAATCAAATTCAATTGGCAGCCTCTGTAACAGGTCTGTCGTTTTATTACAAGAATGGGTGGGAGAGGATAAAGGACATAACGGTCGAACATTATGGCGTTGGTTTTAAAGAAACATGGATGATCAAACGAATACAAAAGGAGTAACCCAAGCGATTTCAAAAATGCATCCTAATAAACCTTGCACCTTGTTGTGCGCAGTTCTATTCCTAAGAGATTAATTTTTAAAAATAAACCAGTATGAAGAAAGCCATTATAGTAGTGTTTGATGATTTTACGGATATATATGTGTTTTTACCTTGGGATTTATTGAACAGAGTAAAATTAAGTGAAAATGGATTCCAAGTAAAAATAGTAGGCACCAAAAACATGCATACCTCTGTATGTGGATTAAATTTGACTACCCATGGGTATATTGAAGAATGCAATGATGCCGACCTCGTGTTTTTTGCTAGTGGGCCGGGGACAAGACAGGTCATCAAAGACCGTTCATACTTGGAACGTTTTGAGCTAAAACCGAACAAACAAATTATTTGTTCCATGTGTTCAGGTGCGCTTATTATTGCGGCTCTGGGGCATTTAAAAGGGCTTTCAGCAACCACTTATCCAACGGCATTTGATACATTAAGGGACTATCAGGTAGAGGTTATAGAGAATAGCCATTTAGTAACTCACGGAAATATCGGAACAGCTGCTGGTTGTTTGGCAGGCGCTGAATTGACGGGATGGGCAATAGAAAAATTGTACAGCAAGAAAATAAGACAGGACGTTATTTCCTCTATTTTGCCAAATGGACAAGACGAAATTTGAACTTTCCGTAGGGTATGCTAACAGATAAAAGCAACGGCGTACGATCAAGCCTAAGTTGACTTCCTAAATGCATTTTGAACAGGACAAATTCCAATTTTGATTTCAAGGTAGCCTGGAGCAATATTATTTTTTTTCTCTTATAAAAACGCCAGCTACATCAAAATATAGTTTAGAATCGCTGGTTAATTCCAGTTCATAACCAGCATCGCTTCGGTCGATACTTTGTATACCCGTGCCCGAATATGTGTTTTGTAGGAAGGCGCGAATTTTATCCGGGAGCACGCTGGTAGGGAGTTGCTGCGGTTCTTCGGTACTAATTTCAATCCAATTTCCTGACTTTCCAAAATCAATTTCCGTCTCATCCTTCAACCTCGCTTGGTAAAAAGCTCCTTGGGGTGTTGGAGATTTTTTTTCTTTCACCTGCAGTAAAGCCGTCTTTGGGAAATGTTTTTCTATAAAAACGATGGCGCTATCTGGAAGAGATACCTCCGCGTTAATTTGTTTCAGGGTATCCTGCCGGGTTTGGTTATTGTTTTCCTTGCTGGCATTGGAACAACCTAGCAACAGAAAAAATAGGATCAACATATAAACTAACCTGTTCATCTTTAGTCGTTTTGAGTGTAGTGAGAATAACACCAAAATTCCAGAAAGGTTTTCTATAGTGTAGTCGTGTCCAAAACTATTTCTGAAACATATGGGTGAATTTTCGCGATCTAAACTTACTGGGAAAACCGGATGTAAACCAAGATCAACAATCAGGGTATACTACAGATTTAGTAGAGCATGTGGTTATTTGCTCTGGCACGACTTATCCAGGCCAACAACAGACTAAGCGAAGTAAAAGCGATACCAATCCCTAGTACATACAGACTGACTCCAGGTATACCTGAGGTTCTATCCGGATCAAGAAAAGGATAGGGATACCAAGCTGTAAACCAAGCGCGAATAAAAGTATAAATCGTCCATAGTACAGGAAAGATTAACCAGACTAAAGATTCTCTGGAAGAAACCGGCAGCCGGGATGGCCATAGCAACCACCAAACCGTGATGAATAATGGGCCTAATTCATGAAGAATAAAATTGTTCCAATTAAATTCATTGGGATTTGGATTTACTTCCGCATTCTGCAATAGCAGCGCAGAAACAATTCCAGTTATCATCATATAGAGTACCGCTGCACCTCGAAGATACCTGAACCAAGCGGCCATTTTTTGTTTTCTTATGAGCGCCCAAGCAGCAATAAGATAGGTGCCGCTCGCGATAAAATTACTTTGTACAGTAAAATAGCTGAACCTGTTCCATCCATAGCCGTGGGCGTTTGGATCAATATTCCAAGCATTCCAAGGTGAAATAGCCGCAACGGTGATCACGGCCATGCTGATCAAGACGATAGCATTGATCCATTTTATGTTTTGAGGTAACTCCGTCCTTTTCATCGGTTTTCTGGAAATTTAAAACGTAAGCAATAGTTCTTCTGTATACAAGTAAGGTACTGTCCTGTGCGCCTGAAACTTTTTTGTAGAGGAAATATACAAAAAACGCTCAACTTGTTTGCTGGTTTATTTTTTAATTCGTTGAATTTCCAGTTACCTAATTTTAAATTAATGTTGTTAGAATAATTGTTGGTTTTTCCTGCAGTTTGTTTGTAGCCAGTTCTCCAAAAGCCTTAATGTAGGGCTGTTCATTATGGGCGGCCAGACCTTCTTTGCTTTTCCATATTTCATAGAACGTAAACACGTTTGAATCCTGCAAACCTTGGTGGAGGTTGTAGCGTTCACAGGCGTCTTCCTTTTTGCTTTGATGCACCATGTTCTTCGCTATGGAGGCAACTTCATCACGGTGTTCTTCTTTGGCCGTAATAATGGCTGTTACGTAAATTTTCATTGGCTTATGGTTTATTTTAATCGATTGGTGTGTGCTCGCTTTGGATGCTCACAGTTTTTAACTGTGAACCAAATAGAGTTTCCAGGTGCGCGGTATATTCTTTCATATCTCTTTTCAAATCCGCGTTTTTTTCTACGTCGTGAAAGTGAAAACTGTCCATTTTTTCAAGGCTGGCAAAGGCATTCATCCGGTGAAAGCCAAACAATGGACCTTGGTCGATACTCGTTTCGTTAAAAAACTCTCCGGGTAGCGTAAAGGCCGCCTTTGGTGCATTCCAGCTACTTGTTACCATGTATTTTCTACCGTGTAACATACCACCTGTACCGTAATTTATATCAGGGTTTCTCGAGGAACGGCCATCACTGTGATAAATTCCCGTTTTGTGTCCTGCTGTAAAGACTTCATCTATATATTTTTTAAATCCATTGGGAAGCTGGAACCACCACATCGGGGTATGGTAGATAATGTAATCTGCCCAGATGAATTTCTTTACCTCTTCTTGGCTATCGTATCCTTCTTGTATAGTGGTCAATTTCACTTCAATCTGCTCAAACTTTTTAAAAAAGGCTGCGGTATGTTCTGTAACTGTTTGATTAAATCTTCCTGAGGAATGGGCAAATTTCTGACCTGCATTGATGATAAGTACATGTTTCATGTTGTTGTCTTTTATTATACGACAAAAGTAAGGGAGCTCATTCTATTATTAAAATAACATAAATGATATCAAACTATTATTTTTATAATAGTAATATATATGCTTCCTTATTTAGCCTATTTGGAGATTTAACATGCTTAATATGGTTTTATAGCGTAAATCGACTTGATATTCATTATTAGTTTATTAATTGAATAGTATCTTTGTATTGTAATTTTAATAGCATGGTTAACTTAGAATGGTATCGTACCTTTAAAGCGATTTACAACACAGGGACCCTGACGGGTGCGGCAGGGACATTGTTTATCTCTCAGCCGGGGGTTAGTTTGCATTTAAGTTCATTGGAAACGTATGTTGGCTACAAGTTATTTGACCGAACTGGGCGTAAAATGATTCCGACTGAACGTGGAAAGGTGCTCTTTAATGCGCTATCTGAACCCCTGACAAAGCTTGAAGAGATTGAAAAGAATTTTCAGCAATCTACCCAGAAGCAAACACTTACCATTAGTGTGGGCATGTGCTTCGAAACTTTCCAGAATACTTTGGAGCAATACGTATCCACACTGCCTTTTAATTTGATTATTAGCTTTGGGGCGTATCCTGAAATGTTGGATCAATTGGATAAGGGTATTTTGGACCTTATCATCACGCCAAAAAAAGGAATCTCTCCCAATATTGAACACGAGCCTTTTTCTTCTGAGCGCATTGTATTGGTTGGGGGGAAGGATGTTGATCTGAATGCATTTAAAGAGATGCACAAGACAAAGAACAGAACACAACTCGAACTTTGGCTGAAACAACACAAGTGGTATGGAACCACAGGCGACATGGAGCACTTGTTTCAATTTTGGAATCTAAATTTTGGTAAAAAACCAGATTTCAGGCCAAATTATGTAGTCCCTAACCTGAATTCCATTGTACGCTGTTTGAGTGCAGGAGTTGGTTTGGCCGTTATCCCTGATTTTCTATGCCATGAGGAAATAGAAAACGGTGACATACAATTGATATGGCAGGGAGACAAGAAGCTAAAGAATACACTTTATTTTGGAACTCGAAAAAA
The DNA here is from genome assembly GCF_059758715.1 of Sphingobacterium sp. GQ94. Classification (NCBI taxonomy): domain Bacteria; kingdom Pseudomonadati; phylum Bacteroidota; class Sphingobacteriia; order Sphingobacteriales; family Sphingobacteriaceae; genus Sphingobacterium; species Sphingobacterium sp. GQ94. The sequence continues at coordinate 15,288 of NZ_JCAXEC010000014.1, forward strand.
GACCAGTCATCCTCAGGAAATAGAACACATTAAAGATTTATTCAAAAAAGTAATGAAGAGTGCCAGTGATGACTAGTTCTCATCAGAAATAAGAATTCACATTCGTATTGTTTAAATTTTATCGTAGATGAGATACTTGAACATACACACTTATTCTTCGAGATTTCCTTTCTTGATTATGCCAAAATAATCCATTGGAGATTCCTTTTATGAGGAAATATGGACATTGGCAGAATTGGATGTTCCTTTGCTAATATTTCGAAATACTTCATTTTTCCTTTGAGTTTTACATGCAACAGGGCTGGGGTTGAACGAATATAAGCATGGCCGATAAAAATATGTCAATAATTATATACTTTTATAATCCAAATTAATTATATTTATATTGTAATTAATTGCCTCTCTGAAGTTATGAAATTAGTGCTATAACTAGCCCTCGATGAAAAAATGTTTTGCTTATTTGTTACAATGCTATTGCTAGCTTTCCTAGCGAAGTATTCGCATATATTACCGATCAATTGACAAGGGGTATGATAGATTCCCACAACAAGGAATCTATTTTGTGAGACCACTGCAGGAGATAATCCTAAATTCAAGAAATTAATGAGAACTAACCTATACTACATTGAAAAACTTTAAACAAAATTTTAGCTTTTTTGCCATATGCTTGATTTTGATGGGTTGTATAAAAGATGCCCCTCTGAATCCTGAGGCAGATATTGAGTCTTTTGAGATAGATAAAAACCAGCTTACAGGCACTGTTTTTATCAATCAAGATAGCCGCACAATAACTTTGAACCTGACCAAAGAAGCATTTGCCTCTGGCATCAGTCCAAAACTAACACTTTCTGCAGGCGCTCAGGTTTCTCCTTCTTCAGGCACCAAGATCACCTTTGGAGAGAAAGATATCATCTACCAGGTCACCTCTGCCTCGGGTGAGAACCAAAAGAATTATACGGTGAAAATTGTGACTGTCGGGACCTGGGACTTTGCTTTTGAGAATTGGAGTAAGGATCCCAAAAATGGGTATGAATACCCGATTGAGCAAAATGAAATCGAATTATGGTCATCCGGCAATCCAGGAGTTGCCCTTTCAGGAGTGCAAGCAAGACCAGATGCATTTCCTACAAGGTCTACCAAGGATGGACTACAAGGTAGCCTGGCCGCAGAGATGGTAACATTGAAAGGAACCCCTTTATCCGAAATATTTGGGATAAGGCTTTTCCCTGGTTCCCTATTTTTGGGAGCTTTTAATTCTTCTGTGGCTTTGGTAAATCCACTTGCAGCGACCGAATTCGGGCAGCCTTATGTTGGATTGCCATTAAGCTTTACGGGCTCTTATAAATATTCTCCAGGGGCTAAGTTTATAGACAAAGATGGAAATGTACTTGCGGGGGTTAAGGACAAGTGTTCTATGTTTGCGGTTTTATATAATGGTCCCGATAGGCTGAACGCAATGAATATTCTAAGCTCGGATAAAATAATAGCTACTGCCATTTTAACGGATGGAAGTGAGGTTAAAAATTTTAAGGAGTTTTCTATTCCATTTGTCTATAATCCAGCCGTTAAGCCAGGTAAAAACCTGATGATGGCTATTGTTTTATCTTCGAGTGAACAAGGTGGGCTATATAGGGGAGCTATAGGCTCAAGATTAGTTGTAGACAATTTAAGCATCGTACCAAAATTATGAGACACATTATAATGCAATTGATGGTCTGTTTGATTTCCATATCTTATGTGACCATTTCTTACGCACAGCAGGGCAAAAGAAGTTCCAATACGGCTGATCTGGAACACCAGATTACAGTAGGATTGAATATTGGGGCTGCCGCACCGCTGCCATTTCCAAACACAATCCGTAAAATAGAAAGTTATTCACCTGGTTTTAATCCCTCAATTGGATACGAAATTCGATATAAAGTCTCCCCGAATTGGGCTGTAGGCTCGGGCATTCAGTTCGAGAGAAAAGGGATGAAGGTTGTGGATAGTGTTCAATATTTTCACACGATTATTACCATGGATAATGGTGGCGAAAAAAGTGACTTTGAAGGTGATTTTACAGGGATGAACCAGACAGAGGCGAACGGAGCGTATCTTAGCTTGCCCTTGTATGTAGAATATGATTTCTCGAAATGGAAGTTAAGAGCAGGGACCTACCTCTCTTACTTACTTGCCGGAAGATTTGAAGGGAAAGTATACGATGGATACATCCGCAAAGGGGACTCTCTAGGACAGAAGGTCATTGTCGAAAATGCGACATTTGATTTTGCCGATAAACTCAAAAACTGGGATGTTGGTATCACGCTAGGTGGGGCGCGTAAAATAGGAGAGAAATGGGAAGTACGTGCTCATGGTAATTTCGGGCTGGAACCCATCTTTCCAGAGTCATTTCAAGGTGTGGGCTATACATTAAATCAATTGTTTGTCAATTTTGGCGCTTCCTATAGCCTATAACCATACACTACCTTTTTTTTACCGGCATTTAGAGTGAAAAAAAGTGTACAAAAAAAACCTGCGACCCTAGTATGTAAAAACAATGCAATACCATTGCATTGTTTTTTTACTAACTTTACCAAAGAATATGAAAGTCATTTCTTCCATACTGGCGCTCTACATGATGGTATTGTTTATAATACCCTGTGATGATACGTATGAAAAAGACGTGGTTCTTCCCGCTGGGCAAACGCAAGAAACAACACATCAAGAAAGCCATGATCATTCCAAGCAGATGGATTTATGCTCTCCGTTTTGTTTATGCGGTTGTTGCGGAATGGTTTTTTCAGTAGTCCTTCACTGGAACGTATTCAACTTTGGTAAGATAAAGACCTTTGATTTGTCTAAACCCCAAATGTATTATGCATTTGATTTTATCCCCCACTACTTTGCTGAAATATGGCAGCCTCCTCAGATTAATGCTTAATTTTTAATGTATTTAATGACTAGCGTTTATTGTGAAAAACAGTAGCGCTGAAGGCTCTGGATTATACGTCATTGTATTTTCTGGTCCCTATTCATTCTGATTTTATCATTACTAATTCATCATTAATCCTGAATAAGAAGTGTTAGATAGTATTATAAAATTCTCCGTAAAGAACAAGTTCATTATAGGCCTTATGACCTTGTTACTCATCATCTGGGGGGTATGGAGTGCCACTAAGATCCCAATTGATGCCCAGCCTGATATTACAAACAATCAGGTCCAGATTATTACGCTCACGCCGACTTTGGCAGGACAGGAAGTGGAACAACTGGTTACATTTCCTATAGAGCAAAGTATTGTCAATCTTCCTAAAGTAGAAGAAATCAGAAGTATTTCAAGATTTGGACTCTCTGTTGTAACGGTTGTCTTTGAAGACCAGCTCGATATTTATTTTGCCAGGCAATTGGTTAGTGAGAAGCTCAAAGAAGCTCAGCAGCAGATTCCGCAAGATATAGGAATTCCCGAGCTTTCTCCTGTAAGCACAGGTCTTGGTGAAGTGTACCAATATATTCTGCATCCTAAAAAAGGAAGTGAGGCTAAATATTCTGCTATGGATTTACGCACCATGCAGGACTGGATTGTTGCCCGTCAGCTCTATGGCACGCCCGGAGTGGCCGAGGTGAATAGTTTCGGTGGTTTGCTCAAACAATATGAAGTGTCCATTGACCCTGATCGCATCAAGGCCATGGATGTAAGTATTTCCGATGTCTTTACAGCACTTGAAACCAACAATCAAAACACCGGAGGTGCTTATATAGACAAAAAGCCCAATGCGTATTTCATCCGGGGAGTAGGTCTGGTAGGCTCACTTCAGGAGATCGGAAATATTGTTGTTAAAAATACCGGAAATATCCCAGTGTTCATTAAAGATGTTGCCCAGGTTCAGTTCGGACATGCCACGCGGTATGGCGCGATGACCTACAATGGCCAGGTAGATGCTGTGGGCGGTATTGTCATGATGCTAAAGGGTGAAAATAGTGCTGCGGTGGTTAAGCGCATTAAAGAGAAATTACCAGTAATTCAACAATCTTTACCCCAGGATGTTGTTATTGAGGCTTTTTTGGACAGAACTGACCTGGTGAACCGGGCTATCAGCACGGTACAGAAAAACCTGATTGAGGGGGCCTTGATTGTTATTTTTGTACTGATTATTTTTCTAGGAAATATCAGGGCTGGATTAATCGTTGCCTCAGCGATACCCCTATCGATGCTATTTGCCCTGGGTATGATGCGTTTGTTTGATGTGAGCGCAAATTTAATGAGTCTGGGAGCTATTGATTTTGGATTGATTGTAGACGGTTCTTTGATTGTCGTTGAGGCCACAATGCACCATTTGGGCTTACGCAAATCAACCCACAAGCTGAGCCAAGATGAAATGGATGAGGAGGTATTTGAGTCGGCAAGAAAAATCCGAACAAGTGCTGCATTTGGTGAAATCATCATTCTTATCGTCTATATTCCTATCCTTACTTTGGTGGGTATAGAGGGAAAAATGTTTACGCCAATGGCACAGACCGTTGGTTTTGCCATCTTAGGCGCATTGATCTTATCCTTTACCTATATTCCGATGATGAGTGCCTTGTGTTTGTCTAAAAAACAGGTAACCAAAAGGAACTTTTCTGATAAAATGATGGACTATCTCCAAGGTCTTTATAAACCGTTGTTAGAAAAAGCTATACGCCTTAAATATGTCGTTATAGCCATTGCCCTTGGACTCTTTGCAATCAGTCTTGTTCTTTTTTCAAGGATGGGTGGTGAGTTTCTTCCAAAATTAGGGGAAGGGGATTTTGCATTTCACTGTATCTTGCCACAAGGAACATCGCTTAGCCAAAGTCTGGAAACTTCCATGCAAGCATCCAGAATTATTAAAGAATTTGATGAAGTAAAAATGGTTGTAGGCAAAACTGGGGCGGCCGAGGTGCCAACCGATCCGATGCCTCCGGAGGCAACCGATATGATGATTATTCTAAAACCACAAAAGGAATGGAAAACAGCTAAATCCTATCAAGAACTCTCGAATGAAATGATGGAGAAACTGGAAGTTATTCCAGGTGTATTCTTTGAGGCGAACCAGCCGATCCAGATGCGTTTTAATGAATTAATGACCGGTATCAGGCAAGACGTTGCGGTGAAAATATTTGGTGAAAACCTGGATTCATTGTTGATTTATGCCAACAAGGCAAAGGAGATTATTCAATCTGTAGAGGGGGTGAGCGCGCCACAGGTAGAACGTATAGCTGGACTTCCTCAAATTAATATAGAATACGATCGTACCCGGATAGCGAATTACGGCTTGAACATACAACAGATTAACGACATCCTGAGTACCGCCTTTGCCGGTAAGGTGGCCGGCGTGGTGTATGAAAATGAGCGTAAGTTTGACCTGGTGGTGCGCCTTGATAAACAGCACCGCGGATCCATTGAGGATGTGAAGAATCTTTTTATTCCTCTTGCAAATGGGGAACAGATCCCCCTTGAACAGCTTGCCAATATTGACTACAAATTAGGTCCTGCACAAATTAGTCGTGAAGATGGTAAGCGTAGAATATATGTAGGTTTCAATGTTCAAGACAGAGATGTTGCTAGTGTTGTTGGCGAAATTCAGGATAAATTAGCCGAGCAGGTTAAACTGCCTTCTGGATATTATTTTACCTATGGAGGTCAGTTTGAGAACCTACAAAAGGCAACCAACAGGCTGCTGATTGCAGTGCCTATCGCCTTACTTTTAATATTTATCCTTCTGTATTTCACCTTTCGCTCTTTTAAGGAGGCTATTTTGGTGTATACGGCTATTCCGATGAGTGCCATCGGAGGAATATTTGCCCTATTAATTCGGGATATGCCCTTTAGTATCTCGGCAGGAGTGGGATTTATTGCACTTTTTGGAGTTGCCGTGCTAAACGGAATCGTACTGATCGCCACCTTTAATAGATTGGAAAAGGAGGGTTGGAGCGAGATAATTCCCAGAATTATGGAGGGAGCAAAAACTCGCCTAAGGCCTGTATTGATGACAGCGGCGGTTGCCAGTCTAGGTTTCTTACCCATGGCCTTAAGCAGTAGTGCTGGAGCGGAAGTACAAAAACCGCTGGCAACGGTGGTCATCGGAGGTTTGATTTCGGCAACTGGCTTAACTTTGTTCGTGCTTCCCCTGTTATACCTTGTGTTTATGAAGAATAGTAAACCAGCAAAAAATAATAAAATGAAAACGATAATTCCCCTATTGTTGCTTTTTGTGTTCTTGGGTTTATCTCAAAAAAGTACAGCACAAAACTCAATCAATATAGACAAGTCGATCGAAATTGCACTAGAGAATAATCCCGAAATCCGTTCGAAAACCTTGGATATTCAAGCCACCCAAAGTCTGACAAAAACAGCATATGAATTACCAAGAACCGCTGTAAACTATCAGTTTGGAAATAATGAAGGTTTTGAATACAATGATGGTTTCCAGATTTCGCAAACCATACCTTTTCCGAGACTCTTTGGAACAAAGAAAGAGCTCATCAAAGAACAGATCAAGGGTCAGCAGTGGGTAAAAGCCTTGAGCGAAAATGAGCTAAAAAAACAAGTACGAACCTATTTCTATCAATTGGAATACTTCGTGCATTGTTCTTCCGTTTTAAGCCATCTGGATAGTATATATGCGGACTTTATCCGTGTGGCTGAACTGCGTTATAAGACAGGAGACATCGGTAAATTAGACCTCAATATGGCCATTACCAAAAAAGGAGAAGTTGATTTATTGTTCCAGCAAAACGAGGTTTTTCGCGAAAATGCTTATCAGAACCTTAAAAATTTAATGCAGATACAGGATGACTTTATCATTGAATCCACGAAGGAGTATGCTCCCCTGCTATTGACTTCCGTAATGGATAGTTCAGCGATACAAAACCACCCCCGCGTTCAATTGTTGTATCAGGAGGCTAAAATCGCTGAACAAAACCAAAAATTAGTGCGCGACAACAATTTGCCTGATTTTACGCTCGGTTATAACAATGTATCCTTAGTAGGCTTGCATACTAAAAATGGTGTGGAGCGATTTTACGGCAGAGATCAACGGTTTAATTCGTTTGAAATCGGTATTTCTGTTCCGCTTAGTTTTGGGGCTAGCAAAGCAAAAATACGTTCTCTTGATTATCAGAAGCAATCTCTAGAAGTGAATTCCCAGTGGCAGAGACAACAAATCCATAGCGAGCTCACCGGCGCACTCAAACAATACGAGCAGAATTTAGCGCAGTTCACCTATTTTAAAAAGCAGGCACTGCCGAATGCCGATGAAATTATTGCTGCAGCAAATCTGGGCTACAGCAGCGGAGCTATTTCCTATGTAGAGTATCTATTTGCGTTACAGACTACAGCAGATATTCAGCTTAATTATTTAAAGAGCATTCAACAAATCAATGAGGTTGTAACGCTTATCAATTCATTAACCAATAAATAGACAGAGAGTATATGGAACAGATCAAAAATAAGTTAATCTTCAGCAGTATTGCCTTTGTCGCTTTGTTTGCTTTTAACGCATGTACAAATGACCATACACCAGATCAGGAACATAACCATGGAGGGAAAGAAGAATCAGCCCCGCATCAGGAACACCAAGACGGTACGGCCACCCTTAGCGATGAGCAGATTAAAGCCGTGGGTATTGAGATTGGACTAATTGAACAAAAACAATTGTCGGCCACTATGAAGATAAACGGGGAACTAAGAGTCCCTAACAGCCATAGAGCACATGCAACTTCGCTGTTTGGGGGAATCATAAAATCATTGAATGTAGAAATAGGAGACTATATAAAGAAGGGCCAGCTTATTGCAAGTATTTCTAATCCCCAATTTATAGCGGTGCAGGAAGAATATTTAAGCCTGAATAGCCAGATAGAATTCGCAGAACAGGAGTTTGCCAGGCAAAAGGAACTAAACCAGGGAAACGTCGGCGCCAGAAAAAACTTGCAAAGTGCAACGGCCGAATTGAGTACACTGAGAACAAGAAAGGCATCCTTAAATAAGCAGATCCAGTTGATGGGAATAAATCCAGCTTCTTTGTCAAACAGCAATCTAAAGTCCTCATTGGTTATTACCAGTCCAATAAACGGCACAATAAGCGAAGTGTTTGCCAAAATTGGGAGCTATGTGGACGTGTCTTCCCCGATTGCCGAAATAATAGAAAACAACGCGCTTCATCTGGATTTACAGGTATTTGAAAAAGATATTCCACGGGTAAAAATTGGTCAAAAAATTAATTTTGTAGTCACCAACAACCCGGATAAAACCTACACGGCTCAAGTATACAGTATTGGCTCTTCCTTTAGCGGAGAGAGTAAAACGATTGCCGTTCACAGCGAAATCACCGGAGATAAAACAGGATTGATTGATGGAATGAATATAACGGGAATCGTCAGTTTAGATGATGTTTTGACGCCTGCAGTACCTAATGAGGCCATTGTTAATGCGGACGGTAAGTATTATATTTTTTTGGTAGAAGAACAGAACCAACAAGCCCATGAACATACAGAAGGTGAAACCGCAGATCATGACCACGATCACAGCCAGGAGCATCAAACTCGTTTCCAGCGGGTAGAAATCACAAAAGGACCTTCTCAACTAGGTTATGTAGCCTTTACCCCGGTACGAGAAATTCCAGAGGGTACACATATCGTTGTTAAAGGAGCATTTTTTGTGAATGCAAAAATGAATGATACAGGTGAGCACGCGCACGCGCATTAATACAGATTCCAATGAAGAAGAACATTGAACAAAAGCTCTTGCAAAAGAACACCAATCCAACGAGTATGCGAATTCTGGTGTATGACTTGCTGGAACAGCAGAGCGTGGCTATGTCCTTATCAGAACTCGAAAATCATTTTTACAAAGCGGACCGGGTCACTATTTATAGAACGTTGAAGACTTTTGAAGAAAAGGGAATCGTTCACGGTATTCAGGAAAATAATACGACCAGGTATATCTTATGTAACGATGGATGCGATGAAAAAACCCATAAGGATTGGCACTTACACTTTTATTGCAAGATTTGTAAACAGACCACTTGCAAGGATGATTTTATAATTCCTGAGGAAACAAACCAAGCATACCGGATCGATGAAATAAGATTATCTGCTAAAGGTATATGTGCGGATTGTTTAAAAGAGAGTTTGCAATAACATTGCAAGCTTCTCTTGCTTATTTTTGTAACGAAGATGCATGCTTAAAGTGAAGTGTGATGGAAATTTGAAACAAAACGCTCCAATACGAGCACCGTGATGGCTACCAAGCCAAAAAAATAAAGGCGATTGGAGGATTTGTTTTTTGGAATAAGTTAGATTTAAAGAATAATCGCGAAAACCAATACAAAAGGGAAAGAAAAAAGAACATCAAAAATTAAGGGAATGATACATACCGATAAAAATCATAAACATATCTACGATGAACACGGCCGGCAGATGTGCTGCTCGCAGGAAGAAAAGATCTATAGTGAGGCGGGGGCCAAAGAATTAGTTGATGAACACGATCGAGAACCTCATAGCCACGCTGATGGGCATGTGCATAGCCAGAAGGGAAATAGTTCCTTTGCCCTGTTTTTGCCCAGTATACTTTCCCTGGTGCTGTTATTGCTCGCTCTTTATTTTGATTATGTGCTAAAGCCAGAGTGGTTTGACGCCTGGATCAGAGTAGTTTGGTATGTACTTGCTTATGCCCCGACCGGACTTCCTGTGCTTAAAGACGCTGTCCGGAGCATCCGCAAAGGGGACTTTTTTTCGGAGTTCTTTTTAATGGGCATTGCGACTATTGGTGCATTTGCTATTGGCGAATACCCAGAGGGCGTTGCAGTGATGTTATTCTATTCAGTTGGCGAAGTGTTTCAGACCTTGGCGGTAAAAAGAGCGAAGTCAAACATTAAATCTTTACTCGACCAAAGGCCCGATGAAGTAACGGTTTTAAGAAACAATGAACCTTTCAGGGTAAAGGCAGAAACCGTAGCGATTGGAGAGGTTCTGCAACTCAAACCTGGAGAGCAATTAGGGTTGGATTCGGAACTCATCTCCCAGAGTGCATCCTTTAACACGGCAGCCTTGACCGGAGAGAGCAAGCCTGACACAAAGAACAAAGGCGAGATTATTTTGGCCGGAATGATAAATCTAAATACCGTATCCCAGGTAAAGGTTACAACCACATACAGCGATAGCAAATTAAGCAAGATTTTGGAACTGGTGCAAAATGCCACGTCGCAAAAAGCGCCAACGGAATTATTTATCCGAAAGTTTGCTAAAATCTATACCCCTATTGTTGTGCTCGGTGCCACGATGATTTGTTTTCTGCCTTATTTTTTTGTGCGCGATTATCAGTTTACGGACTGGTTGTATAAGTCTTTGGTGTTTCTGGTTATTTCATGTCCTTGTGCACTAGTCATTTCGATTCCCTTAGGCTATTTTGGAGGTATTGGTGCGGCCAGTAGAAACGGAATATTGTTTAAAGGGAGTAACTTTTTAGATGCCCTTGCCACGGTCCAAAATGTCGTTATGGATAAGACGGGAACCATGACCGAAGGTGTTTTTAAGGTGCAACAAGTTGTTTTTGATCCCGCGTTTAATCAGGCAGAAATCCTTCAAATGGTCAATGCATTGGAGAGCCATAGTACGCATCCGGTAGCCACCGCCATTCACCAATACCTTGGAAAGCCAAACCATGAAATTCAATTGGAAAATACGGAGGAAATTGCTGGGCATGGATTAAAATCAACCATTAACTCAAAAGACTTATTGGTCGGCAATTTCAAGCTGATGGATAAGTTCGGGATATCCTACGATTTGGATCCGAGTTCTATTGTTTACACGACGATTGCGGTTTCCTATGACCAAAAATTTGTTGGTTATATCACCATTGCGGACAGCATAAAAGAAGATGCAAAGCAAACCATCACCCTATTGCACAAGCTAAATGTTAGAGTCACGATGCTTAGTGGCGATAAAAGCACCGTTGTCAAAGATGTGGCCAGGCAGCTAGGTATAGATGATTCTTTTGGCGATCTGCTTCCCCAGGATAAAGTAGATCGTGTAAAAGAAATCAAAGCAAATAATCAGACTGTTGCTTTTGTTGGAGATGGGGTAAACGATGCCCCTGTGGTGGCCTTGAGTGATGTAGGGATTGCAATGGGTGGATTAGGAAGTGATGCGACCATTGAGACGGCTGATGTGGTCATACAAGATGATAAACCGAGTAAAATACCGATCGCCATCACCATTGGTAAACGGACGAAGAAGATTGTTTGGCAAAATATTGCCTTAGCATTTCTGGTAAAAGGCTTTGTATTGGTATTGGGTGCATCAGGATTGGCCACGATGTGGGAAGCGGTATTCGCCGATGTCGGTGTAGCTTTGTTAGCCATACTAAATGCGGTCAGGATCCAGCGGATGAAGTTTTAATTGCTTCGCTAATAAATAGTGTTAAATCAATGAGCAAGCAAATACGATGTATCCACAGGATAAAGATTTGAATGCAAGTCTGACTTTACTAAAAATACGTTTCAAAATTGTTTCACTTTCCTGGTGGGGGCATTCCTCCAATTCGGTCTAATTTCCGCGCATAGGTAGCGGTACTAGTAACCATTTCTTAAGTCTTTTCTCATTCCAGGATGACAAGTATGTTTATAGGTCATAATCCACCATTCTTAATGATGAGAATAGCCATCATTAAGAATGAATCAGCCTGTTAATGGTGATTAAAACCAACAAATTAACACAAATCAAATTTTGATTCTATCGCTGAATCTTGCCCAAAGGTCTTCTGTTTTCTCCTGGATGCGCTGTCAGATTATCCCCCAGATCTCGCCTTGCTTGCTGAGCTAACTCCTGTAAGTCACGAACAACATCTGGATTCTGTTTGATGACATTATAACGCTCTCCTGGATCCCTTCTTAAATCATATAAGGCCAGAGAATCCTGAGTACCCTGACTATAGGCACCTGCATAGCCGTCATTACCAGGTAATACCCCTTCATAAGAACGATATTGATGTGGAAAAACTAGTTTCCAATGTCCAATCCGTACAGCTTCCAGATCATTCTTATTGTAATAATAATAGAAGTTCTTCCTGGGGCTAGTGCCCTTACCTTCCATAACTGAAAGAATACTCACCCCATCAATTTGATGATCAGGTAATTTCGCTCCTGTTATTTCGGCCAAAGTTGGCAAAATATCAATCGTACTGCTCAAGGTATTATTCACTTTTGCTTTTGGAATAACACCTGGCCAGGACATGATGCTAGGTAGGCGAGTTCCGCCTTCCCAACTCGTTCCTTTTCCTTCTCTGAGTCCTGCGGTAGACCCACTATGGTTTCCATAATTCATCCAAGGCCCATTGTCACTTGTAAAAATAATAAGGGTATTTTTATCCAGACCATGTTCTTCAAGCGTTTCTACGATCTGTTGCACACTCCAATCAATTTCCATCATCACGTCTCCATATAAACCTTGTTCACTCTTTCCCTTGAATTTAGGGGAAACAGCAATTGGAACATGCGTCATGCTATGGGCTAAATAGAGGAAAAAAGGTTCCTTTTTATGTGATTTGATAAAAGAGACCGCCTGCTCGGTATAGCGCGTTGTTAGCTGCGCTTGATCCTGAAGTGTTTTTACACTCATCACAGTGTCAGGCACGTTTTGACCCTGTTTGGTTTGTAGTAAAGGAAGAGTCGGGTAAATTTTATATTTGAAATGATCTTTTGCAACGGGTTTGCCATCATACCCCACAGGCCACATGTCGTTGGAATATGGAAGCCCTAAATAGGTATCGAAACCTTGCCGGGTCGGTAAAAATTCCGGCTCATTTCCCAAATGCCACTTGCCAACCATGGCGGTCGTGTAGCCTACAGTTTTGAGCATTTCTGCAATGGTGATTTCCTGCGGATTCAGGCCTTCACCGGCGTTGGGACTAAATGCCCCATACATATTCATTCGATTTGGATAAGTACCTGTCAAAAGGGCGGCTCTTGAGGCCGTACAGGTTGCTTGTGGCGTATAGAAGTTTGTAAATCTCATTCCATTCGCTGCTAATTTATTCAGGTTGGGCGTTTTATAGCCAACAGCACCATAACTCTCTAAATCACCATACCCCATATCATCCATAAAAATGATGATAATATTGGGTTTGTTTTGTCTGTTCTGCGCGGAAGCAAGTGTACAGATTAAAAAAAATAGGGCGGCACTAAATAATTTATTCTTCATAAAAAACAGCAGTTGGAATTTCCGATTAAATTAGGGTTTTATTCCCTCTTTTTTGAAAATTTGGTCCTAAGATTAAAAAATAAAATTCCTAAAAAAATCAAAACCACCAAAATACCCCAAAACATAGCGATTGGAAAAATGAACTAACCTAAAATTAGCGGGAAGAAAATATACATCTGATCGTTAATAAATTCATAATATCGGGTTAATGATCTCCTAAATTGCTATTCCTATGTTTGCCCCAAACAAATTATTAACCTTATGAGATTATCTCTACTTCTTCTATTTAATTTTGTATGCTATATTTCCTTTGCCCAAACAACTGTTTTGAGAGGGAAAATTATGGATAGCAATGACAGCTTTTCCCTGCCTGGGGCAGCTCTTCGTATCGAAGAAGGCAATAGATACACCATCTCCGATGTCAACGGAAACTTTGAATTTCTCAATCTTCCGGTAGGTAGCTACACCTTGAGGATTGATTATTTAGGGTATAAACAATACGTTCAAACAATCAAAACGACTACTGATGTCCTTGAAATCTATTTGGAATCAGCAGTCAATACGTTAGCTGAAATTCAAGTTATCGGTGAGATGGCTAAAGGCCAAGCAAGGGCTTTGAATCAACAGAAAAACAACAACAATATCACCAACATTATCTCCTCTGATCAAGTTGGACGTTTCCCCGATCAAAATATTGGGGACGCTTTGAAGCGTGTTCCTGGCATTACTATGCAAAACGATCAAGGGGAAGCCAGAAACATCATTATACGTGGCCTATCCCCAGAGTTAAATTCCGTTACACTGAATGGAGACCGAATCCCCTCCGCCGAAGGGGACAACAGAAATGTCCAGATGGACCTAATTCCCTCTGAGATGATTTCTTCTATTGAGGTGAACAAAACCTTAACTCCAGATATGGACGCTGATGCAATTGGTGGCAGTGTTAACCTGATCACCCGGGTTTCGCCAAATAAGCAGCGTATTTCCGCTACCTTAGGTGGTGGCTATTCCCCGATTCGGGAAAAAGCAATTTATAATGGTTCGCTCATTTATGGCAATCGTTTTATGGATAATAAAATAGGCATGATATTAAGTGGAACGATGCAGACTAATGATTTTGGATCCAATAATATTGAAGCCGAATGGGATCAGGATGAAGGAAATGTTTTCTTAAAAGAAATGCAGATCCGTAAATATGACGTTACCCGCGTTCGTAGGAGTATTTCTGGGGCTTTGGATTACGAGATTAACGCCAAACATAGAATAGCATTGAATGCGATGTACAATTGGCGTGATGATCGGGAAAACCGCTTTGCGGCCAAATTTTCTGATTTGGAGTATGATGCCAATGCAAAGAACTATAGTGGTGAAATAGAATATGAAACTAAAGGCGGTATTGATAACGCTCGAAACAAAGGCCGCCGCTTAGAGCGTCAATCTGTTATGAATTTCTCACTCCAGGGAGAACATTTATTGCTTCCTACTTTAGACATGGACTGGTCAACGTCCTATTCACGCGCTTCTGAATGGAGACCTAACGAACGTTACATCTCCTATGTTCGTGAGGATGTCCAATTAAATGTCGATGCAGCGGATACCTATCTACCCTTTGTGAGCAATTCGAATAATGATCTCTCTAGTTTTGAATTGAATGAGATTACCGAAAATGAAAACAACACGCATGAGGACGAATTTGGGGCTAAATTAAATTTTCGTCTCCCGTTTACCGTAATCGATGGGCAGAAAGGTAGAATTCGCTTCGGTGGCCGCTTGCGGATGAAAACAAAAGAAAGAGATAATAATTTCTTTGAATACAGTCCATTAACAGGATTTGATAATATGGCGGCATTGCCTTTGCAAACTTGGGATGCCAAAGGTTGGGATCAAGGAGAGAAATATGCAGCTGGATCGTTTGTCGATAAAAATTATCTGGGTGGGTTAAACTTGACGGATAAATCTCAATTCGAAGAAGAAGCCAATCCCAAAGAATACTTATCTCAAAATTACCGGGCTAAAGAGCATGTTTTTGCAGGATATTTCCGCTGGGATCAAAATATAACAGAACGTACGGCATTGATATTAGGTGCTCGAATTGAACATACTAAAATTAACTACACCGGTAATAATGTTGTTGATGAAGAGGAATTGGCTGGTGAGATCAACACTAAAAATAACTACACCAATATTCTTCCTGGAATTACCTTAAAACATAATTTCGCAACTAACTTCATCTTGCGTGCAGCAGTCACTACAGGCTTAGCCAGACCAAATTATTATGCGTTGGCGCCATATGTCAATTCAAATCTGGGTGATAAGGAATTATTCGCTGGAAATCCGAACTTGAAAGCTACTTACTCCTGGAACTATGATATCATTTTGGAACGTTATTTCCAAAACGTAGGTCTCCTATCAGGGGGAGCTTTCTATAAGAACCTGAAGAACTTTATTTATATGTATAACGATAGAAGCTTTACAGCGGATCGTTTCCAGGAGGTTTTCCCAACCTTGGATAATCCGGTTCAGGCAGGTGAGACATGGGATTTTGCGCAATTCAGAAACGGAGATAACGTGGATGTATATGGTTTTGAGGTAGCCCTACAAAGGCAACTGGATTTTCTCCCTGGATCTTTCCTTCAGGGGTTTGCAGTATATGCTAATTACACCTTCACCGAGTCCAAAGCAAAGGGAATCGCTGGTGAAGACGGTGTCTTACGACAGGGACTTGGGCTTCCAAGGACAGCTCCACATATGTTGAATGGCTCCTTATCCTGGGAAAATACCAAGTTCTCTGCGCGAGTTTCAGCAAACTATACGGCGGCTTATTTGGATGAAATTGGCGATGATGCTTTTACTGATGCGTATTATGACAAGCAGTTTTTTTTGGATGCAAACGCGTCGTACAAAATTACAAAAACGCTTCGAGTTTATGCAGAGGCCAATAACTTAACAAACCAACCGTTACGTTACTACCAAGGAGAAGTACAACGGATGCGTCAATTAGAATATTATAAACCGCGTTATACCTTAGGTCTTAAGTTCGACCTGTAATCAAACAACTCATGAAAAAACAGTTCATCATATTTAGTTTAACAGCAGCAGTACTCTCTTCGTGTGTCGATAAATACGCGAGTGTTGCACAGAATGCGTTAAAACCGACGATAATTACTGAGGTCGTACCTAACGATACGGATGACCCGGCGATTTGGGTAAACCCTACCGATAGCACGCATGTCATTGTGATCGGTACCGACAAGCATGAAAAGACAGGAGGTCTTTATGCGTACGATACGCAGGGAAAAATAGTGGATAAAGTCGTTCCATTAGATCGACCAAACAATGTAGACATTGCTTATGGTTTCAACTTGGGGGGTAAGAAGATTGATATCGCTGTTCTTAGTGAACGTGGAACTGATAGAATTAGGGTATTCAGTCTACCTGATTTAAAACCGCTCGACAACGGTGGTATTCCGGTTTTTGAAGGACAAACAGAAAGATCTCCAATGGGGGTTGCGTTGTATAGTCAATCCGATACAGCAGGAAATAAAATCTTTGCAATTGTAGGCAGGAAAACAGGACCGGCTGGTGCTTATCTTTACCAATACGAACTTCAGGATAAAAATGGCGTGATTGTGGGAAATAAGGTTCGAGAATTTGGTGATTTTAAGGGGGGTAAGGAAATCGAAGCAATTGCAGTAGACAATGAATTAGGTTATCTCTATTACTCCGACGAAGGATTTGGCATTCATAAATACTATGCTGATCCGAGCAGAGGGAATCAAGAGCTCGCAGTCTTCGGACAAAAGGATTTCAAAGAGGACCATGAAGGTCTAGCAATTTACAAAACAACGGACAGCACGGGGTATATTGTGGCATCCAACCAGCAAAATAATTCATTCAATATTTACCCAAGAGAAGGAGATACAGACAATCCTCATCAATACACGCGTATTGCGGAGGTTCCTGTCTCAGCAGTTGAATCCGACGGAGTAGAGGTCATCGCTATGCCTGTTGGTCCTCAATTTCCGAAAGGCATGTTGGTCGCAATGAGCAACGGGATGGTATTCCACTATTATGATTGGCAAATGTTCCAAGACATAATTGATGGCAAAAAACAAGAAGGCACCAATTAATAAAAATAATTGACACTTCCGTACCAAAGCAGCAAAGTGACCTCCATGATTAATTCTCTCGTAACGAATTAACTGGATTCGCTCCTGCGGTTCTAAGCGCCTCCCATCCAACAGTCAACATCGCTATCGATAATGCGGATAATCCTGCGGCGGCGAACATCCACCATTGGATTTGAATATGGTATGCAAAATCTTCTAGCCATATATTCATGGCAAACCAAGCAACGGGAGTAGCTATTGCAATAGCAAATAGTACGAGTTTCATGAAATCTAAGGTCAATAAGTAAACGTACGACTACCCACATACGCTTAGGCGATGAGTCGGTTTCCGCAGCATTTTATGAATGGTTATATTCTTCGAAAAGTTTTGTGCGGCTTTTTCAATGGCTAAACGATCTTTTTATACCTCGAGTCAATTGATGATATTTACTTACAGATTGTCATGTTATAGGTAGTCCAAGTTTCTCCGTTCATTTCCACCTGGGTTTCAAAGCCGGGATTAATTTCAAAGCCTACTCTTTTGTAGCTAGCAATAGCGTTGTGATTCCAGTCAAAAACATTTAAATCGACCTTTTCAAACCTAGTCGTCGTAAATACACGATCTAGTAAACTTCTTATGATCGCTTTTCCTATTCCTTGATTTCTGACGGAAGGGTCACCTACTAATATTCTTGAGAGTCGGGGAATCTCATTTTGGAGATTAAGCTCACAATGTCCCACGATTTGTCCCGTTGAGAGTAGTCGAACTTTAAAAACTTGCCGTCTCGGATCACTGGTATAGTTCAGTAGCTGCTCCCGGGTTAATGGATAAGTAAATATCGGTCCAGCAAATTGAATCATTTCTTCTTTATTTTTGATCCAGGAAATAAGTCGCTCAAAGTCTTCTTCTTGAAATTCTTGTAATTCGATCATAAACTTTACTATAACAAAGAATAACGCCTGTTATTCGAAACCAATATACAAAATGTTTTTCTATACACTGTTTCAATCACCTACTCCGTGTCAATGGCTGTTTACATCATTTAGTTTTCGGAATCCAGGCAATCCATCTGGTCTAGGTAGTTGCTTGAATCCATTTATACACAATATCTTGCAGTTTTGATTTAGATTGCTCTATATCGTTTATGTCCTTAAATGAGAGGATTGCTCTATCGTTCTCTTTCCAGAGCAATAACCCTGAGTTATCCTCAATGATTCTCTCATTAGGTTGGGTTAATTTTTTTGCACCTCTGTGAAAAATTAGTTGAATTTGTTTTGCAGGATGAATTCTCATCGTTATTCGGTCCTGGTCCCCAAAACAGTAATTCGGTCCATTCCATTTTATGTTTTCGGTGATTCGTTCATCAGCGTTTAATATCGTCTGTCGTAACTGTTCTATTTCAGCCCTCAAGGGATGATCCAATGCATCAAGAAATTGCGTAGTATCGGGATTTAGGTTGCCCATAATTTTTTAGGTTTTGTTTTTTATCGCTCCTACCCGGAGCATCAGAGATGTCTAATCTTTTTTGTAAAACCCACAACAGGTACAATAGTTTTATTTTGGTTCGAGTTTTAAGTTACTGGAGAAGGATGATTAGCTTTTAGTTCTATGTTGTTTATGAAATTAAAGATGGATTTGATAAATTCTTTATTTTGTTCATAATACAGGATATGCCCCCCGTCGATCTGATGTATTGTTTGATTTGGGAAATTAAATGCATTAAAATGTGCCTCTCCGATGGCATGATCTTTTTTTCCGCTAATCACTAAAACAGGTGTAGGAATTTTATTCGTGATTTTTGTATAATCTTTTAGGTATTCCGCTATAGATAATGCTTGTTGAGCAAAAGCAAATTTACTGGGGTTTGCGCTGTCTATTTTGTGAAGTATATCGATGTTAGCTTTCGTATCTGAAAGTAGTTTATAAATTAGCTTTTCCTTGATAAATTCAGCCTGTACTTTTCTAAAGGTTGGGATTATTTGCAAAGAATCACTTGCTGTATAATCTGTCTTTAAAAGGTTGTTCATATAATCGATTTGATTCTGAAGGGAATAACGAATATTTAATGTTGCATTCGCAAGGATAATTCCTTTAACATGGGAAGGGTATTTCAATGCATAGTTTGCCGCTAAAACTCCGCCAAAAGAATGTCCTATTAGATATATTTTATCGGCATGATAACTTTTTCTAATCAATTCAACATCTTTAAGCATTCTTTCAAGCGAGTAATCATCATTTTTAGAACCTTCGGAACGCCCACAACCTCTTTGATCATAATAGATCATGGTAAGCTCACGTTCTAAATTATTTCCTCCAGCACTCTCAAACGATTTACTCCAAGCTCCTGGTCCACCATGCATGAAAATAGCAACGGGTCCATTTCCTGATTTCTTAGTGTATAATTTGATTTGGTCATCCGTAGTCACATAATGAACTCCTGTTGGAGCTACTTGGGCGATAAGAGGTAGACTGCTTGTTAAGATCATGATCAAACAAGAAATCAATGAATAGATGGTATACATTTTATATGTTTTAATTTGGGCGGAATCTTGTTAAAGCTTCCTGTTCGTCTTGCGAATTGTGATATTGTGAAATTAGCAATATTATTGTAAATTAGAAATAAGCCTGTTTTGTACTGCTCGAGCGTGAAGCGTTGCGGGCAGTGATGAAGGCTCATTTCGTCTGCAACGTTATTTCAAGCCTAAGGCAAGGGGATTAGGGTAGGGTGTCAACGCGCATACACCAAATAGTATTTTTGTTTTGAATTATTTATCTTTAACTCGAGTTAATCGCATCTGCCAATTATACGAAATACAAAAGATGAAATCTCCTATAGAAACCCTTACCCTGGAAAAATTGAAAAATGGAGATCTTGATTCATTCAATGAGATTTATTATCAATATTCTCCCAAAATCTATATCAGATTGATGAAACTGGTGAAAGAGCAGACCGTTGCCCAGGAAATCTTACAAGATGTGTTTACCAAAATATGGCTTAATCGGGAAAAAATAGATCCCGCTAGCGGGTTTGTGTCGTTTTTGAATCATATATCGGATAATCTGGCTATGGACTTTTTCCGAAAAGTACAACGGGATAAGGCCTTGCAACTGAAAATCTGGGCCTCAGCAGTAGAACTGTATTACCATACCGAAGAGGAAATGTTCTTAAAAGATAGTCGCAATATGCTCTCAAAGGCAATAGAATCTTTGAGTCCTAAACGAAGAGAAATCCTGATGCTCAATAAGTTCCAGGAAAAAAGCTACAAAGAAATAGCAGATGAACTTGGTATTTCAGTCTCTACGGTAAGCAATCAATTGGTAAGTGCCCTAAAGGATATCAAGGAATATATTCACAAGAATTATCGTAACGAATACATTATAAGCTTTTTAGCGGCATTTTTATTTAAATTTTAAAAAAAAGTAAAACAGCGATAGTGTGATTTCTTTTGCCAAGCGTATAGATAGGGAAAATGCAGCAATGTGTTGAACTAATTATAAACAGTTTTGCAGGAACAATTCTTTAAAGATCAATTAAGGAGGTATATTCACAATAACCTCGATTTACAGGACTATGAAGCTTTCTTTGATGAAATGGCCAGGGTCGACCCTGAGCAATGTCAACAGTGGATAGCCGAGCAGCTCGAACAGAGTAAGGAGCAAGAGGTCCAAGTGATTTCCATACCTGATCTCTCTGAAGTCCATAAAAAAGTACTTAACACCATCTATACCATTGATCCTCCGAAAGCTGGTCGTGTGCGAAAGATTAGCTATTGGACTTGGGCCAGTTGTGCGGCCATCCTATTGTGTACTCTTTCGGTACTCTATACATTTGATTTTTTTACCGAAAAAAAAACCCAAGATACCCTTTCTGCTTTGAGCTGGTATGAGAATCCGCATTCCTATTCCATTAGCACCTTACTTCCTGATAGTTCTACCGTGATTCTGTATCCGAATGCCAAAATTAGCTTTGAGAACACCAAAATGGGTAGCCGAGACATTCGGCAACTTACAGGTAAAGTCGTCTATAAAGTTCGAAAGAATCCAAGATCACCTTTTCGCGTCAATTATAAGGGGTATGTTACGAGCGCATTGGGTACAGTCTTTAGTATTGATCCCAAAAGCAATGAAAATGTCCTGATCAAATTGTTGGAAGGAAAGATTTCTGTAGGCCCCATGAATGGAGCGACAGAAAGTTTGGTGTATTTGGATCCAAATGAAGAGGTATTGATCGATTTGCGTTTGCATCAGATGGTCAAATCTTCAGCGCAGGAACTGATAAAGTCCCGGACGGCCCGTGCTGACAAAAAGCTGTCTGAACTTATTCCTGATTTAAGGACTAAAATAGAATGGAGCAGTGAGACAGTAAGATTTAATCAGACAAAGAATACACAACTTCTGCAAGTTATAGAAGGACTCTACGATGTATCCATCGTCTGTGAAAACCCAGAACTGTTAAACAATTCATTCACCGGTGGACTCAGTCGGAAAGAACCCCTGGAAACATTCTTTACCAATTTCTGCCAATTGAATGGCTGCAATTTTAAACTAGATGACGGTATTGTGCATTTGAGCATTTCCACAAGAAAGGAGGAACCCAAATAAAATACCATACTTAATCGCATTAAACCAGCGTATTTTTTAAACCTTATAACCAATATAAATAATTATGAAGCCTATTCTAATCAAATTAATGCTACTGGGACAACTGTTCCTGTACTTTTCGACTGGGTTTGCCCAATCCAACGTCCAAGTCAATGGAAAGGTCGTGGATGCAGAGGGCAAAGCACTGCCCGGGGTTACCATTGACCTGATTCGCGAGAAGACGAAAAAGAAATTAAATTTCATAGCTGACAACGAAGGATTGTTTGTCCTTAATCCATTGGTCACTGGCGAAAAATATTCTATTTATGCCCATTATTTGGGCTACTCCGCAGACTCTATCAAAAATTTTGTCGCTACAGCTACCAGCAAAAACATTATTCTTATCCGATTAAAACCCAATACGGCCGAAATCAATGAAGTCGTGGTGGTGGGGTATGGTGTTCAGAAAAAAGTCAATCTAACGGGAGCCGTTTCTGCTGTCTCGGGAGATGATCTGAACAACAGACCTGCCGGACAAACCTCATCTGCATTACAAGGATTAGCGTCCGGGGTAACCGTCACCCAGCGGTCCGGTAAACCGGGTTCTGACGGGGGAGATATTCGAATCCGCGGAATTGGAACTCTCGGAAATTCTAATCCATTGGTTTTGATAGACGGTATTGAAGGTTCAATGAACAATATTGATCCCAATTTGATTGAAAACATTTCTATCCTGAAAGATGCCGCCTCATCTTCCATATATGGATCCCGAGCCGCCAATGGTGTAATATTGGTAACCACCAAAAGAGGAACCTCGGACAAGGTGGCCATTTCCTATACGAATTATTTCGGTTGGCAGTCCGCCACCAATATGCCTGAGATAGTCAATGCCCTGGACCACATGTTGCTGACCAATGAGGCTTATACCAATGTAGGTGCTAGCGCCTTATATCCAGAGAAGATTATTGAGGCTTATCGCGCGCAAGGGAATGGGAGTTCTGATGAATACCCCAATACCGATTGGCAAAAAGAGGCCCTACAGGGAAATGGATTTCAAAATAGTCATTTCCTTACGGTTAATGCCGGAACAGATAAAGTTAAAATGTTGACATCCGTGGGTTATTTTGACCAACAGGGTCTGACCCTGAACAGTTCGTTCAAGCGGTATACCATTCGAAACAATATGGATGTCCGATTTTCCGACAAACTTGCTTTGAAATTTGACTTTCAATATGTTAATCCCATTGTCCAGTCTCCAGCAGCTCGAATCGAAGAGTTATTTCAATGGATGAGTAGTATCCCGGCCAACCAGACTTTTAGAAATTCAAATGGCACTTGGGGACTTGGGTGGAATGGTAATAATCCTGTCTCGGCAGCGGCCGATGGAGGTCTTGCCACCAATAAGAGTCCATTTGGAAGTATCAATGCCTCCTTAATCTATAAGCCAGTAGAATGGCTGAGCGCAGAGGTGAATTACGCACCTAAATACGCGACACAAGTCAACAAGAATTTTCGTAAAGCCGTACAATCCTACTTCCCTGATGGTACGCCAAGTTTTTCTGTCCCGGTAAGGTCGTCTTTGACGCAGTACAATAGCCAAGAGCTCTTTAACAATATGCGGGCTACCTTAACGTTCAATAAAAACTTTGGTTCGCATCAATTAACATGGTTGGTGGGCGGTTCGCGTGAGGATTACAGGGTTGATTATACCCAAGGGTTTAGGGACACCTATGTACTTCCTGAATATGAGGTGCTTGATGCCGGATCTGCCTTGAACCAGGCCGCCACCGGAAGTGCTTCGGATTGGGCCTTGCAATCTTTGTTCTCTCGGATCAACTATGTAGTAAAAGATCGCTATCTTCTCGAACTCAATGCCCGTTACGATGGTTCATCGCGTTTTGCTAAGGGGAATCGCTATGGCTTTTTCCCCTCCGTGTCTGCTGGATGGCGTTTTTCGGAAGAGGAATTCTTCCAGGGCGCTCGCGGATGGTTGAGCGAGGGTAAGGTCCGCGCATCATGGGGGAAACTGGGAAATCAGAACATAGGGACATACCCATCTGTGGCCGCCTTAGACATGGGATCGTATACCTTAGGCAATGGTATTGTTAATACCGCGGCACTTAATGACATGTCCAACCCTGATATTACCTGGGAATCGACTGTTGAACAGAACATCGGACTCGACCTGACGTTATTTGATAGGTGGACTTTTACGGGTGATATATACAACAGAAAAACAAGCGATATTTTACTCTTATTGGACATCCCATTGATTATAGGATTGAATAAACCCTACCAAAATGCAGGTGTTGTCGAAAATAAGGGTTGGGAAATTGCAATGGGTTATAGAAATGACCCCGCCAAAGCATTTCGATATCATTTTAATTTTAACCTCTCCAATGTCAACAACAAAGTCCTTGATATGCGGGGTGTCAATCAAACAGGTCTTACGGTTAATCGGGAGGGGTATCCTATTAATTCTATATTCGGTTATGTCTCTCAAGGGTATTTCCAGAGTGAACAGGAGGTGGAAGGTCATGCTACTCAATTTGGCACCTTGGCACCTGGTGATTTGAAATACAAAGATCAAAATGGTGATCAGGTCATCAACGAATCTGATAAAGTCATCATTGGAAATACTATTCCAGGATTTACCTATTCATTGAGCTCGAATTTAAGTTATAAGGGAGTTGATTTTAGCTTCATGTTACAAGGGGTGGGTAAGGCCGATGGATATTTATATGGAGCTGGTATTCAGCCTTTCACTACGACAGGTGCCATTGGAGGTACCATTCGGGAGGACAACAAGGATCGCTGGACACCAGAGAACACCGATGCTAAATACCCACGTCTGGCTTTCGGAAAAAATAACAATCAACAGGCCTCTCAATTTTGGATGAGGGATGCATCCTATCTTCGTTTGAAAAACGTACAGCTGGGCTATACTCTTGATGCACAAAGCTTGAAAGCGATTGGAATTAGCAGGCTCCGTCTATTTGTCAATGGATCTAATCTGTTCAGCATGGACAAATTCTGGGAAGGGTATGATGTAGAAGCACCTATTGGGTATGGTAATTTTTATCCTCAGGTTAAGGTGTATTCCTTTGGTTTAGATGTTACGTTATAAAATCAGAAATTATGAAAAATCTAT
This sequence comes from Sphingobacterium sp. GQ94, assembly GCF_059758715.1. Classification (NCBI taxonomy): domain Bacteria; kingdom Pseudomonadati; phylum Bacteroidota; class Sphingobacteriia; order Sphingobacteriales; family Sphingobacteriaceae; genus Sphingobacterium; species Sphingobacterium sp. GQ94. The sequence goes on from NZ_JCAXEC010000014.1 coordinate 40,327, forward strand.
ATAGATACGCTTTGAGTATAGTTATCCTGGGGGTGCTATTTTTAACAGGAGCATGTGAAAAATATTTGGACCGATCACCACTGAACGGCCCTACTGATGAGAATTACTTTGCCAATCAAGAAGAGTTAACCTTAGTGGTTAATGGATTGTATAGTGCGCTGGTTTTCCATCCAACGGATGAGATGCCTATTAATTTGACTCTTGATGCCGCTGCCGATATTGGTTGGGATCGAAATACGTCTGATCTGCAGGCTGTGGGCCGTGGGGATTTTGATAGCAATAATGGATATATCAGGAATATATGGACCAATTCCTACAAAGTAATTGGTAAATGTAATTTTATCCTGGACAATATCCATAAGCTGGACGGCAAGATGGACCAAACGCTTCAAAAACGCTATAAAGCTGAAACCCAATTTATTCGCGCCTATGTTTATCAATACCTTATCGATTACTTTGGGGGAGTACCTCTGGTAAGCAGCAGTGTGAGCCTTTCAGATGCAAATATTCCCAGAACCTCAAAAGCTGAAGTTGCAGATTTTATTCTAAAGGAACTTGAAGATGCTGCTGCGAATTTGCCAGAAAGCTACGGTGGAACTGATAAGGGACGTGCTACAAAGGGTGCCGCGCTTGCCATTCGTGCCAGAGCTGCCCTTAACAATGAACTTTGGGAACAAGCTGCCGCTTCGGCAAAAGCGGTCATGGACTTGGGGATTTATAGTCTACATCCGGATTTTGGTGAATTGTTTACCTATGATGGAGAGGCTTCCCCGGAGGTAATTTTTGCGTTCCAATACCTCCGCCTGCAAAAAACCAAAACACACAGTACAACACGTGCATTTATTTCTCGAAATGGACAAGGTACCTCCAACAAGATTCCATCGCAATCCATTGTTGATGCCTATGCCTGTATCGATGGATTGTCTATCGAGAAATCACCTAAATATGATCCTAAGAAACCTTTCACTAACCGTGATCCACGGTTAGCATACACGATTGCACTTCCTGGTTCAACATTTTTTGGCTTTCAATTTGAAACCCATAAGGACAGCCTTTTATGTTGGAATTATAACTACAACACATCCACACCGACCCGAATCAAAAATCAAGACGCAATTAATGCTTATGCGACCTTTTCAGGCTACTGCTGGAAAAAATATGTCGATCTAAAGGATAAGGATTTTACCATGGAATCGGAGTTAAATATTATCCAAAGCCGTTATGCTGAGGTCCTATTGATCTATGCCGAGGCAATGATTGAATCCAATAAGATTGATCAAAGCGTCTACGATGCCATCAATGCCATCAGGACTCGTCCTACGGTTGATATGCCGGTTATCGAAAATGGACAGTCACAAGCACAGCTTCGGGAGATTATCCGTAAAGAAAGACTCTATGAACTGGCTAATGAAGGATTTCGAATGGTCGACTTAAGACGATGGAAATTGGCCGATAAAATGATGAATTCAACCTTCTATGGACGCATTCCTCGGGGATTGCTCTCCAATGCACCTACCATTGATCAGGATGGAAAGGTGAGCTACCAACAGGTTGCTAATCAGAAAGACATGCGGGTTATTGAGATTCGTAAATTTGATCCGAATAAACACTATTTATGGCCTATACCGAATATTGAAATTGTAACCAATACGAATCTGGAACAAAACCCAGGCTATTAAACCAAAAAAAAAGGAAATTATGATGAACAAACTTTTAATACTGATAATCACCTGCGCAGCTGTCTTACACATGGCTTATGGGCAGACCCACAAGCAGGTAGACCTGTGTATTTACGGAGCGACTTCTGCGGGGGTTGCGGCCGCCTATACGGCTTCAAATGCTGGTAAAACCGTACTGCTGATTGATCCAGGAACGAGAGTCGGAGGGCTGAGTTCGGGCGGTCTGGGTCAGACTGATATCGGAAATAAATATGTGGTTACCGGAGTTGCTCTGGACTTCTACCGAAAAGTAGGAAAGTATTACGATGGCTTTGAACAATGGATTTTTGAACCGAAAGTAGCAGAATCCATTTTTAAAAGTTACCTCAGTAAATCCACTACTGAGCAATTGATGGCACACAGACTTCTGGATGTAAAGACTGAGAATCGGTTGATCAAAACAATTTCAGTCACGCCAAGTGAGAGCCAGGGTAAGGATAAGATCATCATCAGCGCAAAGATGTTTATGGACTGTACTTATGAAGGAGATCTTATGGCCAAGGCTGGAGTTTCCTACCACGTGGGCAGAGAATCAAACGCGACATACGGCGAGACCATCAATGGTGTGCAGGTGTTGGACGGTCATCAGTTCCCCGATGGTGTAGATCCTTATAAAGTTAAAGGAGACCCAACAAGTGGTCTTTTATGGGGGATTAACGATCAGCCAGTACAGGCCAATGGCACTGGGGATAGCAAGGTACAGGCCTATAATTATAGGATTGCCCTCACCAATGTTCCGGAAAACAGGATAGCCATTACAGAACCTGATAATTATGATCCTGCTAAATATGAACTCTTAAAAAGACAAAAAGAGATTCAGCCATGGAAAAGTATTCAAGATGTATTCATCTGGAGCAGAATGCCAAATGGGAAGACAGATATCAACAATAGAAATGGATTTTCAACCGATATGATTGGTATGAATTGGGAGTATCCCGAAGCCGATTATTTTAAAAGAAAAGAGATCATCAAGGCTCATCAAGAATATACTAAAGGTTTACTCTATTTTGTGGCCACTGACCCTTCGGTACCTGCACAGATCCGGCAAGAATTCAAAAGCTGGGGGTATCCTAAAGATGAGTATACAGAGAATGGACATTGGTCGCCCCAACTGTATATTCGTGAAGCGCGCAGGATGATTAGTGATCTCGTTATGACTCAACACCATTGTCAGGGACGTGAGATAGTAAGTGATGGCGTTGGTTTTGCGGCTTATACCATGGACTCTCACAATTGCGATCGCGTGGTCATCAACGGGATGGTCAAAAATGAGGGAAATGTTGAAGTTGGCGGCTTTTCGCCTTTCCCCATCTCTTACAGGTCTATTGTACCTAAAAAAGAGGAGATCAACAATCTCCTTGTGCCTGTTTGCCTATCGGCAAGCCATATTGCTTTTGGTTCAATCCGAATGGAACCCGTATTTATGGTTTTGGGACAATCGGCAGCAGTTGCCGCATGTCAGGCCATTGATAAAAATCTGATTGTACAGGATGTGGATATCAACCAGGTCCGCCAGGTATTGAAGGAAAACCCAAAGGCAGATGGTCGCCAAGCTGATTACATTATTCAAGTAGAGAATTCAGACCAAGTGAAGTTGCAGGGCAATTGGACGAAGTCTCCAAAAAAAGGATACGGAATGAGTTATCAGCAGACACAAAATGATCCTTCGGCTTCTGCCCGTTTTTCACCAGCAAAAGATTTTAAAGCTGGCACATATAAATTGTACAGTTATTTTCCAAAAACGCCTGAAAGTGCACCTTCTGGTAAGTTCACGATCTTTACAGGGAATAAATCGATTGAGAAAATTGTAAATTTTAAGGAAGTAACTATTCAAGGACAGACCACCAGCACATGGGTAGAGGTGGGTGAGTATACCTTTGAGAATGGAAGCAAAGATCCATATGTGGAGCTCAGTTCCAATGCACAGGGAGTATTGGCCGCTAATGCACTGATTTGGGTGCCAATTTCTGATCAAAAATAACAGCGATGGAATAATATTGTACTTGCTAGATTGACACGCCCTAGAGATGGATACACCTCTTATATCTTTGGATTACCTATGCATTTTGTTTTGTTTGCCAGAACAAAATGCGGGTTATCTTGAATTAAAATAATTGCATTTTTACTCTTGTTATGCTTTCAATTTATACGATTGCTACGTTGACTCTTAACTTCTTTCAATCGGGCTGAGAGTTTCTTTACGAGTTTAAGACTGTACTTCCTTCAGCATTTATTTTTTGTTCTACTCGAATGATGTACGTAACGATTAATCTATCTTTTAATTCAACGTCTGGTACCAATAGAAAAATGCTGCTTTATCTCTCGACTTTTTGAGCTTGTTGAGGTAGTTGAGCTCTCCGGAGATTTCAAGTTTACTAATATCCTGATCGTTAAATTTCTCTATGCTCGAATAGTCTTTACTTTTTAACCGTTTGGCCAAGTACGCTGCTTTTCCTGCTGCAAGTATGGTGTCCTCGATCTTGAAATTTTCGGCTATCAAAAATCCTTCAAACCTTCTGATACCAGTAGTCAGTTCATGGAACCTGGACTTATCCGGCTCGTTCGTGTTTTTGGTTCGTTTGACAATCAATAGTGATGTAGCTAAAATATCATCCAATACGTCCGGCAGATCAATGGAAAGGTTTCGATACTTAATTTCCTTTTTACAAATCCTTTCAAAGCTCAATGCAACATTTTCCATCTTTTCAACTTCTTCAAATAAACAGCCAATATCAAAAAGCTGTTTAATAATTTCCTGTTCTTTATTCTTACCATAAAGAATACCAACCGTATTGGGGGCAAAAGCGGTGAGTTTATCTCCTAAGATAGATTCAATGGAAGGAATTTGAACTTCCAAAATTTCTTCCGAATCAATCCATTCCGATTCAATGGGAACTGTTAAAATTTTAGGGTAATCGGTTTTTTCAAAAAGAATATCCAGAAGTACAAAATGGGCATTTTGGTTTAATTGTGATTCGTAATCGAATTCATAGTGGGCTTTTGGAACACCTTCTTGGTAACTTCTTTTATCTTGTAGAGTCCAACTCTTAAAGTGCGAATGCTCGACTACTTTGTCCAATATCGCTTCTATTTCTTCCCGACTTTGTGTAGTAAGAATATCAATATCCACTGAGAACCGTCTGGATTTTGAAAGTAATAAGAGCAAACTTGTCCCGCCTTTAAAGGTAAATTCCAAACCATGGGCTTTGAGTTGTTGTAACAAAGAAATCGCTTGGATCATCTTCTCCAATATTGGTGGGTTGATGCGTTTCAAATGCTTTTGTTGCTTGAATTGGTCAATCCAGTTTTTGGTAAAACATTTTGCTTTTATCATTTTAAAATATCTTTTAACACATCCCCGAAATGTTCACCCATAAAGACTTTAAGCTGATTTTCTTTTTTTCGTCTCTTGGCATAGTTCAACAGCTTACTAAAGTTGATATGGTATCTTTTTAGGGCATTTTCAAACAAGATTACCATTTCATTGCCCTGAATAGCATAAAAAGTTACCGGATCGCTAAATACATCCACCAATATTTTTTCAAGGCTGGGTAAATTAATTTTCTTTTTTGACTTTTCCTTTATCGATACTTTTTGCTTTGGAGAACGACTGATCAGCCGTTTGATAATTATAGTGCTTCCACTTTCAATGTAGCGTTCCATAATTTCCTCTTTGGGTTCTAGATACACTTTAAACTGGCTGGATTCTGAATATGCATTAAACACTTCTTCCATAAAATCCTGCTCTATCTCTAGGATATAAAAAAAAGTACCTAATTGGTGTCGGGTAAAATCATTCAGCCATTCTGTGGTCCACAGACAATAGTCCACTTGGTCAAACTCTTTGGCTACTATCTTGGAAAGCTTTGCCAACTTATCGGATACCACAGGAACATACTTGTCACGATCGGAAATACAATACACCCCACGCTTTACCTGCTTGATGATGGTCTTGTTGAGCAAATCGTGAATACGCCATGAAAAAGCAGATTCGCTCATTCCAGAATCAAACTGGCGAAAAAAATTGAATAACTCATCTCGTTCGAAATGAGTCCTATCCTCAAATGTTTCTATCAGTTGTTCCTCTAAGAATTTTACCATATTCTATATTTTGCCACTAAAGCAAATATAGTGGTTATTTTCTAGAAAACTATAATTTACCACCATTTTATGATAAGTGGTAAATTATAGATATAGTATATTACCAAAGTAATTCAAATGAGGTTAAATTTAACAGTCACGTATTGCCCGTTTTTCACCAGCAAAAGATTTCAAAGCTGGCACATATAAATTGTACAGTTATTTTCCAAAAACGCCCGAAAGTGCTCCTTCTGGTAAGTTCACGATCTTTACAGGGAATAAATCGATTGAGAAAATTGTAAACTTTAAGGAAGTAACTATTCAAGGACAGACCACCAGCAGATGGGTAGAGGTGGGTGAGTATACTTTTGAGAAAGGAAGCAAGGATCCATATGTGGAGATCAGTTCCAATAGCCAAGGAGTGTTGGCCGCCAATGCACTGATCTGGGTACCAATTTCTGATCAAAAATAACAGCCATGAACAATATAGTGCATTAACTTGTTTTTTTATTCTATTTATATCAGGTGGCATACAAGCCACCTGATATAAATAACTTTATCTGGTTTTAGTTGATTTTCTTTAAATAGATTTTTTTAGTTTTCCATTTAGTTCCAAAAAACACAAATTTTCTATTGTTAGTATATACTTTTGATTTTCTAACTAATCTCCCATTATCAATTCTGTATCCAAATAGTTTGTCACCTTTCATTTTATATTTTAAATGGTATTCAATCCCATTTTCAGTACATAGTTGATACGGGTGATAATTACCAGTTAATAATTCTGCAACACTTATCGAGTCATTTTTAGATTCAATTTCATATTGGTTTGTTTTGAACCTCAAATATATAAAATCATCGATTTTCTTAAAGTTTCCACTTAATTCTGTATGTTGTAAATCGCCGGAAAATTCATAATTAAAGATATTTTTTTTGAGGAAAGTTATTTTGGTAATGAAGAATTCAAGTTCGGCTCTATTTGATTTATAGGTGCCAATAATTTCTTTCTCCGAGCGACATGAAACTAAAAATAGTAGAAAAAATAATATAGATTTTAATGCTTTCATTTTGGTCGATAAGTGATATAATTATCTGATGGTTCAATTCAGTATGAAAATCTACTTGTACTTAAAAATTCCCATAAGAGGTTTCAAATATTTTCTCAACCTTTTTTTTGCTTTGTCTGTATAAAGCATATAGAAAATAATATATCCTTGATCATTTTTTTGAATGGTCTGTGCATGAAGATTTGAATATTTATCTAAATACCAATCTGGCCTTTTTAATGTTATATTTACGTAGAATGCAGTATCCGCATTAAACTTGTCTTTAGCTTCTCTATCGGAATAAAAATGAGTAATGTCACTCCTCGTCTTTTTTGTGGCATTAGGATAAAAGATTCTAAATAATCTCTTGCGTTCAATAATGTGTCCGTTATTAACTCTTATAGGTGTATTTGGAAACATTTCCCTTACTTCATCCTCAAATTCTTGCGTAACCTTTGGGTGGGCTGCTAGAAAAATAATGCACTCTCCGTCGTCTGATAAAAGGTTGTTTGGTGCGCATGTTATGAGATTACTAAGTGTATAATTCTTTTCAAAACACTCTATTTGATTACTTTCAGAAAATCCTTTTGGCGTAGAATACGTTAAATTCATTTCATCCAAGTTTTTTAAAGCAAAATCGCTAAAAAAAACAGAGCTGTCTTGAGCGCAAGCGACACTTGCAGATAGAAAAGCAATTACAATAAAAAAAAGTTCTCTCATTTCAATCAATTAACTTCCACTACCAGAAGAATCCTACATTTAGGTACCTTATAAAAATTAATCGCTCCAATCATTGTGTCCTTAAAAGTAATTGTCTCGGAACAGAGCGAGACCCATTTCCCCCCAAAATTTTTTATATTTTGTTTGCGGAAAAAGGGAATACATCTTCAATTTCCTTAAACTTTAGAAGTGTTTATAATTGTTTCGTAAACTTAAGATATTATTTCAAATAAAAAGGCAATTATGACCGTTTCGGCTGTAAATCCAATAGATAGACTTGAAAGGGAGGTCGGAATGAGAAATCATCCATCTCGATAACTTAATATTTCCCTAACATTAAACCCTTAGCTTTGCAAAGTGTTAAAGAAAACCGATTTATCGGAACAAGAACTTTTGCGCCGACTTTCTAAGGACGATACCGTTGCATTCAATTGCCTGTTCCTGACCTATTACAATGGGTTGCTTCGTTATGCTAAGAGCCTCATGCCTTATCCCAGTGATGCGGCGGAAGATATTGTGTGCAGTATATTCGGACATTTATGGGAGCACCGCATGCGACTTAATATTTCCAGTTCCATCCCAGCTTATCTCTATACTTCGGTAAAAAACAAAATTCTGAAAGAAATCAATAGAGAGAAGCTCTACGAACGAACAACAGATCGTATAGGGCATATCGATATTGCCGATAGTACCCATCACGAACCGGATAATATTTTACAGTATAAACAACTGGATGAACGCATCAAAAGGCTGATCAGTAAACTGCCTGCGCGTACAAAAATGGTGTTCCTGATGAACAGGAACGACAAGCTAACCTATGAAGAAATAGCCCAATTATTGGAGATCTCCATCCATTCGGTAAAAACACATATGTACCGTGCTTTATTGTTTCTAAAAAACAGTGTTTATAATAAATAAAGGTTTACTTAACCTTTTGTTTACAAAACAGTCTCCTGTGTTACCTTTATGTTAATCTTTATTTTTCTTGTAAGGAGTTAAGGCCACCTGTGGCTCTTCGTATATATAGCCAGGAATGGCATAGCTATTATATTATGGACGAACAGGAAATATACTTACTCATTACCCGTTACCTTGCACAGCAATCCTCACTGGATGAAAATGAAAAACTCGCCGACTGGATTGCGCTCTCTAAAGATAATGAAATCGAGTTTGAACAAATAAAAACGATATGGCTGGCCCGAGCGGATGAAGATGAAGAAGTGTCTGCGCTGAAGGCGCTCGATAAAACCAAGGAAAAATATAACATTTCGCAAGCGCCAATCTCTCCAGTAAAAGAAGTCAAACAGAGCAAGCGGTGGTACTATTGGGGAGCATCGGCGGCTGCGGTCCTTTTATGTGTACTCTTTCTTTATAGATATCAATCCGATATTCAAACACGTGAAATTGTTTATGTCGAAAAAACAACCTTGCCCAAACAGAAACTCAAACTGATCCTCTCGGACAGTTCAGTAGTTTATCTGGCACCGCAAAGCAAATTGCGCTACCCCGCCAAATTTGATGGAGACAGTCGGCAGGTAATTTTGGAGGGGGAAGCCTTTTTTGAAGTGAAACGCGATACTACGCGCCCATTCCTTGTTACTAGCGATCTGTTGACGACCAAAGTCTTGGGAACATCGTTCAATATCAATGCATTTCCCAGCAGTCCAGACATTCGCATTTCCCTTCACAGTGGAAAGGTGGAAGTGTACAAGGAGGGTGAACCAGGACAAACCTATGCGCTCCATCCAGGACAGCAACTTCTATATAATCGAAACCATGGAGAGATATACCGCGAAGATTTTGATGAATTGGTTGTTAATGGTTGGATGACCAATAAATTGGTCTTCAGAAATACGAAAATGGCGGAGGCTATCCGGAGAATCGAAATTCTGTATGGTGTTAAAATAATATTCACGGATAAAAATATGGCCGATCGACAGCTGTGGGCAAGCTTCGATAATGAATCTCTAAATAATGTGCTCAATTACCTGAAAATGGCAGGTGATGTAAATTTTAGAAGGGAAGGAGATGTGATATACCTAACCAGTAAATAAAGCAATGTAAATAGACCAAACCAATTACATGTGGGAAATTTGCCAGGCAAATACCCCTGCAAAAAAACCGGCATCTGATCCATGCCGGCTTAACAACGTCATTCAAATCGGTAAAACTTAAAAAACGTATTCGATAAAAATATGGAAAAAAACAATGTGGCAGTACATTTCTGTCCAAAAAAAGTAAAAACAACCTATGAATTTTTCTTCTTTATGAAGCTTGTAACCATCGTATTTTTCCTTAACACACTCTTTATGACGGTACTCTCGGCAGCAGGGTATGCACAAAATCTTAAAGATGTACCATATGCCGCAAGGACCGGACAAATGACTCTAGCAATGCTTTTTCAGGATATAGAAAAGCAGACAGGTTATTCTTTTCTGTTGATGGACCAGCAAGCTAATATCCTGTTAAATCAACAAGCTTCTATACATAAAGGCGCAAATAATCTGGCTGCTGTCTTGAGTCAAGTGGAACAAAAAAATCAACTTCAATTTACAGTAAAAGCTAAAAAGATCATTGTCAAACGTAAATCAGGGACCAGATCAGTAGCAATGAGCCAGCAGTCTGGCCGTATCAATGGTAAAGTAGTGGACGACCGAGGTGAGTCATTGGCCGGTGCTAATGTCAAAATTTCACCAATCAATCGAACGATACAGAGTAGCGTGGACGGAAGTTATAACGTAAGCCTTGCACCAGGATCTTATGCCATGGAGGTGAGCTATATTTCGTTTCAAACCAAACGCATTACACAGATAGAAGTTAAGGCTGGCCAAACGACAAAACTGAACATCGTACTGAACCTGGCTTCCAACAAACTCAATCAGGTGACCGTTACCGGTAGCTTCAAAAAGGAAAGTGTCGCAGGATTGTATGCCACACAAAAGAATGCTGCTTCTGTTACCGATGGTATATCGGCTGAACAGATTGCCAGAACCCCCGACAACGATATCGGACAGGTATTGAAACGTGTTACGGGCTTGACAACCGTGAATAACCGGAATGTGATTGTGCGAGGAATGTCTGATCGCTATAATCAGGCAATGCTAGACGGTGTTGTGATTCCAAGTACCTCACAAAACAGGCGCGATTTTTCTTTCGATATTATTCCTACAGAGATGGTCAGCTCAATTGTGGTCAATAAAACGGCAACGCCAGATGTATCAGCTGAGTTTTCAGGGGGGCAGGTGTCGGTAAATACGATAAATATCCCCGAACAGAATTTTACCAGTATTCAATTAGGGACTGGTGGAAATTCACAAACGACTGGCAAAGAATTCTTTCGTCTAGGCGAGCGTCATACGAGTGAGTATCTTGGGTTTTTTGATAAATCAGCAAAAATACCCGAAGGTACGAAAACTTGGGGATGGAATAACCGAGCCTCACTATTAGATGCGCCTCCGGGCTATATCCTGACCGATCCGGAATTAAATGCATTCCCGCTCAATCCAACAGAGTTTGGAGATGCCGTGAAATACAATGACCTAGATGCCATCGCTCAGTCAAAAAGGTTGAATAGCGATGCTATGCGTCCATACAAGTACAGAGCTTCCCCTAACCAAAACATGCGTTTCTCGCTCGGTCGGGTATATGATTTGAAAAGCGGAAGCCGTTTCGGATTTGTGACCTCTGCAAATTTCAGGAATGAGCAAAATATAGTTTCCTTTAACAATGTAAGACGCTCACCTATGGGTAACTATATAGATAGTGTAGGGCTTGGCGATAACGGTGCAGGTAGATCATTTCGTTTTAACAGTAGCGGTGGGTTAGTTGCTAATATGGGATTGCAAGGACAACATTTTAAGTTGGCATTCAAGAATATGTATGCGCGTACCTATAGCGATAACTACAATGAATCTATTCAAACTCCTCGAGAGGAATCTATTCCGACACCTACCAAACTTATCTATCAACTACCCGAGGCCATGTCTTTGCAACAACATCAGTTGACTGGCGAATATCAATTGCCCTGGAAGATAAAGGGCGAGGGTATGTTTACGATTAATAAGATCAATCAACAGATTCTCGATGAGCGAAAGCTTTCTTACCGACTGACCGCAATAATTGCCGATCAGCCTTATTTTCAGACTCCAGGTTTAATGACCCATTCTGCAGCATCAACAGGAGGCACCTTCAAAGACTGGCGAATGTGGACCCGTATCAATGAAACGGATTACAATTGGAGTGCCGCATTTTCTCGCAAATTTGGAGATGAAAAACCGGTGTCAACCTTGCTCAAGTTCGGATATCAGGCTTGGACAAAAAGTAGGTCGCTGGATGTAAATAAGATGGTTCCCTGGACAAGATCCTGGATTGAGGGAACAACGAATCAGAAAGCCCCAGAGAACGAGATCCCGTATGACCTATTGTTATCGACTGAAAATATTGGAAATGGTGATGGTCAGGCTTACTATTATGCAGATGCCCTTGGGGGAAGATACTATGATGGAGAGATGAGTTCGCATGCTCTCTTCCTGATGGCCGATCAGAAACTGTGGAGTAATCTTCGATTGGTATACGGTGTTCGTGCCGAATATTTTGATTTAAATTCGAAACAGGAAGAGCTTTATAGACGATCTTATCAGGACGAACCAGATCCCGATGATGTGCAAAGACATCGATTCGGTGTGAAAGAAAATAACTGGAGGTTCCTTCCTTCGATCAATGCGACCTATAGCGTTACTCCCGAGTTTAACATCCGCGGAAGTTACTCAAGAACAATAATACGTCCCGATTTTAGAGAAGTTGGCATGTTTGCGATGTATGATTTTGAAATAGACGGTCATGTTTACGGAGAACATGTTGAGTCTACTTTAATCGACAATGTAGATGTACGATTGGAATGGTATCCTTCCCCTGGCGAAATCATTTCCTTGACAGGATATCATAAAAAATTGGACAAACCTATCGAATTGGTTCATTCGGGAAACGGTTCGAACCAATATACCTTTGCCAATATGGAGAATGCAGAAAATCTGGGAATGGAGCTGGAAATCCGAAAGAATTTTAGCTTTTTATCCGATAAGGATTGGGCTAAAGATCTGTTCATATCCGCAAACGGGACGCTGCTCAAATCCACGGTCAATGTGTTAAGTGCCTGGGAATGGATTAATAATCCGGAAACACAGGTAGCAGAACGCGTCCAGCAGCGATATCCGAATCAAGACAGACCATTGATCGGTCAGTCCCCTTGGTTGTTGAATCTGGGTCTAGGATACTGGGGAGACCGTTTTGGCGCGACAGCAAGCTATAATCACCGAGGTCCCCGAACAAATCTTGCCAATGTCAACATGGCAAGAGTGGAGTATGAATTAGCACCGAAACAATTAGATGCTCAATTTTATGCACGCTTCTTAAAGAAAAAAATGGAGGTTAAATTTAACATGTCCAATCTACTGGACGACTGGACACGTTATTACGTAAATATCAATGATTATGAACAAGATGACACCAACTTAAATGTCCTCAAGGAAGGCAAATCTATCAAATATAATAAAGGAGAAGGGGACAATATAACCTATCGTAAAAAAGAAGGTCAACGGTTCAGCCTGAGTGTCAGCTATAACTTTTAATAATCAATTATTGGATTTGAGATCAAGAAATAAACAGATGAAAGCATATATAAGAAACAGTATAGTTATTACCCTATTGTCGATCGGATTATATTCTTGTCAGAAAGCAGAATATGTAAATTCATTTTCGGAATTTGTCGATGTATATTTTGATGCCGATAAAACCGCACTACGAGACAATGGAAAGGGCGTTTTTATTGCAGCCAGATACAACGGAAAACCGATCGAATGGGATGTGAATGCCAAAAAAATCAGAGTAGTTGCAGGTGAGGGCAAATTTGAATTCTATGATACCCGCGATGGAAAGGTGGTTGCGGAAAAAGTGATCGATGTGAAGCCTGGTTCCAAAGAAACCTATACCTTATTCCAACCTACGATGGAGGCTCCTGTGGTTTTTATCGATACCGATGCACAGGTTGCAGAAAGTCCAGCTCCGGCTGGCCATATCAAACTTAAGCTGGCCAATTATGCCAATGATTTAATTCCATTTGAAAACCTGGACATCAAGGTTTCAATAAGTTATTTTGATGCCGATTTTAATACAATCGTCGAGGAGCTTGGGACGATCAAAGATGTAAAAAACAGCATTGACCAGGCCGAATACTACGTTCTTCCAGATGGTCTGCCGAATCCTTCACCTGAATACGGATATAACTACCAGTTCGAATTTGTTAACGGTAGTACTGGGGAGCCATTACTCAACCATGGTGGAACAGGTTATTCAAATATGGCATTTAGTCCTGAAGGCATAAACCCACTGCCTGTTAAAAATGTCTTTACCTTATACCTCCTTTCCAGGGAAGCTTGGGGAGAAGCACCTCCATTTATCAAAAAAGGAGATACATTTTACGAAATAATCACCAACGTACTGTTTGCAGACTAATTTATAAAATAAAGCCCCTATTATTCGATTTATACGAAAACAGGGGCTTCTTATTCTCAGTTTTATAAATTCTTTTGCGTTTGAAATGAGTCAGTAAAAGCGATGATTAGCGACCAATTGAAATGATCAATCCCGATTTGTAGTTTGTGTTATGATATTGTTGGATACCACATGTGAAATTTAATTGAGGAATTCAGGCAAATGGATTTCTAAGAATTTATTTTCCAATAGAGTAATCATTTTTTCCTTTTCAGCTTGATAGGTATTTTTATTTAAATAAACGTTTTTATAATCATCTTTTCTAAACCCTACTAGGTCTAATTGACAAGCATTACCTTGCCTATTTTCTGTTCCTCCCACAATTTTGCGCCAAAATATAATGTCATCATTAATTGTGGAGTCGTTTAACGTAAAATAGAAATTCACGCTATCACTATCTAATGCCGTCATACCATAATAGATTTTATAATTAGCTAAGGAATCATCAAGAGCGTATTTGTTATCTAGAAGGATTTTATTAAACTCTTTGCTTAATGTTTCTTTCGATGAATTAAATTCAAATCTTTCAATATGGCCATGTGTTCCCCCGCATGAAGAAAAAACAATTAATCCTATACCTATAATTAGTAGATAAGTAAGTTTTGAGATTTTAAGTCCAGTCATTGGTTAATAGTCTAGACGTTTTATTATTTGGGATTCATATTTTAACTTTTGTCTATTAGTAAAGGCTATTGATCAATTTTGTAATCGATTATGTATGGGTTTTGTTATCTGTGTATACTACTACTTCTTATAATGAAATTTTAAAACATTAAATTTTGAGAGCGTGTAATTTTCTTTTCCATTTTCCATATCACTTAATTTTGATCTGTCCATTTTTTGGTATTTTTCGTGAGATATCATCTTGAGTCAATCCTAGATCCAAGGGTTCTTTTCTTAGATTTTCACCGCTGGAATAAAAACTATAACAGCTAAATTCCGTCGCGATTACCGTATAGATGGGGTATGAGTTTTTAACACAGATTATAATGGTACGCAAAGAATGTAGTTAAACAACCATTCTTTATTTTTTAACATGAATTTGACGGCTCATCTTTAACACCTATATACTTTTGCTCCACTCGCTTTGATGCAGTAATTGCCGGATATCCACTTGAAGAAATTTAGCGATATCATTAAGTGTATTCAAAGTAGGTTGTTGTTTGTTGTTAACCCATCTTGAAACTGTCTCTTTCTTTACTTTTAAATGAATGACAAGATCGTTGTTCTTCTTTCCTTTTTCTTCTAAAACTGCCGATATTCTGTTGATTTTATAATTTTTCATAAAATTATCTAAAATATAGTTGACTTTTAAAATCAACTTTCATATATTTGTATATGATTTGGTGAAAAAACAAGTCATATATAGTTTGAGCTGTAGTTAGGCTATGCCTAATTGATTACGAAGAGTCTCCAATTTCTCGATTGATACCCGTGAAGGAGGCGGTAAGGTTAGCTCATTTCCTACGAATATTATATCTTTGTATATAATGTAGGGGTGGGCCTTGCTGTGAAACCGCTTTCGGGTATCACCTAAAGTTTTTGCTTTAGGTCTGACCTAGAGTTTTTAACTCTAGTGAGAGGAGTGGATTGACGCAAGGTTTCATCCCTTCGTCATAGACTCGTTCAGATAAACCAATATCATTATGAGAACGAAAACATTAGTAATTCCGAAAATCCACACGAAAATTCATAATAATGTATTATGGGTTACTCATTCAATTTTATATAAGAACATTATCCGCTCTCCTGAATAAAGCGTAAAAAAACAGGCAACAAGATATACATCAGTAAGCCCTACTCATTTAGGGTAGTTTGTGATTTTTAAACGAATTACTTTTGTTATATCTTCCTATTGTCTGCAACCAGCCCTCTTTTTATAAAAGATTATTTGTCTTAGGCTAAATTACTAGCGCCATAGGTTTACTACTGTTCATTTTAAATCTAGGTTAATTTTTCTTTATTGACAAGTGATCTATATCAAAAATTCAATTTCTTTAAGTTGGGGCAGGGGCTGGTATTGTCTTTTTATTTTCCGAAATGATTATAGATTAAATCGTTAAAACCAATTATAAGCCAATAATAACCGGTTTACATGTTTCGGAATATTTTCTCACTTAAGAAGCGTGGTTTGTCATTGCGATGGATAATCCTATGCTCCAATGCTTCTCCTAAATTATGATGAATGCGAACACTTTACTTACCCAATTTATACTATCTGTTGAAAGTTCGTTTGCGATCTTTTATACAGATCTATTATCAAAGTAATAATGGGACTAGCTTTTTAACCATGCTTTTCCTTACGATTTGTTTCAGTTTGTTTAGTAATCAGTTAAATGCCCAAGAGCTCCGCGAAAGCGGGGCAACAGGGAAGGAGCTGATTAGAGGGACCATAAAATCTTATACAACTCTTGAACCCATAGTGGGTGCAACTATAAAAATTGGAGCTAAAAAAACCAAATCAAATTCAGATGGAAAATTTTCACTTAAGGGACCCTTTTCTGACGCTCTGGTTTCCTTTGGTCATGTGGGGTACCGAGACACGGTACTGTCTATCTCATCTATATCAAGAGACATTGAGGTCTTGTTAGTCCCAATCTCGAATCAAATTGAAGAGGTTCAAGTGGTCAGCACAGGTTATCAGCAGATTTCCAAAGAAAGGGCTACGGGGAGTTTTGCTCATATTGATAAAAAAACGCTACAGCGGAACCCATCTATGAGCTTATTATCCAGACTGAATGGGGTGGCAAATGGCCTACTTTTAGATCAGAATACTGGTAATCCTGATGGAATAAGCGTCAGAGGAAGAAGCACAATATATTCTAATACTCGGCCACTTATTGTTGTAGACAACTTCCCGTTTGAAGGCGATATTGAAAATATCAACCCAAATGATATTGAAAGTGTCACGATTCTAAAAGATGCAACGGCAGCCTCGATCTGGGGTGTTCGATCAGGGAATGGAGTAATTGTTATCACGACTAAAAAAGGAAAGAAGGGCGTTCAGGTTGATTTTAGCTCGAACTTACTTTTTGGAGAAAAACCAGATCTTTTTTACCGGAAGCAGCTGTCTTCAAGTGAATTTATTGACGTAGAGACCTTTCTGTTTGAGCAGGGGTATTTTGATGGAACTATTAATTCAGAATATGAAAACATCTCCCCAGTTGTTAGCCTGCTAGCAAAAGTAAGGTCCGCCGAGATGAGCTCGGAAAATGCGAATAAACAGATTGATGTGCTACGTTCTCAGGATGTTCGAAAGGATTTATGGCATTATTTTTATCGAAATAAACTTCAGCACCAACAAAACCTCAGTATTTCTGCGGGCTCTGACAAGGTTAAAAATGTGTTGTCCTTTGGTTATGACAACTCTCTCAGCGAGAGTGTGAGTCAGAGTAACGATCGATTTAATATTCGAAACAATAATCAGTGGAGCCCCTTAGGTGATCGTCTGCGGATAGATATGGATATCTGGTACGTGAAAAATGCGAACCGTGATGGAAATAGCAATGGATACACGCCGTCATATCCTTACGACCGTCTGGCGGATGGCGAAACAGCTCTTGCCGTTTCTGCCGGAAGTACTTTGCGTCATTCTTATACAGACACTGCCGGAAATGGAATGTTGCTTGATTGGAAATACAGGCCGCTTGATGAAGTACAGAAGGAGTTATCTGAATACGTTGGAGAGAACCAACAAGTAAGGTTCCAGGTAGGCCTTAATTCCAAGCTATATCGATCCTTTAATGTTCAGGCCAGTTATCTATCAAGCAATAACTGGATATCATCATCAACACTTTATGATGAGGAATCTTTCTATGTACGGAACTCAGTTAATCAATTAAGCCAAATCGATCACGAGAATGGGATAGTTCATAGACCTATACCATTAGGTGATATCCTCTCCCAAGATAATACGCGAATGCAATCTCATTACGGCCGGATTCAGATGAATTGGGATGAACAGTTTTTGGACAAGCACCGGATTAGTGGAATGGTAGGTATGGAGTGGAGGCGGGATAAACGTTTATTTAGCGGGAATGGTTATTTGTATGGATATAACCAGGCTCTTGAAACATCTGCCAAAGTGGATACTTACACCCATTATCCAGTATACCATACAGGAAGGAATTCACAGATTAACGAGAATAGATCTCGGGCCCGTTACTTAGATAATAATCGCTCAGTTTATGCCTTGGCTTCCTATAGCTATGATGATAATTTAACGCTGACCGGAAGCTTACGTAAAGATGAATCAAATGTTTTTGGTGTTGCGGCTAATCAAAAGGGAGTTCCATTATGGTCAGTTGGTGCATCCTATGAAATTAGTGAAATCCTAAGAACGAAAATATTTGATCAACTTAAGGTAAGAGGAACTTATGGGTACAGTGGGAATATCGATAAAAATACCACCGCTTTTTTGACCTCCAAATTAAATAGACCAAGTAACCTTTGGGGACATCCAATGGATATCATTTTGAACCCTCCCAACAACACTCTGCGATGGGAACGTATTCGAAACGTAAACTTAGGAATAGATTTTAGTATTGCCGATAGATTACTGGGGGGATCTTTGGAATATTATAATAAAATTGGATTGGATCTCATGGGAAGCAGTCCCGTTGCCCCACAAACAGGAATCAGCGCATTCTATGGCAACGTGGCAAATACCAGGACTAACGGGGTTGATATCCAGTTGTGGGTTTCCTGGTTAAAAAATCGTCCCTTATCAATCCGTACAGATTTGATCTTTAATCACACAAAGGACGAAGTAACGAGCTATTTTGTTGAACCAGGAGTAAACACTGATATTGTAACGAGTACAGGTATCGTACCCATGGAAGATTATCCCATTAACTCAATTTTTTTATACATCTATAAAGGTCTGGATTCCAAAGGGGACCCTTTAGGTTGGTTTGATGGTCAAATAACGGAAGATTACAACAGTATCATCAATAGTTTAGATCGCAGTAGTATTGAGTTTTTAGGATCGAGAGTACCCACAAGCTTTGGCAGTCTAAGGAATACTTTTAGCTATAAAGGATTTGAGTTTTCCTTCAATATCCTTTATAAATTGGGTTATTATTTCAGAAATCCAAATTCATTTAACTCCTTAGGCTTGATTCGTGGATCCTATGCTTTTTCTGATTATCAACAGCGCTGGAAAGATCCGGGAGATGAGTTAATAACTACAGTACCCTCGTTTCAATATCCATCCGTTTTAAATAGAGAAGAATTTTATGGGTATTCTTCCGTATTAGGAATTAAAGGAGATCACATTCGACTGCAGGATGTTAGGTTTTCCTATCAACTCCCGAACTTGGGTAAATATAAAAATGTCTCTATTCAACTTTATAGCTATGTATCTAATTTAGGAATAGTGTGGAAGCATAATGATTTAGATATGGATCCTGCTATTCTAACAGGATACCCAAGTCCTCTGGAAGTGTCCTTTGGTATGCACCTTAATTTTTAAGAATCATGAAAATATATATTAAAGTATTTATAATAAGCCTTTTATTCATTTCTTGTTCAAGGTCTTTTTTAGAAGAAGTACCGAACAGTCGTATTTTAACTCCAAAGAGTGTGGATGATTTTCAACGGTTGTTGGATAATTTTGAAATCATTGGAGAAACTCTGGCTTTACCACAATTAGCCTCTGATGAATATTTTATTATATCTCTCAAGCATTGGCAATCAGCAAGGACAGGAGTGGAAAGAAACTCTTATATCTGGGCTAAAGATATCTATGGAGGCGAGGTTAATGTTAAGGATTGGAATGATCCCTATTCAAGTATATATTATTGTAATAATATTATCAATGAGATCAATAAGAAAGCTATTGGCGGCAATATCCCTACTGAATATAGGGATGTTTATGGGCAGGCATTATTTCAACGCGCAAAAATATATTACGATCTGCTGAAGAACTATTCTGTACCCTTTGATAAATCTACTCAGGATTCAGATTTGGGGATTCCATTAAGACTAGATCCGTCAATAGATTATACTTTAGGTAGGGCCACAGTAAAAGAATGTTATGGTCAGATCTTCGAAGATATAAATCAGGCATTAATTAACTTGAAGTTTATAGGACCAATAGCCGAGAGAAACCGAGCAACTAAACTTGCAGCTTTTGCACTACTCTCTCGTATATATCTTTATCGAAGGGAATATAAACAAGCCGGTGATTATGCAGATAGCGTATTAAATCTATATGATAAGTTAATCGATTATAACCAAGTGCCAATAAGCGGAAGGACCCCTTTTTCAACAACGAATGATGAACTTATTATGTATAGCTCTACAGTTTCCTATAATAACTCCACACAAAGAAATCCATATGGAGATGTATTTGTGGATACGACATTAATAAAAACATATCATAATGATGATTTAAGAAAGGCAATTTATTTTATTGACAAGGGAAACGGATTTTATACAGTAGCCAGGGGGTATAATGGCAGTGGATTAACTCCCTTTAATGGCTTTGCAGTTGATGAAGTATTGCTTAATAAAATCGAATGCTTAGTACGTTCAGCAGATTTGTTGGATGCAGCAACATTGCTCAACAGGTTGCTGGAAAAAAGATATAAGACGGGAACATTTAGTCCTATAGCGTTTAATTCCCAACAAGAAGCCTTAAGAATAGTGTTAGAAGAAAGACGTAAAGAGCTAGTTTGGCGAGCCCTTCGTTGGGATGATATTAAAAGGTTGAATAAAGAAGGGGCTAATATTGAGCTTCGTAGAATATTAGATGACAAAGAATATGTACTTGAGCCGAATTCTGCTCGATATACATTCAATTTCCCACAAGATGAAATTAATAGAAGTGGAATAATACAAAACGAAAGATAATGAAATCGATAACAATTATAACTAGAATACTGATGCTATGTTGCCTTGTAACTGTACTTGGTAATCCTTGCAAAGCACAAAAAAATAATGAAAGTTTTATTGTTCATGGAAAAATAACCGGGAACCACGATATTGATAGTGTAACAGTATCGTACGCAACAAACTTTGAAGAGCAACATAATATTTTTTTTAGGGGAAAAACTAAAGTATATCCAGTTTCTGGGGGCGGTTTTGACATAAAAATTGACAGTGCAGATAGTCTATTCTATATGCTTTTTTATCCCATTGATAATATGGGTTTGTTAAAAAATCAAACTTATAGGCTGTTGACAAGTTCACCCATATTGGTTTGGCCTGGAATGGAACTTCAAATGGAAATTACTGATGATACGGTATTATTTACAGGGAAGGATGCAATGATTATAAATTTTGAAATGGACCTTCGTCGATTGAAAATGAAACCCTCTGATAGAAAACGTGTTTTGTTTAAAAAATTCAATATATTTCATGGGGAAGAAGATGATCCATATAACAGAATGTGGAACTATCTTGTGGAGTATCATGAAGTCATTAATGAAACTCTTGAACAAGGGAAGAAACTATTTGAAAGCTATTCTATAACGTCAAATTCAACAGCTTGGAAACAAGCGTGGTATGATTGGATTGGCATCATAAAGTTTAATCAGTTAAACAACTTACATTTTTTACATCAACACTATTCTAAAAATTATAAACCAGCTATACAAGATTTCTATAAGCAATATATCCTTCACCAGGAGCATTCTGCGTTGATTGCGAATTACACGTGTCATTCCTATATGTTCCCTCATTATTTATATTATAAATCATACAGCGATTTGATCTTTTTATTAGCAGAATCGGGTGTCGAACTAAACCCAACATTTGGGACATTGCTTGATTTACTTATCGCACGCTATAAAAGCGAATTATTTGAACAGGTAGCATATACTGCTATTTTAAGACAAGGTGCTAATAAATATATAGATGAGAATACCTATTTAAAGTTAATTTCAAGACTAGACAATTCGGAATATAAATTTTCTGTAGAGAATATGCTTACTCGTAAAACCAAGAACCGCTCTGGTTACCCATATCTGTTGGAGGATAATAATGGAAAAGTTTTTACGCATGAAGATTTTCAGGGAAAGACCGTGATCATGGATTTCTGGTATACAGGCTGTCATGGTTGTAAAGGCCTGTATAAAGCAATGAAACCTATTAAAGAAGCCTTTCAAGGAGATAGTAATGTTGTTGTTTTAAGTATAAATGTGGATAAAACTAGGAATGGTTGGCTAGAAACGATTAGTGATTCTCAGAATGGCTATACTGATTCGGCGAATATTAATGTGTGGATTGGGAATGATAATAAGGAGAATTCAATGATACGTTATTATGATATATATTCATATCCTACTTTAATTATTCTGAATGGGGATAATAAAATACTTGCTTATAATCCTGATTACAAAGAAGATATAGAGAGAAGGGCATTAGTTGCCCTTATTAATCGGTCTCTAAGTAAATAAGAGAATGCAAAAAGAAATAACAGGAGGTTTATTAAGCCTCCTGTTCCTTTAAATTTCTTACAGAGCTATATATACACCGTTGTTGGTGTGCATCCGTTCAATAAGACTATCGGTTTCTAATGCTGCGGCTTCAGTTGCATCAAAATTTTCCGGTACTGAGACTAGGCCTACTTAATATTATATTAAATTATTCTTTTGGGCGTCTTAGAAAGAATATTGTTTGGTGAAATCATCGCCATCTGTGGAAAGTGTAAGTTTTTCATTGACAACGGTTTCATTGTCTTTTTCAATCTTAAAACTAAGCGGTAAGTTTTCACCATAGTTGATAATTTGTGTTCCGCCTGCAAACGCTCGGATAGGTACTGTCGTTTCGATGACATAGGTTTTGGTGGCTCCACTAAAATCATTTTTGTCTAGTCCTATGGCGGACTCTCCAGGTTTAGCAACTCCGTTTACCTTCCAAACATCGGTTTTTCCTGCCATATTCCCTCCAGATACTACTATAGAAACAAAATCGTCGTCAGCATTGACATTATCAAGGGTTACAGTGATTTTGTAATGACTTCCATTTGATGGTTCTTCATTTTTATCGTCCTTACCACAACTTGTCGTGAGTCCTCCGATTGTCAACACTGTTACCATTTGTAAAAGAGCTAGCTTCGCGTTTATTTTTCTCATAACTTCTATTTTTTTATTATTTTGGAAAACAAATTTCTGTAGAATGTAGCTCCAAGACAATCATCGTAAACAATGATTTTGTTTCTAATGGTTTACCATGATTTTGTGAGTGTGATAATCTTTCAGTTTTTTTTATATAGATATTTGCAGTTTAATTACACCCACATGTTCAGAATTATATCCTTAATATTTGTTATTTTTCTTATTAGCAACAGGTTATCGGCGCAACAGTTAATTCCTCTGGATGAAACGAATTATTTAAAGCAGATCGATACCAAAATAGCAACAGCTGCCAACGACAGCGTTCGTTTGTATAATCACCTGCTATTATCTGAATATTGGGCCCACAGTGATAGTTTAAAAAGTTGGCAGGCACTACAAACTGTAGTACAGTCTGCTGATAAAAGTAGGTTATCAAAAGGTGTTCTAGCCTATTATCAAGGATTTTTTTATGCGCAGCAAGGGGATAAAATAAAAGGAAAAAAGCTATATGAACAAGCGATAGACCAACTCGAGAAGGATCGGACCAATAGTGATATACTCATAAAAGCATACTATAATCATGCATATATTCAAGTAGAGGAGAAAGGATATGACGTGATGGTTAAAGCATTAACCCAAAAGTGTATTCCGATCAGTGAAAAAAGTGGGAACACGGAGCTGCTCGCCTATTCATATACACAGTTAGGGTTGACCTTTATGTCTGTAGGCCAATTTGATACAGCAGAAGAATACCATAAGAAGGCACTGGAACAGTTGAGGAAAATATCGGTACAAAAGACTGTTCACTTACTTACTTATCTCAATTTGGTTAGCAATTACTGCTATAAACCTGATAGTAAATCGGCAAAAGTATATCTGGATAAAGCGAATGAACTGATTAAAAAGTACCCAAATTCGCAACATTATCCTAACTTTTATTACCAGCAAGCGATGTATTATACGACAAAGCAAGACTACCCTAGCGCTTTAGTTAGTTTAAATGAAGGCGCTAAATTAGCCAAGGATAAAAACCAGCTTAAATTATTGCATATGCTATATTTTAGGATGTATAATGTGTATCTGATGCAAAAAGATTACACAAGAGCTAAACTGCAATTGGAACAGATTCTACAAGAAAATATATTGAGTAGAGAACCTGTAAATCGAAAAATTACCTATACACAATTGGCAGAAGTCAATAACGTCCTAGGAAACTACAAACAAGCGTATGACTGGATGAAGAAATCAAGTGTTTTAAGTGACAGCTTACAACAGAAGAAGTTGATCGAAAAAATGAACGAACTTGAAATCTTACACCAGACCGCTGATAAGCAGCAAACAATAGATAAGCTAAAACAGGAAAAAACAGAGAATGACCTCATTGCCAAAAATAGAAATCTACGTATTATTTTCTTAGGAAGTGCTCTTGGATTGAGTTTGATTATTGTTTTATTAATCCTGCGATCGTTTAAAAATCAACAGAAACTAAACAAACAAATTAGCATTAGCCATCTTCAAGACCTGTTGCACATTGAAAATGAACGAAAATACGAAGCTACCCAAGCAGTCTTGCAAGGTGAAGAGCAAGAAAGACAGCGCATAGCACAGGACTTGCATGACAGTATGGGGGGAATGCTTGCGAATATCCGGATGTCCATTGCATCAATAGATCCGAACAAATCGTCCGATATTTATAAGAAAATAGACAAATCCATTTCCGAGATGAGACGTATTTCCAGAAACCTGATGCCCGAAACCTTAAAAAACCTTGGATTAGAGATTGCGCTAAAGGAACTTTGTGAATCCATGAGTCACAAGCATTTTTGTATCCAGTTTGAAGCCTTCAATTTGTCTGAAGATATTCCGTTTCAAACGCAACTAACCCTTTACCGTATCGCGCAGGAAGGGATTAGCAATGTTATAAAATACGCGCAAGCCAGTAATGTTATTGTGCAAATAAGTCAACATGAAAACACACTTAATCTAACTATTGAAGACGATGGGGTAGGTTTTGATACCGCTGAAATTGTTTATGGATTGGGTTTGAAAAACATTGAAAATCGTGTTCGATTGATAAATGGAACAGTGGATATTATTTCATCAGTAGGGAATGGAACCACTATAAATGTAGTATGTAATGTATAAAGGACGTTTGAATTTAGCGATAGTTGATGATCATCCCATGGTTTTGGAAGGATTGAGATCGCTTTTGAACCAGGATGATAAATTTCAGATTTTTTCCTTTACAAAGGGAACTGCTGTATTGGATTTTATTCAAGAAAACAGAGTGGATATCCTTTTGCTAGACATTGTTTTACATGACGGGAACGGTTTGGATTTTTGTAAAAGTATCAAACAGAAATCTCCCGAAACCATTGTTATTGGAATAAGTAATCAAGCAGAACGTAGTATTATATTTCGGTTTTTAGAAAATGGTGGAAGCGGATACATTTTAAAAAATGCAGATACCCAAGAAATAATTCAATGTATTGAAAATGCTATACAAGGCGACCTTGCTCTAAGTAAAGAAGTGCAGGAGATTATGTTGCGTCCATCATCAGGTAATTTTGAGATTCCCAGAATAACCAAACGGGAACAACAAATTTTACAGGCAATCGCTCACGGGAATACCTCTGTTGAAATTGCTGAAAAACTGTTTATTTCAGTGATTACTGTCGAAACACACCGTAGAAATTTATTGCAGAAATTCAAGGCAAGAAATATGGTGGAACTAGTTAAAATAGCCTCAGATAATAAATTAATATAATAAAGGATAGGAGATCTTCATGCAAATGAAAAAGTAATTTCATGATCTTCTTTTGGGATATACAACCTAACGGAGCCAGATATTATAAAGGAAAGGTAGTTTTCGGTTTGCCCAGCACTTAGTAATGCTGTTTTTTGGGAAAATACTGCATAGTCAGTTTTGAAGAGAATAATTGCCAGTCATCATCCGTTAGCTTAATCCAAGTTGCCATATACGTGCGAATTTCCTCCATTGTATGCGCTGAATTTAAAATTTTCGAACCATCCATTTGGTGATTAAATGTATTATTTATTCTTTCATTTTGCAAAAGTCGATTTGAGAGAGCAAAAGGTCACTTTAGACAATTTTCTTTACCTATTCTTGAATTCAACAGGTGTTTTTAAATAAAAAAAGTATTTTAAGATACCCAAAGGCTAGTGGAAACTGATTTGATTAGTTACCAAAATTCAATTTTGATCCTCATTTAAATTCAATATTTCCTTTTATCGATGCATATTCTTGCATTTAATTGAAAAATAAAGACTACTAATTTAGTAGTCTTTAAAAAATATTATTACATTTGTCATGCACTTGTAGATTGACAATCAAAATTGATTCAATAGATTATGGAAAAAGCAATAACTTTTTTAGGATTAAACCAGATCTCAGGAAAATTCACCCTGAAACACTTAGGATGGATTATCATATCCTTGAAAATTTTCATTGCTAGTTATTTTATCTATCTGGTCATTCAAGAAGGTCGGATGGAAAAGTTTACTTTTGGTCAAGAGTTCATGTGGTTCATTGTCGCTGGTTTTATTGCCCAGATGATTGATGGTGCTCTGGGGATGGCTTATGGAGTGAGTTGTACAAGCCTGTTACTGTGGTTTGGAATTCCGCCAAAGTTTGCCTCGGCGAGTGTGCATACATCCGAAATTTTTACAACAGGTGCTTCAGGACTTGCCCACATCCGGTTTGATAATATCGATAAGAAATTGTTTTTTCAAATTGTTATCACGGGGGTTATAGGTGCTTTGGTGGGTGCTTACTTGATTGCTGATTTTTTTGATGGATCAGCCGTTAAACCTTTTATATCCCTTTATTTGCTTTTTTTGGGTGTGTATTTATTGTTTAAAGCTTATAAAAAGAAAGAATCTTCAAAAAAAGAAATAAGAAGAGCTCCACTTCTGGCTTTTGTTGGCGGACTACTTGACGCCCTTGGCGGTGGGGGATGGGGACCGATCGTAACCTCAAACTTATTAAGCCGCGGGAAAAGCCCAAGACACATTATCGGGACGGTGAATACTGCAGAGTTCTTTGTGACTTATTCTGCGACTGTAATATTTATCTTTTTACTAGGAGTACAGCATCTGGAAATTGTATTGGGCTTAGTAATTGGTGGTGTATTAGCAGCCCCTTTTGGTGCCTATTTTGCGTCAAAAATTAATCAACGCATTTTACTCTTTTTAGTCGGATCGGTGGTCGTACTGACTTCTTGTTGGGGAATTATATCGTATTATTATTAAGGAATATATAAATGAATTATGCGAAGCAAAACATAACCAGCAAATCGGTCTAGACTCTTAATAAAGATGTGATCTTCCAGCTATTTATATTATTCTGTTTGATCAAATAAATAAGGATGATAATTTTTCACTTACTTATAGCAGACCCAATTCAGAAACGATTATCTTAGAGGGCCTGGTGGAATCTTCGCATTTAAAGATTAAGCTTGTTCCTCGAAATAAAGAATATGCTTTGTTTCACAATAGGAATAGTGGAAATTTCGTTTTTA
This sequence comes from Sphingobacterium sp. GQ94, assembly GCF_059758715.1. Classification (NCBI taxonomy): domain Bacteria; kingdom Pseudomonadati; phylum Bacteroidota; class Sphingobacteriia; order Sphingobacteriales; family Sphingobacteriaceae; genus Sphingobacterium; species Sphingobacterium sp. GQ94. The sequence continues at coordinate 68,043 of NZ_JCAXEC010000014.1, forward strand.
AACCTTGATACAACCGTGAAAGAATACGACGCAATAGTAGTAGGATCTGGACCGAATGGCTTTGCCGCTGCGATCACCTTGCAGCGACAAGGGCTGAATACGCTTTTGATTGAAGGATCAAATTCCGTCGGTGGGGGCATGCGAACCAAAGAACTCACTTTGCCAGGATTTAAACATGATGTCTGTTCTGCTATCCAACCAATGACCATGGCATCTCCTTTTTTTGCCTCCCTTGATTTAAAAAAATTTGGTTTAGAATTCACATATGCTCCCTATGAGGCCGCACATCCAATGGATAATGCAGAGACTGCTTTTTTGCAGCGCGATGTGCTGCAAACAGCTAAAGATCTTGGTGCGGATAGAGCGAGTTATTTAGACTTAATAGGCCCAGTTGCAGAAAATTGGAATCAATTGGCCAGGGATACCATGGGACCTTTACGATTCCCCAAATCACCTGTTTTGTTGGCTAAATTCGGAGTAAATGCCCTGATGTCTGCCCAGCAGACCGCCAAACGATTTAAGACAGAAAGGGCAAAGGCCCTTTGGGCAGGAATGGCAGCGCATGGCATCCAACCGTTGTCCAATTTGACCACCTCGGCTATAGGTATGGTACTCTCTGGTGTAGGACATAAATTTGGCTGGCCTTTAGCAATTGGTGGTTCTCAATCCATAGCGAATGCTCTGATGCGCTACTTTCAATCCTTAGGTGGTGAAATTCAGACTGATTTTTGGTTTACAAATCTCGCTGAATTGCCTGCTCATAAGATTCTAATCCTGGATCTTACACCCGCGCAGATTTTAAAAATAAAAGGCTTGGATCTGAAAGAATCCTATAAAAATCAGTTAAAAAGGTATCGCCAGGGAATGGGCCTCTTTAAAGTGGATTGGGCGCTTTCAGATCTTGTTCCATTTAAAGACAAACGTTGTAATGAGGCAGCGACAGTTCATCTGGGAAATACATTTGAGGAAATAGCGTTAAATGAAAAGTTGACAAGCCAGGGGAAGCATGTTTCAAAACCTTTTGTGTTATTCACCCAGCAAAGTGCGTTCGATAAAAGTCGTTCACCCTTAGGAAAACACACTGGTTGGGCATATTGTCATGTTCCAAATGGTTCTACAGTAGATCGTACCCAGGCGATAGAAGATCAAATAGAGCGCTTTGCCCCTGGATTTAAAGATACAATCATTGCGCGTTCGACGATGAATACACAGCAACTCGAAAGTTATAATCCCAACTACATTGGAGGAGATATCAATGGTGGCGTGATGGATATTTTCCAGCTATACAGCCGTCCGACATGGCGCTTTACACCTTATCGCACGTCCAATAAAAAAGTATATATTTCTTCATCTGCAACCCCACCTGGAGGAGGAGTACATGGTATGTGCGGATTTCACGCTGCTAAAACAGCCTTACGTGATCATTTTAATCTTGAGGTTAATCTGTAGAGGCGCAAGCCGGATAGGCTGACTGTTTTTTTTATTTGATATTATCGGCTTAATCTATTCAGTATTGCATCAATTTGCCCAATGGATTATGAGACGCAAAACAAAATCTAGTAATTAAATAGATATTTCTTCAAGGATTGTTAAATTTTAGGGTGTACTTACTCAGTTTATTTTTGAGAACTGGAAAACTATCTTCCAAAAAAAATTCGTTATATGATTAAACTTTTTGTAAACTTAACTACTCAAATTCTTTGTATTTGAACCTCATTAAAATGACGTTACATGCTATTAAAAACAAATTTTCCTATAATTAGTCCAATTGAAGAGATTGCTGCGTATGAGACGTTATGGGAAAATAGTAATGCTTCATTTAAGTCTCTTGCTGAAATTTTTCTTGGCAAACCAGGTAGCAGACCGACAGATTTTATAAAAAGGGATAAATACGAAAATAATCTTCAAAGGGTTATTGAAATTATAAATAAACTTAGAATAGAACACAATTATAGACCCAATCTTTTAATTAATGGGAGTATAAATTACCCTGAGAAACTTAGGTCAGCAAAAGATCCAGTTGAACTATTGTATTATACTGGAAATCTGGATTTAATTTATACTAGATCTGTTGCTATTGTTGGTTCTAGGAAACCGTCGGTGGAAGGTCTTAAGAGGGCTGAGAAAATGACCCGATTGCTTGTTGAAAAAGGATTTACAATTGTTTCCGGGTTAGCAGCAGGAATCGATACTGTTGCTCATACTACTGCTTTAAAAAATGGAGGAAATACTATTGCTGTAATTGGCACACCTCTAAACTCAGTTTATCCAAAAGAAAACACCAGTTTGCAGGATTATATAGCCAAGAAACAACTTCTAATTAGTCAAGTTCCTTTTATCAAGTATGAGAGTCAAGATTATCGGTTAAACAGGCTTTTTTTTCCAGAAAGGAACAAAACGATGTCGGCGATAACCGAAGCTACAATTATAATAGAAGCAAGTAATATTTCAGGGACTTTAATCCAAGCAAGAGCCGCTTTAAATCAAGGAAGAAAACTCTTTATATTGAACAGTTGTTTTGAGAATAAAAATATAACCTGGCCTTCTTATTATGAGAAACGAGGCGCTAAGCGGGTTAAAGACATAAATGATGTTTTAAACTTTCTAGGCAGTGATGTTGCTTAGGAAAATTGATGATCTAACAAAACTTGATCATTTATTATTAGACACAACTTGCAACTTTTTTTGCTAGAAGAATTTTATCAGATCTATCTTTTGACTTTTTAGATGATGATGTATCCATTTTGATTATTTTCTCTTGATTACATTTAACTGAAACTATTTTTCTTACTGATTTCTGTATCTAATTCAATACGTACGCTGTAGTTTCGCCCATTTATCATTAATGTACTCCCCTTGTTTTATATTCTGTTGTAATTTTCAATAGAAATGTTAGAACAGTTCAGAATGATTCCCAAGACGAATTAATGTAATCTCTTTAGGTTCTTCAATCTGTTTCCATATTAAGAGTAGGTCTGGAAAAATATGACATTCCCAATTTCCTAGGTAGTTTCCTATTAGTTTATGGGGCTTCATTTTCTCAGGAATCGCATCATAGCCATTCTGAGAAAGTAATAAAACAGTGTTTTGAACTGCTTGTAACTCTTTTTTAGTCTTTAAAAATTTCTTGTAATCTTTTTTGAACTTGGTTGATGGGTAGATCTTATATCCACTCATTTTGCCAAGTCTTCAAAAAGCTCATTCATATCCGTATACCCTTTAAGAAGAGGTCTTTCCGATTCGGCTTCCTTTATAGCTCTCTTGGTCTCCTCGTTAGGCTCATGGAACCGAACGGCATCTGCAAGTACCGTTTCAATGAAATTGTTCACGCTCCTATTTTCTTTTTTAGCCAGCTTTTCTATATAGGTATACAATTCTCTGTCAAGGCGTAAAGAAGTAGATTTTTTTAAACTAATTGTATTCATAATGAAATCATTTTAAATACAAATGTAATCATAATGCACTATATTTACAAAATTCTTTAAAGCATGATATGTTCTACTACTCCGAGTCAATTCAAATTTCAAGTAAAAAAAATTTAAATCTATTTTCAAATCTGTCTCCACACAAAAGGTACCAAGTCCATTATTCTACTGCTCTAAAAATGAGGGAAATACTATTGTACTAATATGTACATCACTGAGTGGTTGGTAAATGCAAAAGGGTAATGCTTGTTTTAACTACCCCTCTGCATGTACATGGTTACATTGGAGTTATGGTGTATTCCGCAGGATCTGAAATTTCTAGATAGATGGCATTTTCCTTAGGTAGCACAGTGAAATTTTGTATGCTTCGCTTGCCTTTCTTAAGACTCCATTTTCCTTCCTTGATACCTGTAATCACTACTTTTGTCAACCCTTTATTTTTTAATGTGAATGTAAATGGCTTAATGATTAGTCCTTCTCCGGTGATAACAATGTTGTGCTCCCCGATATAAATCACTTCACCAACTTCATTTTTCTGGTGTTGCAATGGCAATGGTTGCTGATTTCCATCGACCATCTGGAATACTGTAACAAAACGGTTTGTTTTGCTTTTGTCTTTGTATGACATCAATAATCGGTGTCCTTTACCTTCAGCTAAATTTGATTCAGGTACTTCTAAATATGTTCCAAAAACAGTGCTTGTTAAAGAATCCGATAGTATTTCTGTTGTATATTTTGCCGGCATAGGACTTAGAATAGAAACGTGTGTTTTACCGACTCTTCCTCCTAGGGAATTCTGTAATACAAACCCGTTTTCTTTAAGTTCTGGGATATTGTGTGAATTTATCTGCCAATATTTATCAATCTGCTCATTTTTGGTTTGCATATCATCTGTAAGCACAATTACTGCTGGAACATCGCTTCGATCCAAATTCAAAAAACAAAAAGACCTTTGGTATTGATCCACTTTATCTGTATAGGCTCCTTTAAGATCTACAGAAAAATAACTAAAATACGGATGAGTGGTAGAAGGTCCAACCTTTGTCGAGACTACCTGCCCGTTGTTAAACCAAGGGTCTTTCTGAACTTCTTGGGGAGAAGATGGTGCGCGCTGGTTGAAGCGGGTTCCCCCATCATTGGCCTTACTTCTGTAAAATTCCTCTTTGGGATCTACCGCTAACATCATGCTATGTGCAGCTGAACGTTTATTAAATCCCATATCATAGGGTGTTCCATAGAATCTGTACAGACCAATGTCTCCCAATTGAAATCCTCGGTAATATATTTGCAAAGATCCAGCATCTGCGTGTTGATGATTACCAAAGTGATACCCACCACCTTTAATTTCAGCAACAACATCATCGCTTTGAGGCCCTATGTCCCATCCTGTACGTGCGACCATCGAACCTAAGATCGGACCAAAGTCTTTGGTCAGAGGCAAGGAGGTTAATTTGGACTCAGCCTTTAGGTCAGGGTCATTTAACAATAAATATAGGGTTGGGTTGTTCAGTTCTCCATGCCGTAAGAACTCACCTTTCACGAGCGGGTCTTTACTATAAGCGTACATTAAAAACATAACTAGAGGAGATTTCCAATAATAAGCAGCTCCTGGTTTTCCGGAGGAAAAACCATCTCCATCGCGTAACATTTCTCCCCCTGGGCTTCGCATATACATAAAGAAGTCAGAGAGTCCTTTTATATTTTCATTGAACACAGGTTTTCCGGTCATACGTTGGTACAATAAAGCTGCGTGCATTTCCCATGCAAACCGGTAGGCGCCATAGCCAACTCCTTGATTATGACGAGGTGACTGATACTCAAATGCGCGCATGGGAACTAATTCCTCTAGGATAGCATAGGAGATGTACTTGTAAGGAGTAGGGTCTTCATCGTATATAGCAATACTCATCGCTAAAAAATCCCGATTCACCATCGCCTCATTTCCGTGTCCATTTAAAATTTTCATGCGGAATGGGGGCCAACCTATTTCCATATCCCGAGATAGTCTCATTAAATGACTAATAATAGTCTCTTTTTCTGCTTTTGTCCATAAATCATAAGTCCAGTCATACACGAGAGATGCCTTATAAATGGCACGTCCCAATTCGCGCGTGATATCTAAAATATTTCCAAATTCTACGCCTGCCAAGTAATTTTTAGTTAATTCGACAGCCTGCCGTCCTATCTCTTTATCACCGGTCATGAGATAGTAGAAAGCTTTGATTTCTGTCGCTTTCTCCAAATCATCATTATAGCTCATTTCTTCCTCTGGGTTGAAGGAAAACGAAAAAGGCTGAAGGGCCTCTTCTTTTAGCTTTTCCCACACCTTTCGGTTCTCCTGTTTGGTTAGGTTTTCTCTAACCTGTGGCAAGGATTCTTGATTGACCCATAGTCGCGGATGTCCCTGTGGAGGGACTACACTAGGCGTATAGTTTTGTGCTGCCTGAGGAACTTTTGGAGGGGTATAACTTTGAATTTCAATATGCCCCAGTCGAACGCCTCGAGGTAACCAAATTTTTATTTCTTGTTCCTGGTCGCTCAGATTAAATATTCCCGTAGTTTGATTTGGTCTATCCCAAGGTACATAGACCACTCTTTTGGTTGCTCTTTTATCACCTATCTGAATACGCATAAATAAGGATTCAAACTTAGATTTTGCTTTTTTCATCAGTGCGGCCCCTTCTGTGTCGGTTACGGCATAACTTTTAATAACATATAAACCTGCCTTGGGGGCTTTGATGAGGTAACTAAGGTCGGCTGTTTCCCGCTGACCGTCAACGGCCTGAGTTACCTGATTCTTTAAGGTGATACCTTGTTTTGTTTCTATTCGATCATCGGTGATCAGCTCACTTGTTTGCGGGTTTAATTTGGCTTGTTGAGCACTCAATTTAAATGGTTTATCTAACGAAAAATTTGCCTTTGGAACTGTTTGTGCAAATACAACATTCACTAAGGTTGTCAATAGAAAAATAACACTTAAATAATATCGGCTATACATCTTCATATTTTTTGTTTTTTATTTCTTTTTTGGTTCATTCGAATTATAAATTCGTCTCAACCTGATCAAATTTTGCATAAAAAGTATCTATGGCAACTGAATCGGGTAAAAATCCTGATCGGTATTGAAATGAACCATTTAATGGAAATCCAACTAATGTTGTGGTGTCGCTAAAGCTACTGGTGCTTTGGCTTATCTTCGAATTATTGTTATCCATATATTCCAATTCGATGATGGACAATCCTTCTGGTTGATTTTTGTTCCAGATAACCTTTAAATCGTCTCCTTTTCGGAAATATTTTGAAATCGTGGTGTTTAACAAGGATTTTTCATAATGTTCGCCGTAAGACCTTCCAGAAATTTCAGCTTTTACAGAACGATTACCTGCGGAATCGTAGGCATAAATTTCAAAGGTATGATTCCCCTCGGCAAGGTCATTAATTTCTACCCGTATTGTGTCAATCACATCTGACTTCTCCACTGTATTCTCCATGGAATCTAGTTGGTTATTCCAATAAATCTTATACTTTTTAACCTTCGGATCCGAGAGTAATAACCAGGAGATTTCAACTTTATTTCTTCCAGGACGTAATTTAATGGAATCAGCTTTGGCAACATAAATGATGGATCCTCCTTCAAGAAATTGTTCATAGGTGTCATCCATATTTCCGCAAGAGGAAAACCCGGTGAGAAAGAAAACCCAAAGTGCAGGAAACAGGATATACCAATATTTTTGTTTTTTCATGATTTTATCTTTAATAGTTTGGACTGAATGATAAATTATTCCATGGGCTGGCCAAATAAATCCAATTGGGTTAACATTAAATTTTGTGCTCCTGTCCATGATCTTATCGTTTTAAAACGTATGTACCGATATGCAGCTGTCTCCGGAGGAAAGTTGTAATTCTCTCCTTCTAAAGCATATGCACTATCCTCAGGCGTTCTCTCTCCTACAGGACTGCCAGAGGGTTTGATTGATTCACATTCTATTAATAAATCCCATCCCTCGAAAGAACCATTGGGATTCGGGTTGTTAGTTCCCCAAACTTCATACGTTCTGGGTGTACCGTAGTTGTAGGCATATGATGGTCTCTCGGTTGGAACTTGGAATACGACGAGTCTACTGAATTTAGATTTTTTACCTAAATCAATCGTAAACCAATTCGGCATGGAAGCCCCTGATGTCGCTTGGTAATACAACTCAGATAATTTTGTATAGTCTCCATCCCAAATATTGCTTATAGGTCCCCAACTTCCTTGTACGGTGTAGGTGTCTGAAGGTAGTGGGTAGGCTTTCCAAAGCTTTTTATCTAGCATTTCTTCGTAAAGAGGCGTGATGTTTTTGTAAAGCGTATCGGAAGAGTTTCCCCACTCATCGCGAAAATAGAAAGCAAAATCAGTTGGATTTGGCAGCAATCCGCGTACCGAATAATCCCTTAATTTTGAGGCGGTAAATAAACGGTCATATTGTACCCATTCGCCTTCTTCGTTCTTGTAAAGGGTGTAAAAAATGACTCCTTTTTCTTGTTCATTTGCGAATTTTGCATTCACTCCACCAAAATCTTCATTAACCAATAAGGATTGGAAAATATGATCTATTGGAGGGGCTAGTGGCTGAATGGTAAGTTCTGTAGGTTCGGATTTTACCTCTCCTTTATTCACTGTGAATAGCCTGACTCTATATTCTTTGGTGTCACCAAAGCCTTCTAAATCAATATAATTTTTATAGATGGAAGCCTTTATTTCTCGCTCGGTACCTTGGTTGCTTTCGAATACAGCTGACACATATAAAATATTTGGATCATTGGGTATAGAATAGGAAATTCTGGCTCCTCCATTTAAGTTTTCAATCTTTGTAACCATAGGTTTTTCAGGTGTAGCGGATACATCCTCTAATGGACTGTGTTGAAGCCCCTGGCACCCCCACAGTATGATTACAATAAATACGAGTATTAAATAATTTCTTTTCATAATATTTTAAATTACCATCCTGGACTTTGAACTAAATTTTTATTGACAATCAAATCATATTCTCGAATTGGCCAGAAATAATCCTTCATGCCAAAGGTTTGGGTGAATATGGTTTTTTCTCTATAATAATCTTCTGCTTTGGATTGGTCCATGTCCCATCCGCTAATGATATCATTGTATACATCAATTGCCGTTTTCCATCTGCGTAGGTCCCAGAAGCGCTGCCCTTCTAGGCATAATTCTATGGCACGTTCTCGTTGGATAATTTCACGCAGACCTTGCTGGGTACTGAATTTATTTGGATTTCTTGAATGAGCACTCCAAGATTCTTTTACTCCTTTGAGTCCAGCTCTTGATCGAATCAAATCGATATAGGTGAACGCTTCATCTACAGGTCCCTGCGATTCGTTCAGCGCTTCTGCATAAAGTAAATACAAATCGGAAAGTCTAAGCATTGTCCAAGGGTAATCCGTGGAGGTATAGGTATTCGCCGTGGAAGAAAGGACGTTGGTGAAATAAATGTATTTTTTAGGGTAATATCCCGTAACAGTATGGTTTAAATTTCCTCTTTTACCACCACTTTGCCCTAATTTTAATTCAAGCCAATAAGCATTTTCTTCATCGTAATTACCCTGTCCAAACCACACCCCACCATCAAAACCTAGGGTGGAATAGAAGCGCGACTCGCGATCAAAATTTAGTTCAGCCGTGGTATACCCCTCTTTAATGTTGAATCGATCTTCTTTCTCAGATTTTCTTAAAGCAAATCTGTTCGTGTATGGCCATTGCGTGTCTTCATTAATCGGTACGCCATTATCGGAATAAAACAAATCAACAATGCGCATAGGTACACCAAGATGGCCATCGACCGAACCATTTCCGACTGCCGAAGCAGGTAGAGTTTTTGGCATGGTGTTCACTTGAAGGTCTCTGGCGTTATTTTTAGTATGTGCCCAAATTATTTCCGAATTCCATCTTTCTGTAAATGAATTCCGGGTATTCATCTGGGTTTTTATGCTGTCCGATAAGTTTCTGACAATATTGGTTTCCTCAAAATAAAACAATTTCATGCCAATGGAATGACTCTTTTCAATTGCTTCTTTACAGGCGACAACTGCCTTATCCCATTTTTCCTTACTGTATTGTTGGTTAAAAAGTGGTGTTCCGTCTTTGTTGGTATAGGTGGCATAATCAGCATTTCCATTGAATAAAGGGCTCGCTGCATACACTAATATTTTAGCTTTCATGCCTAAAGCGATAGGCAAAGTGATTCGGCCTAATTCTGAATTTTCGTCTTCCACCATATCTGGAAGATCTACGGCAGCCTCATCGATTAAGGAGACGATGTAATCGAAGACCTGATCTACAGGTTCTCTTGAAACCCTTACTTCTTCCTCTGAAGTAGATATAGGAATGTTTTCCTTCATGATAGGAATTGGCCCATACATCCTTAGTAGGAAAAAATGATAGTATGCTTTTAAAAATTTAACCTCGGCTGCCCATTTCCGTTTTTCAGCATCGTCTACATCTTTGACATTCATAATATTTTCTAAAAAAATATTACATTCACGGATGCCTCTCCAAAGAGGATATGTTCCGTTCCAAAAATCTAAATAGGGACTGTTGACGTTCTGGTTTCCTCGTGCTATCTGCCAAGGATTTGATCCGATACTTTCCCGAACCCACCACAATTCATCTCCTCCTAGTAATACCGGGCTCGTGTTTTTATTTCCCAGTTGTGGCAGGTATGAGTAACAAGTAAATAAATATCGCTCTGTGGTTGCTCTTAATCTAAAAGCATACTCTATGGTAGCGATGTTGTCGGGAACTATATCCAAATAACTATTACAAGAACTAGTTACAAATAGGATTAATATAATTAGATAATTTTTCATTTTAGTTTCAATTGGTTAAAAAGACATATTCACTCCAAAATTGACCACACGTTGTAGGGGATACCCTAAGCCATTTCCTCCCATTTCAATATCCCATAACTTGAAGCCACTAATTAATAATAAGTTAGTACCGCTTAAATACACTCTGAGCTTGTCCGTGTGTATTCTTTGGGCTAGCTTTTGGGGAAGCGTGTAGCCAATTTCCGCCTGTTTTAATCTGACAAAAGCCCCATTATTCAACCACCAAGTGCTTAACTGTGTATTGTTGGATTGATTCTGTGTGCTTAGACGAGGCCATAAGGCATACAAATCCTGGTTTTCCATAGAAAAATGACTTTCTGCAAAGGCTTTTAAAATTTGTTTTCCGCCCACAAATGGCTCTACGTTTACAGGACCGGTGCTTCCATTAACCACACCTCCCGTCCAGAATGAGGAACGAGCAGACCCTTGGAAAAAAGCGGAAAGATCGAAGCTTTTATAACCCAAAGAGAATCCACCTCCATAAATGATTTCTGGCGTTGTAGGAAAACCTATAGGAACTTGATCAAGGGTTGTAATCATACCATCTCTGTTGACGTCTTTATATTTTATGTCCCCCGCAAAATTGGTTGATCCAAAACCTTGTACTGGAGAATTGGCAACCTCGCTATCATCAACAAATAACCGTTCAGCGATATAACCCCAAGGTTGGTGAATAGAATAACCAATTTTCGATTTCCACCATTCGTTTTCATAAATAGGTTCTTCATAAGCGAGATATTTACTTTTTGCATAAGTAAAGTTTCCACGCAATTGCATCCAGAATCCATTTGAGAAGTTCTCAGAATAATCAATCGACATATCAAGGCCTTGTCCAGAGGCGCGCCCAACGTTCGCGCGGACCGGCGCAGATAGGCCCATTGTTGAGGGAATAGCAGAACGATTCATCAAGATGTCCTTTCTCTCCTCTCTGAATAGATCCAGCTGAATGTTTATTTTATTAAATAGCCCCAATTCAATGGCTAAATTAGACTTGTAAGAAGTCTCCCAAGTGATGTCTGGATTAGAATAACGCGTAACGTTAATCCCTGGTTTCGTGCTGCCATACTCCTTGCCAAAGGTGAAGCCCTTAGCCGCGTCCAGCATATTAACATTTGATAAATAAAAGAATCGGTCAGTGGCTGAACCAATAGCATCATTACCAACCAATCCATAAGTTCCTCGTATTCTAAAATTGTTAATTTTTCCTTTCAAATCTTTCCAGAATCTCTCGTTTGAAATACTCCATGCCAGACCAAAGGAAGGGAAGAAACCATAACGATGACTCTCATGAAAACGTTCAGATCCATTGTAACCAAAATTAACTTCTGCATAATAACGACTATCGTAGGAGTAGGTGGTACGACCAGATAAACCAAAGTTTCTGGTGGGAAGAGATAATTGCAAGCTACCCGCCACAGCATTCGTACTGGAACGAAGGATATTAACTAATAAGGCGCTGATGCTGTGTTTCTCATTAAATGTACGTGAGTAGTCTAGTGCATTTTCCATATAAAAAACGGAATTTTGTGCTCTTAACTCGTCATCAAGACCAAAGCTTAAGAACTCTTCACCGCTATCTTCGTTGGTTATTCCCACAACATAATCCATCGTTCTGCGATCGTAATAGGCCAATTCGTAATAGAACGGCTTATATGCCCTTACGATATCATACCTGGATATTTTATTGGTGTTAAACATCGACCTGAACCTCAGTCCTTCGGTCAGAAAAGAGAGGTTTTGTTTAATTTCCATTTGCGCCATCATTAGAGAGCGGTCATAGTCTTTATATCCTTTTACCATATCGGCATATGGATTAAGGAATGCTCTTTCTTTTAATCCGCCAAACATAATGTGTTCAATATGGCTATGTAATTCATCTACCGGGTAATAGGGAACAAAATCCACAGGGTTCGCGCGTACGACTTTATTGTACATCCCTCCACCACCTTCTATTGGTCCGGTATAATTATCAAAATTTCCGTTTAGTCGAACGATCAGCTCGGTACTCTTTGTCAAATCTATATTGACATTCGCGCGCAAAGTATAACTCTTGAGGTCAACATTATTATTGAAGTTGTTTTTGCCATCGACACGTAGAGTTCCGTTGTCTTGTGCATAAGAGCCTGCAACATAATAGCGTGCAACTTTTCCCCCTCCTGAAACATTTAAATTGTACCGGTGATTTAATGTTTGTTCTTTAAATAAGGTAGATCTCCAGTCTACAGCCGGAAAAATAATCGGGCTTAGTCCTTCCCGGGTAGATTCTATTTTTTCCTGGGTGTATAAGGGTTCGGCAAAAGGATCTCGAGAAACCAGCGCATTGTTGTAAAGTTCCATATAGGTTACTGGATCCGCTAATTCCACATTTCTGGTAGGGGCAGAGACGGAAGCTTCTGCGCGAAGGGAAATGTTTGCTTTTCCTTCTTTACCCTGTTTGGTGGTTACAAAAATAACCCCGTTTGCTCCACGTGCTCCGTATAGAGCGGTTGAGGTAGCATCTTTCATGATTGAAAAGCTCTCAATATCATCTGGTCTTAAGCGAGCCAATTCGGTAACACTTAACTCAACCCCGTCTATTAAGATCAATGGATCCACTTTTCCAGTTCCAAAGGATGTTACACCTCGAATAAAGAAATCAGCATTGTCCATACCAGGCTCTCCACTTCTCTGATAAGCAATAATTCCCGCGGCTTGACCAGCTAAAGCTGTTGTTAAATTGCTGGATGGAATTCTAAGATTACTTGGTTTAATCTGTGTGACAGAACCCACCATGTCTGTTTTTTTTTGCGTACCAAAGGCCACCACTACAACCTCTTCCAAGGCTTCAGGATCCTCTAATAGGGTCACCTGGATTGATTCTTGATCTGTTAGGGTGATCTCTTGGCTTAAAAATCCTGTAAAACTGATAGACAAGATGCTTCCCTTCTCCAGATTGGGAAATGTAAAATTTCCATTTCGATCCGTCTGAGTTCCGACAGATGTTCCTTTAATGACGACTGTTGCACCCTCTACTGGATTTCCATCCTTGTCTTTTACAGTTCCTTTAACATTTTGTTCGACTAGGTTCCATACAGGACTATCTGCCTTAAGGACATTCCCAAGCAAACAATTTAACGACAAGGTTAGCGCGAGAAGAATATTTATTTTTTTAATAAACATTCTGGATGTTAAAACCTTGTCGAAAATCAACACAAATGATTTACGATCGTTATTCTCCATAATTTATACGATAATTGGTTATTCATTTAACGGTTACGTAACCGTTACTAATGTTCTAATTATTTATTTGGTTGAATTAAAGATAAATTCCTAAGTGTAATACTCAATTGAAAATCTTTAAATCTAAACCTTAACGTTTATTCGATTAACTGTAATAATTAAAATGATACGTCGATTTATAACACCGGTTACGTTACCGTTATTATACTGTAAATTGGTTAATAATTCTACTAAAGTAAATATTAAATCTAAAAATACAATAGCGAGTGTAAATTATTTTTCATGTTATTGTATTTTTCCAAGAGGTTTAAGTCATTCTCTATAATGTTTTTACAGGCTACCGATTTAGGGTATAAGTGGGGTTTTGTTTAAATTAAAACGTTTTAGTTTTTTAATTATAATTTCAATTATTTACCGTTCATGAGTGTTCCTTATTTATAAACCTGCAATTGTATTTTTTTTCCTGACTTGGAGATTTATTCTCGAAGATATTTTACAAGGTAATCGTGAATTTGTTGAATCAGAGTAGAAAAGAAATGAACAAAAACTGGTGGTTTTTTAACTATAAAACCTTCCTATAATTTTTGGTATTGAGAAAGAACAGCTTAAAACAATTAATATAATCCCAAAACTAAAGACTTATTATCTTTTATATGTAAAACAATTACATTTTATAAACTAAACATTGTGTTTATATGATTTTTTGTTCTTAAATTTGTAGATGAATTACATAAATAGAGAGAAAAATGATTATTAATTTTAGTGTTCAGAATTTTGGATCCATTAAAGATAAACAAACTCTTTCTTTTGAGGCAGACAAGTCAATACATCTCGAAGATACCTATATTACGAATATAGATGGACATAGAATTTTAAAACTGGCCTTAATCTATGGTGCAAATGCTTCGGGCAAAACTTCAATACTTAAAGCTCTCGATTTTTTAAGAGATATTGTTCTAAATCCTGAAAGGAAAAAAAATAACGAATTGGGATTTAATCCGTTTCTTTTTGACCCAAAAACTCCCACGCAGAACTCAATTATTTCGATAGAGTTTTTTCAAAATCGCATAAAATATTTTTATGAAGTAGAGTTTTCCAAAAAGGCTATTGTAGCGGAAGAGTTATATCTTAGCAGCCCTAAAAAAGCCAATGTTTTCAAAAGAAAAACGAACTTATCTAATCAATTTACTGAAATAACTTTTGGTAGTAAGATTTCTACGGGAAAGGTTTTTAAAAAGGCACTTGAAGCGAATACTTTGTGGAACAATACCGTCCTTGGTGGATATTTAAAAACAAACGTTGACTTCAAAGAATTACAAGAAGTTGTTGACTGGTTTGGAAATTATCTAAGTCCATTGGTTTACACACGAACAGAATTAGAGGGGTTTGTAACCTCAAGAATTGATAATGGAGAAATCTCTAAATCAGATGTCGTTACAATACTAAAAAAAGCTGACTTTAATATCTCAGATATTGTAATTCAAGAGGAAGTAGAGAAAGTTCCTGACGGTCTAATTGAGTTTCTAAAAAAGCAAGTTAAGGCACCAAGCGATAAAATAAAAGAGTTAGAAGAAAAGGGCGAATTAAAAGCTGTAAACATAGAATTTGAACATACTGTAAACAACACAAGATATACTTTACCCTTAGAATTCGAATCAGAAGGAACGAGACGTTTCTATGGTTTTGCGGGTCTGCTAGCTCTATTAATTAAAAATTCAACAGCATTCCCAATTGACGAGCTAGAAGCATCGTTGCACCCTGATTTGTATTTACATTTTCTGCTTTCATTTCTTTTGAATTCCAAAAATTCACAACTCATTGCAACCACCCACAATAGAGAAATTTTAGACAATAAGGACATTTTTAGGAACGACGCTATATGGTTCACTGACAAGCAAGTAAGTTGTTCTACTGAACTCTATTCCTTAGCCGATTTTGATAGTTCTGTTGTTCGTAACACCACAAATATTTTAAATGCTTATAAAAGTGGTAAATTAAGTGGGACACCTAATTTAGGAGACACCTTCATTGGTTTAAATCTATGAGAAAACCCAAAAAGATCGTACATAGAACCATTCCCTCTTTTGCTGTTGTTGTAGATGGGAGACAGAGGTTTGGTATTTGCAAATGCTAAAGCGGAACGAAAAGGATCTTCGTGTTAGTATAAAACCCGAAATTCCTAATAAAAAAAGTGTAGCGGAGCAATACAAACTAGTATGTGATTTATCCGACAAGGAATTTACAAAGGTATTTTGGATTATTGATCTTGATACGATTGTCAAAGAAGAAAGAGAAGCACCTAAAGGAAAAAATTCACCACTTAAAACATTTGAAAGATATCGAACAGACCTTATCGATAACTGTTCAAATGTCATTGTGGTTGTAAATAATCCTTGTCTTGAATTTTGGTTTATGCTTCATTTCGAAAAAACATCAAAATATTTTGGAAATTGCTCAAGTGCAGAAATACATCTGAAAAAACACTTGAAGGATTACGAGAAAACTCAAAAGTACTTCACAAAAGAAAACGATGATATTTATTTAAAATTAAAACCAAATTTAAAGTCCGCTTTAAAAAATTCACTTGCTCTTGGAAGTTCCAACAATCAAGACTCATTAAAAGCGATGTGTGAAATGGAATTATTGTTTCAATCGGTAGAATTTAAAAAACACTTTGAATAAAAGCAGTACTTTGTGAAAATGTTGTATTTTTTTTACCATAAAGGGAAGAGGATTGATTTTTTTAATCTGTTTAGATTTTTTGATGTTGTTCGGTTAAAAATTTATTAGAAATCATAACCCTCTCTTTGTAAATGTTATCCAAAAATTTTACCCAATCAAGATTAATTTCTTTAGCATGAGAGGCAAAGTAAAAGTCAAATAAACCTATTAATTCCTCTCTCTGTGTTAATATGTATGATGTTCATGCCAATCAAGAAATGTCTAAAACTGATAAGATGTATCACGCTTAAGTATTAATTTTTTTGATAGATGGATATACTGGAGCAAGCTGACCCCTCAAAATTGAATAACATTTAGGGTATGATATTGTGTTTAAAGCTTATATTCGCCTGCCATACTGGCGGATGTTGACCCCCTAAATACGTTTTCAGTTTATTGCGCTGGAGCATACTGACCCCTTTGCAAGTAGTTTTTGTTACTTAGTGATCAAACAATTTGGATAGGCATCAAGAAAGCTTGTAAGTGGAAAGCTTGACGCTAATTTTTTAAACATAAAATGTGAATCAAAACGGGCCTTGTACCTGCGTTTCCTGATTTGTATTGATTATTTGTACTAATTTCAATATTATTCAAATCATTTATTATTCATATCATTTTTATTCCTGCTTTGGCTGAAACTAAAGCGTCTGCTCTGGATATATTAGATTAAAAAGATTGTATGGCGTCTGCTAAATCATAGAGGTAATCGCCTAACACAGCGTGATCGGTTGTGTATTTTGGAATATTATTAACCGTATATTCTGTCCATGTAATTGGTGATGGTAAATTAGCTGAATTCATTGAGTAAATCAAAAAATGATTTATCGTTAATTTCACTCCAGAATTGTTGAAAAATTAACTTAATTAATGCGCGACCCCATATTCAAGAGCGATAATAAATGGGAAAGGTCTTCCGGATATCTAAACCTTTTTTATGAAGACCTCAGCTCCGGTTTTTGCACTCTGATATATCGCCTGGATAATTTCAACGGATTTTGTTCCTTCAACACCATCAACCAGTGGAGTGCTTTTGCTTGAAATCGCGTTTAAAAAATCTGTAATTTGTAACTGGTGGCCTAAGAATGAAATATCCATGGCATTGGCTGCACCTCCGCTAATCTTTTCACTGCTGATTTGATTTTCCACTTGTTCATTTGGAACAGAAGAGTCTCTAAATTGCCAGGTTTTAAGTTCATTATCTTCCAATACAATCGTACCAGCAGTTCCATGTAGTTCTATGCGTTTAAGTGAACCGGGGTAGGCCGCTGTAGTGCATTCAATGGTGCCAACTGCTCCGCTTTTAAATCGAACAATGGCAACTACGGTATCCTCAACTTCTATATTTTCATGCAGTCTATTTGCGGTGATGGCTTGAACTGATTCAACAGGGCCCATATACCATTGTAATAAATCTACAGAGTGTATCGCTTGGTTCATTAATGCGCCACCTCCATCGAGTTCCCAGGTTCCTCGCCATGGGGCTGAGGCATAATACGCTGGATCTCGGCTCCATTTTACATACGCACTACCCAAAACTTGTTTTCCCAAGCGATTCTCGTCAACCGCTTTCTTTATTTGTAGGCTTGCCGGGTAGAATCTGGAAGGGAAAACAACGCCGATTAAGACCTGATGTTTCAATGCTTCCTGTGTAATCTGATGACATCTTTCAGCGCTGATTTCAAGTGGTTTTTCAATTAAACAATGCTTCCCCGCTTGGA
The DNA here is from genome assembly GCF_059758715.1 of Sphingobacterium sp. GQ94. Taxonomy (NCBI): domain Bacteria; kingdom Pseudomonadati; phylum Bacteroidota; class Sphingobacteriia; order Sphingobacteriales; family Sphingobacteriaceae; genus Sphingobacterium; species Sphingobacterium sp. GQ94. The sequence continues at coordinate 86,011 of NZ_JCAXEC010000014.1, forward strand.
TACACTGCAGGGCAGGGGATAGGTGCATCCCAGAGGCAGTACAGATGCAAACAACATCAGGATCATCTTCTAAGAGCTCCTCAATAGTCTGGTAGGCCTTGCAATTCCATGTTTTTCCAAAATCATTTGCTTTCTGCCTGGTTCTATTATAAGCTCCCAACAGTACCGCATTACCAATACGCTCAATAGCTTTGGCATGAATATGGGCTATTGCACCTGTTCCTATAATGGCCAATCTAAATGGTTTATCACTCATCTTGCTGAAGATCTTTTACACTAATGGTTTCATTTTATAAACCCGCTATGGCGAGTTTAGGAGTTAACGCACCTATCATTTTGCGGTAACGCACCCGTAAGATACGGTATTTTTGCATAAATAGGAGATAAAAAAGGAGAGGCGAAAATGCTTTGTAATTACATTTTGTTGTGAATCAGTTGTTTGAGATTTTATATTTCTTTCAAATTATTTTTTATCAGAGGGATTGGTATTAAATAATTTATACTATATTAGTAGTCCAATATAAACTAATTCTTATTTGTCGGGTACGTAACCGTGTATTTTAATTTATCGTTTCCTGGTTTTACGGTAACGTTAACGTAATAAGTGCTTTTAAAATAGAATATGAATTGATAAAAACTTAAACTATGCTTAAACCTATCCGCGTATTTTTTACGCTTTTGATTCTACATTTCTGGCTTACGCCAATTTTTTCCCAATCCTTGCTCACCGGTGTTCTAAAAGACGCCCAGAGTCAACAGCCCCTGGCAAGTGTGACCGTAAGTGCAGGGAATCTCAAAAGTCAGACGGACAATTTAGGACGCTTTGAAATACAAGCCACCCAAGGGACTATGCTTCACTTCTCTCTCCTGGGCTACAAAGCAAAGGATACGCTAGCGACCCGGGGGCCGATGGAGATATTTTTGGAAAAACAGCTATCTGATTTAGACGAAATTGTTGTGGTGGGCTATGGAACCCAGCGCAGAGGAGACTTAACCGGCTCAATATCCTCGATCAAAGCGGAAGAACTCGTGAAGGTGCAAACACCAAGTTTTACCTCCGCCATTCAAGGAAAAGTACCCGGAGTATACATCTCTCAAACCTCCGGAGCCCCGGGAAGTTCTGCATCGGTTCGTATTCGGGGGGTAGGAACAACTGGGGGGAATCAACCTTTGTATGTGGTAGATGGATTTCCCATAAGTGCTGGGGCGTTGAGTATCAACCGGAGCTCCGACCGAATTGACGGGCTTTCTGTGATTAATCCAGCAGATATCGAATCCATAGAGGTGTTAAAGGATGCCGCATCTGCGGCCATTTATGGTGCAAGGGCTGCCAACGGGGTTATCCTTGTCACGACCAAACGTGGGAAAGCCGGTCAGGCAAAAGTAACCTTAAATTCATCCTACGGTATGCAGGATTTGTGGAAAAGACCTGAGTTTTTAAATGCTGAACAGTTCGCGACCCTGGCTAATGAGCTCTATACCAATTCAGGGATGACCCCTAATCCGGAATGGGCTAATCCGGCTTCATTTGGTGAGGGAACCAATTGGATTGATCAGGTTTTTCGCACTGCTCCAGTTCAAAACTACGATTTCACTGCCTCAGGAGGGACTGAAAAATTAAAAGCTTCGGCATCTCTAGGTTATCTGGATCAACAAGGTACGATGCTTGAAACCAATTATTCACGGTATACTGGTCGATTTACAGCAGACCTGACAGCAAGCGATCAACTTTCTTTTGGCGGATCCTTGGCGTACACCTATTCAACAGGAAAGGGACAACAAAACCAAGTGATGAACTACGGCATATTCAACCTTGCTCAGCAATTTTACCCAACCTTGGGGCCTGATGATGTAATCGATGGCTCCTCAGCCTACTATACCACGCAGGGGGATAATCCAGTCCTTAGAGCAAAGACCATGGATAACAACATGCGAAATTCGAGAATATTTGGAAATGCTTTTGGTAGTTATAAAATTATGGATGGATTGGTTTTTAAAACCAGTCTAGGAATTGATCAAGCAAATAATCGAAATTCAGCATGGGAACCCACTGTGGAAAGAGGACATTACCGTAATCTGCAGGCTTACTTAAGTGAGACCGCCTCAAATGATATGACCTGGTTGATTGAAAACACTCTTTCTTATAGTAAAACCTTTAATGATCATCATATTTCAGCAGTCGTTGGACAAACGGCTCAACGAAGTACGACGGACTGGATTACGGCAATTGGACGTGAGTTTTCTAATGAACAATTGCAAATTATCAATGGGAGTAAATCCGATTTGCGCGAGGCCGCAGGAACTAAAGGGGAATATGCTTTAGCATCATATTTAGCTCGGGCAAATTATGCTTTCAAGGATAAATATTTATTTTCTGCAAGTCTGCGCCGTGACGGATCTTCTAATTTCGGTCCAAATCAGAAATGGGGTAATTTCCCATCCGTTTCAGCAGGTTGGAATATTTCCGAGGAATCATTTCTTAACGATGTTGAATTTTTGAATGCTTTAAAAATTAGAGCAAGTTGGGGAGAGCTCGGGAATGATGCTATTGGATCATTTGGCTATTTGAATACCATCCGTAGTGGGACCTCCAGCGATAATTATGTCTTCGGATCAACGCAGGATCTGGTACTAGGAGCCTCCCTTTCTAGACCTGGAAACGCAAACCTCAAATGGGAAACAACAACTCAAACCAATTTCGGTATTGATGCCTCCTTGTTTGAAAATCAAGTGAGCCTTACAGCGGAATATTATATCAAAACTACCAAAGACATGTTGGTTAATCTTCCGGTATCCTTTGAGGCAGGATTTGCCTCAGCGCCATCGGTTAACGGGGGAGAGGTGGAGAATAAGGGATTTGAATTTTCCTTAGGCTATCAAAAAAACATAGGTGAATTATCTTTTGCGGTAAATGGTAACTTGTCTACCCTGCGTAACCAGGTGAAAAGTTTGGGTGTTGGTAGACCAATTAATGGACCAACGTTAACCTATACCAGTATGAGCTCATCCTATACGGAGGTTGGTAAGCCAATTGGTTATTATAGAGGATATCTGATAGAGGGAATTTATCAAAGCGACCAGGAAATTAACAAAACCCTTCAACCAAATGCTGTGGCTGGCGATTTTAAATTTAAAGACGTGAACGGCGATAATCTTTTAACAGATCTGGACCGCGTGGAATTAGGAACTCCTTGGCCCGAGCTCATGTATGGGTTAAACACGGATGTAAAGTATAAGGGATTTGATCTGAACATTCTGATTCAGGGCATTTCCGGGAATCAAATTTTTCATTCCAATAAGTTCTCTACTTATCCGATGAAATATTTTGGGGGATCAGGGGTAGTAAACTCTTCGATTCATGTATTGGACCGCTGGACCCCTGGGAGCGGGAAAAATGAAATTCCAGGCTTAAAGTATGTGGATGCCAACGGGAACTATGCCAATGCATCATCTTTTTATATTGAAGACGGAGATTATCTGCGAATTAGAAATGTGGTTTTGGGTTACAGCCTGCCAGCTTCACTTTTGCAGAAAACCAAAACATTCAAAAGTGTTCGATTGTATCTGAGTGCACAAAATTTATTCACATTCACTGATTATTCGGGTTTTGATCCAGAGGTAGGAAGTACAAATCCAATACGGGCTGGAATTGATGACGGGGTATACCCGATGCCGCGTACCATCACCTTTGGCTTGAATGTTTCCCTATAGATTATTAAAAACACAACACTATGAAAACGATTATGACCTATATATTTAGCGCCTTGTTGCTTGGCTTGATTACCTGCTGCGGGGATGCTTTTTTAACGCTTACTCCTAAAGACCAACTTACCGACCTGAATTTCTTTCAGACAGAATCGGATGCCCAGCAGGCTTTAATTGGAGTCTATGGTCAGCTACAGCCCAATGAAACCTTTGGGGTGTCTATTGATGCGGCTGATATAGAATGGGCAATGAGTGGGGATCTGTACGAGATGGACGGTTCTGCGGCCCGGATTGAAATCCACTCTTTAGCACTTCCGGCTAGTAATACCAAGATTAGAGACCTTTATAGACAAACCTATGTTGGGATTTCTCGAGCAAATTTTACGATTTCCCGAGTAGAGAAAATGGAAGAGTTAGATGCGCAAAAGAAAGCAGAGATTCTTGCACAAGCCAAGTTTTTAAGAGGAATTTTTTATTACCGATTAGCGAATTATTTTGGTGGGGTGCCCATAATATTAGAAGAACTGGATGCCAGCTCGGAGATGGAGATTCCTCGTTCTTCCATTCAGGAAGTCTGGGCACAAGTCGAAGCTGATTTAAAAGAAGCCGTACAGGTTCTACCTGAAGTTTGGCAAGGAAAGGATCAGGGAAGAGCAAGTAAAGGTGCAGCACAGGGTTTTCTGGCCAAAACTTATTTATGGCAAAACAAATGGGAGGATGTAGTCCGGATCAGTGAAGAGATGATTTCTTCAGGGAATTACGGACTTGAGCTTAATTTTAGAGATGTTTTTAGAGAAAGTAACGAAGGGAATAAAGAGATTGTCTTTGGTACACAATTTCGAGAAGGCAACGACGGAGAGGGTAGTAATATAGTTTACCGTACGGCCCCAAGAGGTGCCCCGTCTGAATTTACGGGTTCAGGAGCATGGAGCAATTTCGTACCACAGGGACATTGGGTGAATTCCTTTGAAAAAGATGGAACGGGTAAAATTATAGATAAGCGCTATTGGGATGTAATTATTGGTCCAGGTGAAGCGCATCAAGATATGCCTGCCTTTGTGATGCCTACCTCGGTACCTGCGGGATGGTCTAAAACGGGTTACATTACCACTAAATATTGGCAAAAAGCCACTATTGGAATGTCAGGGGTTAATGCTCCTGTGCTACGTTTTGCTGAGATTCTGTTAAACTATGCTGAGGCGTTGAATGAATCGGGCATGAGTGCAAAGGCCATGGAACAAGTCAATAAAATTCGAGTAAGAGCCGGTTTGAATGCAAAACCATTGGGCCTACCGAAAGATCAGGTGTTGGATGCTATTTTTAAGGAAAGAAGAATGGAGTTTTTGTGGGAATCTGCAGGAGCGTTCTCCGACTTGAATCGCAGAGGTCGTTTTATTGATTTTATCAAAGAGAACCGTGTTGATTTTCCTGCTCTTTCTGTAGAGAGTAAACCTTGGTTGAAAACTCAGCCTATCCGTTTACCTATTCCACGAGAAGCTTGGGAAAGAAATAGAGCGTTGGAACAGAATCCTGGTTATACCTTTTAATATAAGTAGTTGGTTAAGCTGTCTCCCCGATAGCTTTGTGTTTGTTAATGTTTAGTAGATGATCAAGGTGCCCGCTCGTGGCACCTTGATTACTTATATTCCTTGTTGCACCTTCAAATAGTCCCGATTGGGTTTTCTAGGCATGGTGGTTACCCTATGAAGCGTTAATTATAGATCAAATATTTTTTACGCATTTTATTGTATTTTTTCAAACCTGGCTCCCAGCTTTTACGAATTTGCTCTTGGGTGAGTCCTGAAACTATCTGTTTTTCTAAGGTATCACTTCCTGCAAGTCTATTAAAAACGACAATTTCTTTGCTTTGCTTATGATCGAAAAAGATCTCCTTTTTGGGGTGTTTTTGGTATGCTTCAATTAACCAGGTCAGGTTGATTTTTTTTTCTTTCCTTAACCGTACTAAATCGACCTGTCTTAAATCAAAACCATAACACAGCTCACCCAAATGGATTGGAGTGGCGCTCATTTCTTTTATACTAACCGGGGTGAACGAAAAATCGTAAATCCCTTTATAAGCCGGGCTTCCTATTACGGTAAAAGGAAACTGAGTTCCTCTTCCCTCACTCAGCACAGTTCCCTCGAATAAACAAGTTGATGGATACAAGACGACTGCCTGATAAGTGTTAATATTTGGGGACATATTCACTGGCGGAATATATTCCATGGAGTGGTCATAATTAGCGACTGGTATAATCTTAATTTTGCATTGGATTCCGGAGGCCAGCCAACCCTCTCCATTGATCATTTGTGCATACTCGGCTACAGTCATGCCATGTACAATGGGCACCGGATGCATGCCAATTCCGGATTGATAGGCCATGTCCAATATCGGACCATCCACGTAATGCCCGTTTGGATTTGGTCTATCTAGAATTAATAACTCTTTATCGTTTTCAGCACACGCTTCCATAACCCTATGCATTGTGCCCAAATAGGTGAAATAACGTACACCAATATCCTGCATATCAAAAATCATCAAGTCTATATCTGCCAACATCTCCTTGGTGGGCTTGTTTGTTTTTCCATATAAGGAAACAATTTTTACCCCGGTAGCTGCATCTTTTGAATCTTCGACTTCTACTCCCGCACCAACATTTCCTCGGAACCCGTGTTCAGGGCCAAAAACCTTCACGACATTTACCCCCAGGGCGATCAAACTATCTACACTCGATTTGTTTCCAATTATGGATGTGGGATTAATGACCATACCTATTCTTTTTCCTTTGAGATAATCGATGTATTCAGGAATTCGATCAGCTGCAGGTTGAATTTGAGAAATTGCGGTACTCATCATCAGTATAAGACCACATACCAGGGAGGTGAATTTAAATGTTATCATAATGTATTTGCTTAGCGTTCATCCTTTGTGGGTATGAATCGGTAGTATGAGTTTGTTTTAGTGTTGAATATAAGCTTAATATTCTTTTTGTCTGTTTTAAAAAATAAAAAGGGCAACAACCGGCTCACTCTAATAATTCGGCAGGAATTATTTTTTCTAGGGCGGTTTTCATTTTTTCATTATCAATGACAATGAATTTCCAGTTTTCCTTATCGGATGAGCTCGCAATGGCTTTTTTATAGGAATCCAATTTAAAAAATCCCGTTTCTTGATTATACTTAACATTTCCATCTCCGAATTCTTTCTCTAAACTTTTTAGTATAGTCTCTAATTTTAGCTCATCGAATTCCATCTGTACGAATTTCATTTCTATTGGAGAATGGTAGTCAAAGTTTACATAATTGACGCCTTGAATAAATTTCAGCTCACCAAAAGTATTGATCTTTGGAATCCCTAGTTTGAACACCAGATCAGGATTGTTGTAAATTGATTCGACGGCGGTTTTTAATTGTTCCTTTGAAATAATTTTATAAAATTTTGGATTGAGGTAGTCAAGTGCTTTATCAGTTTGCTTTTCACGAATTAAATTTGAATAAATCAAAAAATCTCGCTCGATTTTTTGATTTAGTTCTTGAGAATAAGACTTTGCAAATCCCAGTATGAGAAAGAGTATAATAAAGGTTTGTTTCATTTTGATGTTTTAATATAATTTGGTTCCCGATCCTGTAATAAATGGTGGTGTATTCATATACCAGGGTAAATATAATTCTATTTTCTTACATTTTTGGATCTTCTGGATCGGGATGTTTTTAATCGACTGGATCAGCAGTGGTCATTTGAGAAACACCATAATGGGTATCAAAAGTTGGAGCTGATAAGTGGGTTGTTCAGTCATCTTTTCTCTTGCGTATTCGGTTTGCGAATCGCTATAGTCTTGGTAGATAAAAATAACAAAAGGTCAAGTATTTTGCGCAAAATACTTGACAAATAAAAATTGAATAGAGTAAAAATAGAATAAGATGAGTTGATCCTAAGGGTTTATTTTTTCATAGGTTAATTCAATCACTCCGGATTTAAAAACACGAGTTCCGGTTAAGCAGAGATTGATTCTATTTTTCAACTCTTCAAACAAAGGTTTACCACTTCCTAAAACGATGGGGTGCACAGAGAGTTTGTAGGTATCAATAAGACCTAAATTAATAAACGTTTTAATCAAGTTCGCTCCGCCATACATCCAAATATTCTTGCCTGGCTGCTGTTTGATTTGGGTTACTTTGGATGCAATATCGCAAGAGATATAGGTCGCCTTTTCAGCTGTTAGATTCTGTCTTGAAAAAACGAATTTATTTTTGGCGTGCACAGCTTGCCAGAGTTCTTTTTCTTGCTGACTCGAATCCTCTTCTGGTTCATAATTACCCCACTGTTGATAGCTTACTCTCCCGTAAAAGATGGTGTCAACAGATTCTAAAAAATCGTTAAAACCCATATCCTCGTCCAATATGCACCAATCTATTTCTCCATGTTCTCCTTCTATGAATCCATCTAAACTTACCGCAAGGTTTAAAATTATTTTCTTCATCTATATTAATCAGTTAGTACTAACTCAAGTGCCATTTCTTAGCTGAAGATACAAAAAAAGTAATTTCCAACAGAACACTCAATCAACCATTCACCAGACTGGTTGGTGTAAGTACAGTCATTTATTTTGGGTCAATCCAGGTGCAGAATTCATCTGACTCCTTTGACTTTCGATCCTAGTGAATCGAAATTAATTCAATAGGACTTTAAGTTTATCCTATACCAATTTTAGGAATGATTTTCACTGGACTAATTTGCAGAATAGGTCTTTCTTTTTGCGCTAATTTTTAAAAATATTATTGTTAATTTAATATTAAATATTACTTTAGTACTGAATTATAACCAACAACGCCTTAATTCGTGTACGTAACCGATATTTCTGAATTTTCAAGCTTTTTAAAAAGCGGTAACGTAAACGTTTTTTTGGTTACAATAGAACTAATTGAGTATAAAATTTTATAAAACTTTGAATTATGATTAAACTTATGCGGATACTCATCCCTCTTTTAATCGCGAATTTCTGGATTGTAACCCTGTACGGCCAGTCCCCAATTAGCGGTGTTGTAAAAGATGTAGAAACAAAACAGACGCTTCCGAACGTGACAGTAACACTCGGGGAAGTAGTCACGCAAACTGACCAATCGGGTCGTTTTGAAATTAACGGGAAACCAGGAAATACGATACGCTTTTCTTTTTTAGGTTATCAGGGAAAAGAAATGAAAGCTACCGCTGCGGTGATGGATGTGCTGCTGTCCCCACAACTCTCGGATTTGGATGAAGTTGTGGTCGTGGGATATGGTACTCAGAAGAAAGGGAACCTAACGGGTTCGGTGGATGTGATTTCCGGTGAGAGATTGAGCAATCGGACTTCCAATACGGTGGCTGATCTGATTAAAGGCGCCTCACCGAATCTAAATATTGGTATGAACATGCGTGGGGGAGAACCTGGGGCAGTGAGTTCTTGGAACTTAAGAGGTATGGCCTCAATTTCAGGAGGGGGATCACCGTTAATTCTGGTAGACGGAGTGGAGATGAACATCACCAATGTGGATCCAGAATCCATTGAGAGTGTCTCGATCCTCAAAGATGCTTCTGCATCTGCCGTTTATGGGTCAAGGGCTCCTTTTGGTGTGATTTTGATCACCACCAAACAAGGAAAAAGAGATGGAACGGTGGCCATTGGTTATACCGATAATTTATCCTGGGCTAGCCCTATTCGTAACCCGAGTCATGTCGATTCTTATACCTGGGCCACAGCCTATAATCAGGCGCAGAGCAATGCTGGACTGGCTGCATTATACAGTGATGAGCAGGTGGAACGTATAAAAGGATATATCGATGGAACTTTCCCTCACGAATACGATCCGGAAAATCCCATAAGCAATATTTGGGCTGGACGCCGTGATGGAAACGCCAACAACAATTGGGCCCGGATGCTCCTGCGCGATAATTCTTTTAACCAGAAACACAACATCAATGTGAATGGCGGAAATGAAAAAAATCAGTATTATATTTCTGGGGGATTCATTGAGCAAAATGGTATGTATGAATGGGGGAATGACAGCTACAAGCGGTATAATTTCGTAGGTAACGTGAATTCTCAAGTCACCCCTTGGTTAAATTTCCGCTCAAGTGTAAAATATGCATCTGGGCACACTGATTTTCCTATGGGTGAGACGACCGTAGGACGAGAGCATACGTTCAGGGAAATCCTATTTTTCGCTCCGATGATGCCTTTTCATAACATCAACGGGACGGTGCAAAGTCCTCTAGTTCGTTTGATGCAAGATTCCGGACGGGATCAGGCGCATACCAATGATTTCTTTATCACTCTTGGAGGTGAACTCGAGCCGATTAAAGGATGGAAGACGAATTTTAGTTACAATTACAACAACCAGGGCCGAAGAGGAACCTCTAACCCTAAGCCCATAATGGTTGAGCTTGGAGACGGCAATTTTGGGAATATTGGTAAACCGGCTGCTGTTTACAATACCGCTTTTTCTCAGAACATATACACTTTAATTAACGGAACGACCTCTTATGAAAATACCTTCGGCGATCATTTTCTTAAGGCATTAGTTGGGTATGAACAGGAATACCGGTATTCCACCGGTTTGAGTGCTTCTGGTACAGGACTGATCTCTGAGGAAATCGTTTCCTTAAGTACTGCTCTAGGGGATAAAACCGTTTCAGATAATATTACGCACTGGGCAACTCAAGGCGTGTTTGGAAGATTGAATTACAATTTTCAAGAGAAATATCTTGTTGAAGTCAGCGCCCGTTATAACGGATCTTCCCGCTTTGAAGATGGGAAGCGTTGGGGATTTTTCCCTTCAGCCTCTGTGGGATACAACGTATCTAAAGAAAATTTTTGGCAGCCAATTACGCCCTATGTGAATGATTTGAAGTTCAGATTGTCTTATGGATCCCTTGGAAATCAAAATGTATCCAATTATCTGTACCTACCAACCATTCCAATTTATAACAATGTAAACTGGATTATTGACGGAGAGCGTCCGGGTTATGCAAATGTTCCTGGTTTAATTTCAGATGATTTAACTTGGGAAACTATCACGACGCTTAATGCAGGGATTGATGCTCGTTTTATGAGCAATAAATTGAGCTTAACCTTTGATTGGTACAATAGAGTAACTACCAATATGTTAGGACCAGTTGTCACCCTTCCATATCCATTAGGAGCTGCCACTCCTAAAGCTAATAATGCAGAACTCTCAACCAAAGGTTTTGAGCTGATCTTAGGATGGAAAGATAGCCCTTCAGATCAATTCTCGTACAACGCAAGTGTCAGTCTAGGGGATAGCCGTTCAACGATTCTGAAATATCTAAATGATAAGAATCTTATAGGCGATTGGTATAAGGGTAAACGAGCAGGGGAAATATGGGGCTTTGAGAGTGATGGTATAATTCAAACTCAGGGTGAGCCAATGCCAGATCAATCCAAATTTCATACAAAGTGGGGTCCAGGTGATATGAAATACAAGGATCTCAATGGCGATGGGGTTATAAATGATGGTCAGCGTACCATTGATGATCATGGTGATTTAAAGGTGATTGGTAACGATAGAGAGCGTTACAATATCGGGATTACCGGCGGAATTCAATGGAAGCAGTTTGATTTCTCTATGTTTTGGCAAGGAGTTGGAAAACGTGATTTTAACCCCGATACCGGGTCCGCTGTATTCTGGGGCATGACCAATGCATGGGGGAATTCAGGATTATTTGAAGATTCTTACAATTTAGACTACTGGAGACCGGCTGATGAAACCAATGTATTAGGCCCAAATACGGATTCGTATTTACCAAAGCCTTATTTCTCAGCAGAGACCTCAAAAAATCGTCAAAGCCAGGACCGCTATCTATTGAACGCTTCGTATTTGCGCTTAAAAAACCTACAGGTTGGCTATAATCTGCCAGCGGATATGTTGCAAAAAATCAAAGTGAGTAACATCCGGGTGTATTTCTCTGGAGAGAATTTATTGACCTTTACAAAATTGCCAAAAGTATTCGACCCGGAAACTATTTTCGCCTCGGACGACCGTTATGGTGGATATTTAACCTCAGGGGTGATTTATCCGATATCAAGGACCTTTTCTTTTGGCTTGAATATCACTTTTTAAACTGAATTCATACTTTATTTATAAAAGACATGAAAAAATATATCACGATACTGACCTGCTCAATCACTTTGCTATTGCTGAGTGCTTGCAATAAGGACTTTTTAAACCGTACGCCATTAGATGCAGTGACTACGCCGGATTTCTTTAAGACCCCGGATGAGCTCAGAACTTATGTTAATGGGTTTTATACAGCCGCTAATTTTCCGAAATACGCCAACCATGGTGATGATTTCGATAGCGATAACCAAACCAATGGCGCACCCAATACAAGACTTGAAGGTACCCGAACTGTCTCTACCTCAGGGAGCATTGGTTTTGGGGATGTACGCCGGATTAATTATTTCTTTGATAATTATCATGTAGTCAAAGAGAATTATGAACTCGAAGATTACCAGCAGTTTTTGGGAGAAGCCTATTTCTTTAGGGGGCTGATTTACTTTAATTTGCTCAAAAGCTACGGCCCGATCCAGATCTTGACAGGCACATTAGGAACCAGTTCTCCAGAAGTATACAACCCACGTAACCCGCGTAACGAAGTGGCCGACTTTATCATTAGTCAATTGGATTCTGCTGCGATGTATTTAAGTCCAGAGAAAACCTCAGGCGATGCAAGATTAAACAAATGGATCGCTTTACTCATACAGAGTCGGGTGGCTCTGTATGAGGGGACCTGGGAAAAATACCATCAAGGAACTGAATTTGGTGTACCGGACGCTCAGCCCGAGAAATACCTCAAAAAGGCGGCTGAGGCATCCAAAGAAATTATTGAATCGGGGTTATACTCCGTGTATTCCAATAACAAGCCTGAAACGGATTACAAAGAATTATTCTCCTTGCTGGATTACAGCAGAAATAGCGAAGCGATGTTCTGGCGTAAATACGATAATGAGTTAACCAAAGGGAGTGGCACCTTTACCAATGATCGTTTTTTCCGGATGGAAACTCCGACCAGTAAGACCATTACCAAAGAAATGGCCGATGCCTATTTATGTATCGATGGCCGCCCCATTACAGGGAATCCGCTGTTTGGAGGATATGAGAATATCACCAAAGAAGCCCAGAACCGTGACCCGCGCTTTTATCAGTCCATTGCATTGCCTGGTGAGGTTTGGAAAGTACATACCGATGGAAAAGTTGAACTTTATAAGGTTGTGTATGATAAACTAAATAGTTCAGGAGATTACAACGCACCTTCTGGTTATGTGATTCAAAAGGGGTATAATCCAATGATGCAATATCATAAGCAACAAACAGAGGAATCTCCGGCCTTGATTTACCGTTACGCTGAGGTGCTATTGAATTATGCCGAGGCTAAAGCGGAATTGGGAGAGATTAATCAAGGGGATATCGATATCAGCATCAAGCCACTCCGTGATCGGGTTGGACTTCCTAATCTAGTCTTAGGAGGTATTGCCGTGGATCCGAAATGGAATTTTCCAAATCTTTCTCCGATCATCAATGAGGTGCGCCGTGAGCGCAGGGTAGAACTGTTAGCAGAAGGGTTGCGCTGGGACGATATTGCCCGCTGGGCTGCGGCCGATGAGCTGATTGTAGGTAAAAGGCCGACAGGCTTTTTAGCTTCACAAATCACGAAGAATCCTTATCCGGTAAACGCAGATGGATTTTTAGATCCGCTTCAAAAAGCAATGCCAAATGGTTGGGGCTTTAAATTGGACCGAGATTATTTGAATTCTATTCCAGAGAGCGAAATTGTTTTGAATGATAATTTAGAGCAAAATCCTGGTTGGACCAAGTGATGTTCTTTTTAATAAAACCTACTATGGTATCTAAAGTTAAGTTTTTAATAAAAAATATACAGTTCGTTTTTTTGTTGTTAGTGGTGAACTTGAATGCAGGCCTCTGTTTACAGAGGCCGCAATCAGGGCAAAATCAAACCGTTGAAAAAAACGCGCTGCACACGCCTAAGATTTCTCTGAGCTTAAATCACTCCGATTGGCAATATGAACTAGGAGAAAAGGCTGTATTTTCCCTTGAGCTCGATTTGGATAAACCACATGATGATCTCCAGGTACAATACAGTATAGGCCTTGAAAAAATGCCTCCTTTGAAAAAAGGAAAAGTTAAACTAAAGGATGGTAAAGCTGAAATTGTGGCCCAGGGCTTAGCTGAATCAGGTTTCCTTCGCTGCACGGTGAACGTTCAGTTGGACGGTAAATCCTATTCGGCAGTAGCTACAGCCGCATATTTGCCGCACAAAATTGAAGCTTCTTCTGAATTACCTAAGGATTTCGCCTCTTTTTGGAAGACACAAATCGCCGATTCAAAAAAAGTAGATTTGAATCCTAAATTAACGCCACTTGGCCAGATACGAGATGACTCGGTACGGGTTTATCAGGTGGAATATGAGTTTTATAACGATGGAGTCCAAAAATTTTATGGCGTATTATCCCTTCCAAAATCGAGCAAAGGTAAAAACGATCAATTCAAAAAGTTTCCAGCTATAGTTCGCTTTCCTGGCGCCGGGGTTGCTCCTTTATCAGGAGACCCTGAAAATGCGGCAAACGGTTTTATAACTTTGGACCTCTATATACACAATCACCAGGTGAATTTGCCTAAATCTTTTTACGATGGGCTGAAAACAGGAGAACTCAAAGATTACATGTATAAGGGATTGACCGATAGGGATTCGTTTTACTACAACAGGGTGATTTTGGGCTGTGTGAGATCGATAGATTTAATTTATTCTCTGGATGAATTTGATGGAGAGAATCTTGGCGCCTGGGGTTCCTCTCAAGGTGGCGCTCTCTCGATTATCACTACATCTCTAGAACCAAGAATCGATTATTTTGTTGCCTTATGTCCTGCAATGTGTGACCACCCAGGTTATTTAAAAGGAAGAGCTGGGGGCTGGCCTCATGTGTTTACAAAAAAAGACCTTTATAAAGAGAATCAACCCCAAGTACTCCATACTTTAGGGTATTATGATGTGGTGAATTTTGCAAAATTCATTCGGGTTCCCGGGTACTTTTCCTGGGGTTTTAATGACCAGACCACTCCGCCAACTTCATTTTATGCGGCCTATAATCAGATTGAATCTCCGAAAGAAATATTGATTATTCCAAATGGAGAACATAAGATATATCCTGAACAAAAAAAGGTAACTTACAGTTGGCTAAAGGATCAACTGGGAAAATAATAGATGAATAGAAGATGGTTTTTAAGAAATTCGGCGCTAGCGTTAACCTCGATGAATTTTCTCTCTACAGAGAAACTTAGTGCTAGAGTGAATGTCAAAAGAGAGAAAATGAATGAAATAAAAATTGCAACAGTTGATTCTAATTTTGAACGTGAAAAACTTCGATTTCCATTCGGGTTTAAGGGTGGTTATTTGAGTGAACTTTGGCAAATTATATCCCAAGTTCAGAGCGAAAATGGACATGTTGGTTTAGGGCTCTCTACCCAAAGTGTCCTGTATGGAGACGCCAAGGTATTCAGTGAGTTTTCAGAATCACAAGGCAATGCCCTCATGTTTGCCTTATTGGGAAAGGCTCTTAAGTTAATTCGTGGCGAAGTATTTGTTGATCCTATAGAACTCATCGATCGCATTGTTCCGCAATTATTTCTTCAGGCAAAACGACTAACCCAGAATCCTGAGCTCAACATTAATTTTGTTTATAACGCTCTGGTTAGCCTGGATAATGCCTTATGGATGTTGTACGCTAAAGAAAATGGAATTACCCGTTTTGATAAACTAGCACCTTCTGCTTACAGCACGCTCTTTAGTCATAAAAATTCCAGAATTGCAGTAATGTTCCAAATATCCTATGATATGCCTTTGCAGGATATTCAAAATGCAGCCAATGCGGGCTATTTTATTTATAAAATAAAAACAGGTGCCTCCGGGAGCCCAAGCGAAATGCTTAAGAAAGATCAGCAAAGATTAGCTGAAATTCATGAGGTATTAAAACAAGTGAGCACGCCGCATAGCCCCAATGGTAAGGTTTATTACACCATGGATGCCAATGGACGTTACCCGAATAAGGCTTTGTTAGGTAAGTATTTGGATTATGCAAAGCAAATTGGTGCTTTTGATCACATTTTGTTTTATGAGGAACCCTTTGGAGAAGACAATACAGAGAACGTCTCGGATTTAGGTCTGATGATTGCCTGTGATGAATCCCTTCATTCCCCCCAGGATGCATACCGAAAGCTTGACCTAGGCTATGGCGCTTTTGTCTTAAAAGGAATTGCCAAAACACTGAGTCTCACGGTAAAGATTGCTGCTGTAGCCAAGGAGCGAGGAATCCCTTGTCTATGCTCTGATCTCACCGTAAATCCGATATTAATTGACTGGAATAAAAATGTTGCGGCCAGCATGGCTCCCTTCCCAAAGTTGGGCATGGGCATGATGGAGACCAATGGAGATATGAATTATCAAAACTGGGAGGAGATGAAAACAAGACATCCTTATTCTGGAGCGAATTGGACTCTGGTCAAAAATGGCGTCTTTGAACTGGATGAAGATTTTTATACTCGCGCCGGAGGAATCTTTGAGCCATCGCCGTATTATCAAAATTTATTAAAAGCTAAATCTTCGTAGAAATTCGTTTTAGATGATGAGAAAAAATTTGAAATTACGCTTTAGAAGACCTTGGTTTTTGGCTTTTTTTCTACTGCTATTTTTAGGGTCCTGGAAACCGTTAGACGGGCCTGCACCGGTTGAAATAAACCTTTCTGTGCTTGCGGGAATGCAATATAGCCTTGCGCGCTTTCATGTTTTACCTGGCCAAAAGGTAACGATTAATTTTACCAATAGCGATGATATGGACCATAACTTATTAATCCTTTCGCCAAAGAGTAGGTTAAGCATTGTGAAGGCGGCCGCAGATTTAGGCGCTTCAGGAAAACAAATGAATTATATTCCTAAGCGTAAAGAGGTGCTTTTTAGTATTCCCATTGTGGAGCCCACAAGACGCAAAAGTATAACCTTTACCGCTCCGAAGGAACAAGGAGTTTATCCTTATGTTTGCAGTCTTCCGGGACATGGATTCTTAATGTATGGAGCGATGTATGTCGATGATTCACCTAAGATGCCAGATCTGGCTAATGATCTCCATATCCCAGAGCAAAGACGTAAATCATCTGAGCAGCCGCAGCGCAAACATTCTTATGCGCTAAAGCCACCTTATTATTACCGAACCTACATTCAGGGAGCCTCTCCAGCGGCCATCATTGTTCGCCTTAGTGAGAATTTATCCATTTGTTGGGATGCTGGTCCTTGTAGATTACGATTTGCCTGGGAAGGTGATTTTGTTGATCAGCAGGCGATATGGAAAGGACATAAAGACGCCAAATCGGAGATTCTTGGAGAAATTTTTTACCGCGAGAACGCAAAATTTCCGATAGAATTCCAGGGAATGGACCCGTCCGAAAAACCTACATTTAAAGGCTATAGAATTCTAAAGGAGGGTTATCTCGAATTTCAGTATCAAATTGGATCGCGTAAGGTGTATGAAACGATTAAAGAATTAAAAAAGGAGAATGGGCTCATTCGTCATTTTCGAATTCAAAACCCAGGCTCGCGTGTTTATTTTAATTTCACAAAGACCCCTGGTGTACACTATTATTATCAGGGAAAACCTGTTTTATCCGAAAGGTTAGAATTATCCCGGGAGCATGCAGCAGAATTTTCAGTGGAACTAATAAAAGAATAATGTACATCAAACCATTTAAATATTCTATCGGAAATTTTCTTACAGCAGTCCTGATAACGCTGCTTGTAGGTTGCCAGAGGGAGCCACAATCCTCAGTATTTCCCTATACGATCGAAGATGTTCCAACCCCAGAAGGCTTAACGGCTGAGGTGGCGGCAATTGATGTGTTGAAAGACGGACGATTGATAGCCGCTTTTATGCGGGGGGAGATTATGATTTATAATCCAAAAGATAGCTCTTGGAAACTTTTTGCATCCGGGCTTCATGAACCTCTTGGTCTAATGGCGGTGAATGAAAAAGAAATACTGGTCATGCAACTCGCTGAGCTGACCCGGATTGTAGATAGCGATGGCGATACCCTTGCTGATCAGTATGAAACACTATATGACGGTTTTGGAATGACGGGCAATTACCATGAGTTTGCCTATGGACCTGTCAAGGATTCTAAAGGGAATCTTTTTGTTGCCTTAAACACCTCTTCCTCGGGAGGAGGGGTATCAGATGAACTGCGTGGCGAGCAAGATTCCTTAGGGAAATCTGCTAAAAGAGCAATGTTTTCAACGGTACCTTATAGAGGTTGGGTAATGAAGATTGCTCCCGATGGCAAGATATCACCTTTTGCAATGGGTTTTCGCTCTCCCAATGGGTTGGTTATAGGAAAGGATGATCAGCTCTATCTCACCGATAACCAAGGAGATTGGGTTGGTTCGAGTTGTTTATACCAAGTTCAACAGGGTAAGTTTTATGGCCATCCGGCAAGTTTAATCTGGAAAGAGGGATGGAATAAAGGCAATCCCTTTGCATTACCTATAGATTCTTTGGAACACATGCGCGAAAAACCAGCTGTCATATTTCCCCATGACGTGATTGCAAATTCTCCATCACAACCTGTTTTAATTAAAGACCATAAGGAGCTTCGAGCTTTTCAAGGTCAATACTTGGTTGGAGAGATGAATCAAGGGAGATTGGTGCGAATTATACTGGAGCAGACCCAGGATGGAATCACGCAAGGATCCGTTACCCCGTTTTTGGATGGTCATGGACTTAGAAAAGGAAATAATCGACTTGCCTTTGGTCCAGATGGAAGTTTATGGATTGGACAGTCTGATCATGGCTGGCTAGGTGATCGGGGCATACAGCGAGTGCAGTTTAATGGAGGGGTGCCATTCGATATTCAATCCATGAACCTGACTAAAAAAGGCTTTAGTTTATCCTTTACCAGAGTTTTACAGGCCTCAGATGGAGAAGATTTGCTTGGGAAAATTAAAATAAAAAAGTACCGTTATCTCTATCATGATAAGTATGGATCAAAGCAAACAGATGTACAAAATGTTGACTTAAAATCACTTGACCTTTCATTTGATAAAAAAAGACTTGATCTAAATCTTGGTGATATGACCCAAGGTTTTGTGTATGAACTGACCTTAGATTCCGTGTTTTCAAAGAACAATCGGGACACGATGAATCAAAAGGTAATTGCATACACCTTAAAGAAGAAAATATAAATCGGCTGTGGAAATCAGCCTCAAAATAAACCGGTGAAAATTAAACCAAATTATATGAGAAGCATAGGAATCGCATTAATCATATCGCTGCTATTTTGTCAAAACAGTTTGGCTCAAAAACAGCAAACTCAGGAAAAAAAAGAATTATGGAATAAAATTTCTCCTTTTTTCTCGCCACCTGAAAAATTCCAGAGTCAATACGGAGATTTCAAATCTTTCCTTCATTTTTCCGATGGCAAAGCCGTCAAGACAGCGAAAGACTGGTCAATTAAACGGGCTGAAATTTTAAAGAAATGGCATGGTATGATGGGGGCATGGCCAGCTGCGATTACGAATCAAAAACTCGAAATCTTGGATTCGGTAAAAAAAGAGGGGTATATGCAATATAAGGTGAGCTTTAATTGGATGCCAAATACGAAAACAGACGGCTATTTGTTGATTCCCGAGTCTCCTAAAAGTAAAATGCCTGCGGTTATAACGGTATTCTATGAGCCCGAAACGGCTATTGGAGAAGGTAAAGCTGGAAGAGATTTTGCTAGGGGTCTGGCGCTTCGTGGTTTTGTAACTCTTTCTCTGGGTACCAGAGAGGCTTCAAAGGAAAGGGTCTATTCGCTCTATTACCCAAGCATGGAGCAAGCAACAATTCAACCCCTTTCAGCTTTAGCTTATGCGGCAGGTAACGCTTGGTATGCCTTATCCAAACATCCTTCTGTAGATTCTACACGAATTGGTATCATGGGGCATTCTTTTGGCGGGAAATGGGCTATGTTTGCATCTGCTTTATTTGATCGCTTTGCCTGCGGAGTTTGGTCCGATCCGGGAGTTGTTTTCGATGAAACCAAGGGTGCCGCAGTGAATTATTGGGAGCCTTGGTATTTGGGGTATTATAATCCACCTTGGGAAAACACCTGGCGTAAAACGGGCATGATTCCGCAAGCAAAAGGTTTATACCCGAAATTGATTCAGCAAGGTGATGATTTGCATGAACTTCACGCTTTGATGGCACCAAGACCATTTTTAGTCTCTGGTGGGTCTTCCGATCCAAAGGAGCAATGGGTGCCCTTGAATCACAGCATTAGGCTCAACAAATTGCTTGGGTATACTGACCGGGTAGCCATGACCAATCGTCCGGATCATGCCCCAAATGAGGAATCAAACGATCAAGCATACACTTTTTTTGAATATTTTTTAAAGTAGCTAATATCCAAAGGACTTTTGTTTTAACCTGTTGACTTTGACTATGTATGGTTTAAAAGAAATTTCTGGTATGATAAGTCAGTTGTCGGTCCCGATTTTCCGTTTACAATGAGACTTGAAGGGATTTAATGATATTAAACAAAACAGTTAGTCTAAAGAACATAATTTAAAGCGACACGTGTCAATTTTAAGATATTTAGATCAAACTGGGTTTGTTATGTTACAAGAAAATGGTAAATCTGGCCTTGTTTTGTTACAAAGTTAGGTCAAACTAACTAGTATCAAATTATGATATCATTGCTTTAGAA
>NZ_JCAXEC010000015.1:0-90739 GCF_059758715.1 Sphingobacterium sp. GQ94
GCCTGAAATCAGCATCCTTATATATAATGTAAAATGCATCGTGGGTAAAAATGCTAACAGGAATTAGAAAGACTATAGCATGAATCCATAGAGACCTTCAAACAGAGACCTTCAACAGCACTAACGAAATGATGATTAAAAAAAATAAAATTTAATTTGCATATTACGAAATCATTCGTACATTTGAATACGAAACAATTCGTAGATGTAAAATTGAACTTATGAAACCAACAGATAGTGAATTAGAAATCTTGCAAGTTCTTTGGAAAAAAGGCCAAAGCAGCGTAAGAGAAGTATATGAAGCCTTAGAAAAAAAAGATGTTGGATACACCACCATTTTAAAACTTATGCAAATTATGCTTGAAAAAGGGATGGTTGAACGGGATACTAGTTCCAGGACACACCTATATAAAGCAAAGCTCAATAAGGAAGATACACAAGAAAAATTTCTAGATAGAATGATTGATTCAGTATATAATGGATCGACTAGCAGATTAGTTATGCAAGCATTAGGAAATCATCGAGCTAGTCAAAAAGAATTAGAGGAAATAAAAGCATTTTTAAAATCCATAGAAAACCAATAATCATGGAAAATCTCATATATACCTTAAGTTATACCTTGGGATGGAGCATACTTCATTCTCTTTGGCAAGCAGCTATTTTATACATCGTTTTATGCGTGTGCAACCTGCTTATCCCTGCCATCAATGCTAAAACTAAATACAATTTAGCTGTAGGAACACAAATGTTGATCTTTTTGAATTTTGTAGGAACATTGATTTATTATTATCAGCATGCATTGCCGAGTCTGAATTTAGCAACTCTGAACAAGGAAAGTTTAATGCAACTATTTACAGAAAGTCAAAAGTCTTCGTTCTCGCTAGAAAATATTTTCCCATATCTGGCCGCTGGTTATGCCATAGGTTTTAGTATTCAAATACTTTTACTAACAAAGAACTTAATTAATCTAAGGAACTTAAAATTCAAAGGACTTGCTTCTGTTCCCCAAAATTGGGACCTGCTATTTAAAAATGCAAAAGAGAAACTAAAAATAAGTCATGGTGTAAATCTGTATCTATCAAATAACATTTCAGTACCACTAACCTTAGGTTATTTCAAACCATTTGTGTTATTCCCGGTAGCCTATGTCAACCGCATGAATACAGAACAAGTGGAAGCGATTTTATTGCACGAACTTGCCCATGTAAAAAGACAGGATTATTTGTATAATTTAATAAAGGTTGCTGTTGAAACCCTTTTATTTTTTAACCCCTTTGTCTGGGCCATTTCAAAAATCATTGAAAAAGAGCGTGAACATGCTTGTGATGACATGGTGGTTGAACAAACAGGAACACCAATGATTTATGCTAATGCTTTGGTTGAATTAGAAGAACTTAGAATGAGCTTAACTCCAGCATTGACTATGGCGGCGACTGGCCAGAAAAATCAACTTTTCAATCGAATCAAACGGATCACAAATATAGAAACTAGGTATAAAAACGTAAAACATCAACTATTTGCCGTCTTGCTTAGTGGATTATCTATTATGATCCTTGCGCTGCTAACACAAATTCAACCTAGTCAGGCTCTAGAAAATCAAAGCACCAAAACAAGCTCGAATAAGTATACAAGCCAACTCACTATAGATACGGTTCATTTTGAAAACGAGCGTTTCTACCCTCAGGAGATACAAAGGTCTGAACCCAAAAAGCCTGAATTGGCAATTCAACCTATTCCAATGACGCCAGCAAAAGCTGTAGAAAAAAGACAACCAGACACAATTAAGCTTCCAAAACCGGTTGAAATCAATCTCGAGCAACTGAAAAAAGGCACTGAAAAAATCGAAATTTATTTTAATTCACCAGAATGGAAGGAACAGATTTCATCAGTAGAAAATTTAGCAAAAGAGGTTCAAAAACAATTTGATTCTCCAGAATGGAAGAAACAAATTAAAAAAATTGAAGAAAGTGGTGCAGAAATCGAAAAGTATTTTCAAAGTCCAGAGTGGAAAGATCAACTTAAGAGAATAGAAAAAGCAACTGCTAAGGTAGAATTAGAGTCAGCCAAAATCGATCAATACTTTAAGTCCCCAGAATGGAAAAATGAGTTACAAAAAATAGAGAAATCTGCCAGAGAAACTCAAAAATACTTTGAAAGTGATGAATGGAAAAAGAAAATCAAAGAAATTGAAGCTCTGAATAATTCGCCGGAAATGCAAGAAATTCATAACCGATATCAAAAAGAAATTAACGCTTTAAAGCAAAAAAAGGGATGGTCTAATTAATAGACAAATTCATCCTTTATAAGGACAGTTGTTTCGTTGTTTAGTTCGGGGGCTCCTAATGGACCCCCTTTTTGGATTTAATTTTTTTGCACAGAAAAACCTAAATGTCATTCAATATTTTAAGTAATATTGCATTACATCTTCTTGGATTTAAATGGAACATATTTATTACATCGACTTGTTAGGAACCATGGTATTTGCCATATCGGGTGCAATGGCTGCTAATAGAATGAACATTGATATTTTTGGAGCAACCTTCATGGGCTTTGTTACCGCCATAGGTGGTGGATCTTTAAGAGATCTTTTTCTGAACATCAGACCTGCTTGGGTTGAGGATGGGAACTACCTTATCGCCATTTTTATAGGCGTGTCTCTTGCTATTTTAATGAACAAAAAGCTCGATAGTTTTGCAAGAACATTATTCCTCTTTGACGCAATGGGTATCGGTTTCTTCACAGTTGTAGGGGTCCAGAAGTCCTTAACCCATGAAAGTAGTGAAATTGCCGCGGTCATGTTGGGTATGTTCTCAGCGTGTATGGGAGGAGTAATCAGAGATGTGTTAATGAATGTAACACCTTTAATTCTAAGGAAAGAGATCTATGCATCTGCTTGTTTAGCAGGAGCAATACTCTATGTCCTATTAACCTTTACTTCCCTGCCAGAGGGTATTAATGCATTAATTGGGGTTATTATGATTTTCTTAATTCGCTACTTATCGGTCCGTTTTAACCTTTCACTTCCAAGTGTATCCACAACGCTAGAAAAGTAAAAAGCCAGTTCAGTTGAACCGGCAATCGTTATCGTTTCTTTTTCAATTGTGGAAAAGTCATTTTATAACTGACCTTAACTTGACCTTTTGAAATTGCATCAAGCCTGGATTTCAACATTGTTTTTCTAATGGGACTCAATTTATCAATAAACAACTTCCCTTCAATGTGGTCATATTCGTGTTGAACCACCCGGGCGGCTAGTCCAGTTAATACCTCTTCCTTTTCTTCAAAGTTTTCATCCAGGTAATTAATCACGACGTTTTTTCTGCGCATCACCTCTTCGTTAATATTAGGAATACTTAAGCAGCCTTCTGTAAAAGCCCATTTCTCTCCCGTTTCCTCAACTAAGATGGGGTTAATAAAAACCCTCTTAAAGTCGACAACTGTCTGGTCGCCAGGGCCATCTTCATCATCTTCTCCAAAAGGAGAAGCATCAATGATAAACAACCTGATGGGCAAACCAATTTGCGGTGCAGCAAGGCCGACTCCATTGGCAGCATACATGGTGTCAAACATGTTTGCAATTAACAATTTTAAATCTGGGTAATCTTCCTCTATTTCTTCAGTTTTTTGTCTTAGAACCGAATCTCCATAGGCTACTATAGGTAACTTCATTTGTCATCAATTTTCGACACAAAGGTATTAATAATTTGGCACAGCCACCATATTGAGTTTTAAAAGCATTAATTTTACAAAATGAATAATCAGATGATCGAACCCTTGGTCTTGTTTCTAAAGCAAGTGTTAGAAACGCAAACTCAAGTATTTCAAGGAGACGGCTATTCAAACATCATGTGTCAAGATTTACCGTTTGATATCGTTTATTATCTGGAGAAAAGCCCTTTCCTTCAAGATTCGGCAAAGAAAATTATACACATCAACCATGATCAGTTCATCCATCAAAAGAATAAGATATTAAACCGTTTAAAGGTAATGGCTGGAAAGGCTAACAGAATCTACGCTCGTGAAACCATTTTAGCTAGAATAGACAAAAAAGTAACCTTAGAATTTCAATCAGATCATCATTTGCAAATTCCTTTACCTGGGAAATATCGTTATGGATTATTTCATCAGGGTGAGTTGATATCGATAGCCGTATTTAGCGGAGCCAGGATCATGAAAAACAAAGGTGAAAACCATCGTTCTTTTGAACTATTGAGGTTCTGTCATAAATCATCCTATCTAGTGGTAGGAGGATTATCTAAACTTCTCCAAGGTTTTATTACAGACTTCAAACCAAATGATATCATGACTTACGTTGATTTAGATTGGTCACAGGATTCTTCCTTAAAGAAGATTGGCTTTATCCAAGAAGGTCAAGTTTCTCCACAAAAACTTTGGATTGATCAAAACAAGCAATTTACAATAACCGATGAAAAGGATTTAGAAAAATTCAAGAGAGAATATCCTTGCGGATACTTGATTCAGAACCAGGGTAGCATAAAATTAGTTCTTTATATTTAAGACCCTCTTGTTTTTTTTACTATATTTAGGCTTTAATCAATCGAAATTTACTCCTTATGAAACGAAAACTTCGCATGGGCATGGTCGGCGGTGGAAACGATGCATTTATTGGTGCCGTTCATCGTATTGCAGCTTTTATGGATGGCAAAATAGAATTAGTTTGTGGAACCTTTAGTATTAATAGAGAGATCTCCTTAGAGTCGGGCCGTGACTTGTTTGTTCCTGAAGAACGTGTATACAATACTTTCGAAGAAATGATTGAGAAGGAAGCGAAACTCCCAGAAGGAGAACGCATGGACTTTGTAACCATTGTTACCCCAAATTTTCTTCACTATGGACCAGCGAAACTAGCCCTAGAAAATGGCTTTGATGTTGTAATCGAAAAACCCATGACTGTTTCCTTGGAAGAAGCTCAGGACCTTCAGGAAACGGTCGAACGTACAGGCGGAACTCTTTGTTTGACCCATACATATTCGGGCTATCCAATGGTCAAACAAGCAAAAGCAATGGTCAGAGAAGGCCACTTTGGGAAAGTACGCAAAATTGTAGTTGAATACCCACAAGGATGGTTAAGCAGACTCACTGAAAGAGAAGGAAATGCAGGCGCTGCATGGCGCGCTGATCCAAAACGTTCAGGAAAATCACTAGTGATGGGGGATATTGGAACCCATGCCGCACACTTGGCTGAGTATGTATCGGGATTGAAAATCACTGAGGTATGCGCGGATTTGACGACCTTTGTCGAAGGACGCGTTTTAGATGATGATGGAAACTTATTATTAAAATTTGAACAAGGTGCTAAAGGAGTCTTAATGGCATCTCAAATATCGGCAGGAGAGGAAAATGCTGTTCGAATTCGTATTTATGGCGAAAAAGGTGGTCTAGAATGGGCCAATGAAGATCCAAACAATTTGATTATCAAAATGCTTGATCAACCTCGACAATATTACCGAACAGGAAACGCTTACGCTGCCCCTTTTACCTTAAGCTCGTTTGCCACCCACAATACACGTGTACCGGCAGGTCACCCAGAAGGTTTATTGGAATCATTTGCAAATATCTATCGTAACTTTGCCCTAACTGTATCCGCAAAGAAAGAAGGTAGAACAGCAAGCCCAGAAGCATTGGATTTTCCAAATGTATACGATGGTGTACGTGGAATGGCCTTTATTGAAACAGCTGTGAAAAGCAACCAAAGTGAACAAAAATGGACCAAATACATTTTATAGAAACAGTCCAAAAAATTATTCAAATTTACGATCAGGCGAAAGAAAATCTTTCGCCTGATTTTCTTTTGGTTATTCTTGGTCCAACGGCATCTGGAAAAACAAAAATAGCGGTTGAATTAGCTAGAGAACTTCAGGGAGAAATTATTTCGGCAGATTCAAGACAGATTTATAAATATCTAGATATCGGAACGGGAAAAGATTTAGAAGATTATAAAGATATCCCTTATCATTTAATAGATATTATTGACCCTGATGAACTGTATAATGTAAAAGAATTTGAAAAAGATTTTTCCATCGTTTACCAAAATATTAAGGAGCGGAGAAAACAAGCAATTTTGTGTGGCGGAAGTGGTTCTTATATTCAAACATTATTGCAAAGTAAACCTTATGCGAACATTCCCACGGACGAATATTTCCATCAGCAATATAAGGGGTTCAATAAAGAAGAACTAATCACATTAATTAAACAGTTAAAAATTCCAATAGATTATCGAATTGACTGGAATAGTCATAAACGATTAATTCGTGCTTTAGAGATTTTGATGTACTTAGAAAAAAATCCAATGCCATTGAATCAGCCAGCTCCTGTCCAGGATTATTTAATTATCGGATTAAACCCCTCCTTGGAAACCAGAAGGGCTCGCATAGACAAGCGATTAGCTCAACGGCTTTCCGATGGTCTAATCAAAGAGGTAAAAAATTTACTCGCGAAAGGCCTGAGTCATCAAAAATTACAGTGGTTGGGCTTAGAATACAAGTATGCGTCGTTGTATTTGCTGGAAGAGTACAATGAGGTGGAGTTCAAAGAGAAGTTGAAAACAGAGATTCATCGATTTGCAAAAAGACAAATGACCTATTTTAGAAAAATGGAAAAGGATGGATTATATATACACTGGATAGATTAAAGATAAATTAAAAGGGCAACAATAGATCTGTTGCCCTTTTAATTTTACAATTTAATTTCTTCGTCTTTGGAATTAAAGAAATGAAACTCATTTAAATAATATGAAGTGGAATCTTTTACTTTAATCCATTTTCCATATTTAAAAAACCACTTCAATCGTCTGGATGCAAAACCTGCTTTAATGTAAGCAGCTATATAAGGATGAACCCAAAGTGTAATTCCTTTTTCGTTTTGTTCCTGCAATATAAAGCTTAAATTGTTTTCAATATCGTCTAGCAAAACGATGCTAGATCTAATTTCGCCAGTACCATCACAAGCAGGACATTTTTCATTTGTCACGATGTTCATTTCTGGTCTGACACGTTGCCTAGTAATTTGTACTAAACCAAATTTACTAGGAGGGAGAATTGTGTGACGGGCACGGTCTCCGGCCATACACTCCTTCAAGAAGCCATAAAGTTCTTTCCGGTTTGTGGCCTTGTGCATATCGATAAAATCGATTACAACGATACCTCCCATATCTCGCAACCTGAGCTGTCGAGCAATTTCTTTTGCCGCTTCCTTATTAACCAGAAGCGCGTTATCTTCTTGATTTTCTTTGTTGGCAATGCGATTACCGCTATTGACATCAATTACATGCAATGCTTCTGTATGTTCAATGACTAAATAAGCACCACCTTGCAAATTGACCGTCTTGCCAAAAGACGCCTTAATCTGCTTCTCTACTCCATAGTGATCAAAAATTGGTTCTTTATGCTTATAAAGCTTAACAATTTTCTCTAAATCAGGAGATATTTCTTGAATATATGATTTAACCTCTTCATAGATCTCCGAATCATTTACATAAATGTGTGTAAATTCATCGGTTAGGATATCACGCAAAATTGTTGATGCTCTATCCAATTCTCCAAGCACTTTCTGTGGAGGTTCAGCTGTTTTAAGACGTTTGGTAAATAGTTCCCATTTAGAAATCAGGTCCAGTAAATCTTTTTGGAGTTCATCAACTCCTTTACCTTCTGAAACAGTACGAATAATAACTCCAAAATTGGCGGGTTTAATACTTTCGACAATTTTTTTGAGTCTATTTCTTTCCGTACCGCCTTTGATCTTTTTTGAGATAGATACCGAGCTTGAGAAAGGCACCAAAACAACAAATCGACCAGCAATAGATAAATCAGAACTTAATCTTGGACCTTTGGTCGAGATCGGTTCTTTCGCTATCTGCACTGGAAGCAGCATGTTTCGGCTTAAAATATCTGAAATTTTTCCAGCCTTGTCAATGTCCTTTTCAAGCTTCAAACTATTGAGCAGCTTCTCTTGATAACTGCCGTTCTTTACTACCCTTGTTAACTTATTCAAGGATTGTACTTGAGGTCCTAGGTCGAGATAATGTAGGAACGCATCTTTTTCGTAACCTACGTCAACGAAAGCAGCATTTAGTCCGGGCATGATTTTCTTTACTCTCCCTAAGTAAATATCACCTACCGAGTAATTATTGCCTGCTTGCTCCCGATTTAATTCAACCAGTTGCTTGTCCTGTAGTAAAGCAATAGTCACCCCCTTATCGGGGATTGAATTAATAATTAATTCCTTTACCAACAGCTACTAAATTAAGGACTGTTGTGGACTCGCTCCACAACTCTATTTGTCCGGTTAAACAAAAAACCGTTTAATGAAAAAAAACAATCTATGATGAATAATCGATCATAGATTGTATCCACATATATTATAAAGCTTCCGCTCTACAAATTTATTTTTTCTTGTGTCTATTTTTTCTTAAACGTTTTTTACGTTTGTGAGTAGCCATTTTGTGTCTCTTTCTTTTTTTTCCGCTTGGCATAGCTTTAATGTTTTTAAATGATTATAAAATAATATGTTAATTACTTACTTAGTTCCTCAATCTTACGATCGATAAACTGAGAGAGACTTGGGTCAGCCGCCATTTGTTTACTTTTCTGAAAAGCAGCAATAGCTTCATTCTTCATCCCTATGTTTTCATAACCTGTTGCCAAATAAAAATAAGATTCAGCATCAGGCTTCTGTTCAACTACAGTCTTAAAGCGATCTATCGCAAGATCAAATTGACGACTTTGTAGTGACATTAATCCTAAAGTTTTATTTGCCTCAAGATTCTTTGGTTCAATTTTGACCACTTCCCTGAGTATGGCGATACCGCTCATTGGGTTATTTGTCCCAGTAACCATAGCTGCACCTAATCCAGTTTTCGCATTCAAATTGGATCCATCCAAATCTACAGCTTTTTGATAAACTTCAAGTGCTTTCTGATTTAATGCAGTTGCCAATGAACTATCTTGTAAATTGGTATACCCCTTACGGAATGCATCACCCGCATTCAACCAGTATTCGAAGTTAGGACTTATTTTTGCCATTTCCTCATAGATATAACCTTGAGGAGCAAATTTTTCTACATCATTCCATTTATTGGCAAGTTGTTGATAAAGATCCACCTTCTCTTTTCCTTCAGCTTTATCAATCTGTGCCTCTAATGCAGTGATTTCCTGAGCGATTGAGGGGTTCAAACCGCGTTTAGCAACTTCGGAAACGCTGCTCAAATTAAATTGTACTGCAGAAGCCTCCACTGAGGAAGTTTCTGCAGAATTTTCTTCTTTTGTCACCAAGCCCGTCACAGGTTTATACAATAAGAAACCCATTACTAGGACTACTGCTGCTACCACGACGATTTGAATTTTCTTGGTGTTCTTCATGTTAAAGGATTATTTCTTATTTCCGTTTTTAACTTTTTCTACAAAAACTTTTGCAGGTTTAAAACTTGGCACATAGTGCTCTGGAATTATAATCGCTGTGTTTTTCGAAATGTTACGAGCTGTTTTTTCTGCTCTTTTCTTCACAACAAAACTACCAAATCCTCTCACATAAACATTTTCACCGCCGATCATAGCGTTTTTAACAACTTTGAAGAATGCTTCTACGGTCTCCTGTACATCAACCTTCTCTAAACCAGTCTTGTTAGAGATCTCTGCAATAATTTCTGCTTTAGTCATATCTATTTTTACTCTAATTTATCTAAACCCTTAGCCTATCAGCCCGTTTGGGGACGCAAAAGTATCTCTTTTAAACGAATAATAAAAATATTTTATTGTTTTTATTATTACCAATTCATTGAATGCTAATGAATTAGTTTATCACCCCACACATTTACACCTCAAAAGGCTTGCAAAGCTACAATTATTTATTTGACAATCAAACTATTAATACAATTCAGTTGTCAAAACAACTGCAATTTGAGAAATATCTTCCGGAAGATGAGCCGAGGATACCACGACTCTATTTAACAAAGGACTGTTAGAAGTAGGATATGGAAAACTCGAAATAACTATCCCTTTTTCGACCAACCCTCTATAGACTACTGAAGAATTCGAGGTAAAAACTGGAAAATTTGGGACATGACTTAATTTTAATCCATTCAATTTATCCGATAACAAGAGAATATTTTGTTGGAGCCTATCAAAGGCGTTTTCATAAATAGCTCTTCCGTGAATCAAGGCATACAAACCCGCTGGACTCGCCGGAGATGCTCCAATAAATATTTGATGTTTCTTAACCAATGTTATTGCATCAGAATCTCCCATAACCACACCTGCATCTGTTCCCAAGCCCTTTGCCAAAGACGCTAAAACAACAACTTTAATCTGCTCATTTCTCAGATTCTGCGCATCTACAGAGACTGCATGTTTCTTCACCACGCCAATCCCATGAGAGTCATCCAAAATTAGAAGTAGCCGTTTATTTTTATCGATTGCTTTAAAAACAGAAAAATCATAAAGCAAAGGGGTAAGGTTATCCAAACTGTTTGAGATGATGACGAAATCATTCTGTTGCGATTGATTTATTTTAGTCAATACCTTATCCGCCCAAATTTCAAAAGGTCCCACTACATTTGGATTCTCACCTATCCATAAGGCTGGGTGAGAATCAGGCGCATAGAAAACCTGTTTTCCAGTACACAAAGATTTAACAGCGACCTGAGCCGCGAGATAGCCACTCGATAAAATTGCGGCAGATTCAAAATTGAATCGACGAGCTAAGTCCTCTTCGGCGTCTCGGTAAATCCCCAACTGAACGTTATTGTACCTAGAAGTACCATTATTTAAACCATAAAGATCAATTCCTTGTTTAAAAAGATTGATATAGGACTGGTTATTCAGCAGACTTAAATAAGCTGTTCCACCAAAAAAAAGGAACGGTTTATTGTCTACTTCTATTATCCTAGAGGTTGGTTGATGTATATTTCTAAACGAGGTCATGGTTCTGAAGTCTTCCACAAAGGTAAAAAAATAGGTGAGTTGGCTCGCAATGGAAAACCTATAGCATTCGTTAAAGATGAAGTTTTAATGGAAGATTTAATTCTACACCTATGGTAAATCCATCAATAGACTTGAAATCCTTTTTTGTTTTAAGATTAAACCCATAACCAGCTGCTACCTCAACGAGCGAAAACAAACTAACTCCCAGTTTTCCGGTTGCTGTATAGGGAGTAATTTCAGCTTTCAAAAATGGCCAAACCGCAACATTATTCAAATAGTAGGAAACTCCAAATTCCGGAATAATTGTCGTTTTGTCCATCATCCAGGTAAAATTTGCTCCAGCTTGAAAT
Organism: Sphingobacterium sp. GQ94; assembly: GCF_059758715.1. NCBI lineage: Bacteria > Pseudomonadati > Bacteroidota > Sphingobacteriia > Sphingobacteriales > Sphingobacteriaceae > Sphingobacterium > Sphingobacterium sp. GQ94. The sequence goes on from NZ_JCAXEC010000015.1 coordinate 11,288, forward strand.
TTCAAATATTGGGATTGGTTTAAAGCGAAAAGTCCCCATGCAGCTGTTTTTAAAAAATGGCCACTTTGATGCTGGTACCCCAAAGAAGGACCAAAAATCCATCCATCATAATCAGTAGAGGAACGCTGAGCGTAGTTCATTTGACAAAGGGCAAAACTAATCAGTACAAGTAAAAATAGTTTTTTCATCTGGGTTGTTTGATATAACTCAATATTGCAAGTTAAATAAACCTCCTGAGAATCATAAAACTTTAGACACAAATCTGAACAAATACTGACTACAAGAACCTAAAGTTCAACTAATTTTAACAAGCAATTCACAATTGAAGCCTAACTTGCAGCAAATCCCTAAAAAGGCCATCAACCCCGGTTGTTATTCAGCAGAATTTAAATTAAATAAAATAAACATACAATAATCACGTTAATACATATCGAAAGATCAAACCAACACCGCTGAAAATATCCTTCAGCAAATTAGAATTCAAACCATGAAAATAATTCGAGCAAAGAACTCAGAAACTGAACAAAAACATCCCTTATGTCCGCATTGCAAACAGGCAAACTTATATGCTAGGGTAAGAAGACCATGGTGGGTAAAAACTTTTTTGTTTTTCTTACCCTTAAAACGATTCACTTGTCATCTATGTCAAAACACTTCTTACGTTTTAACAAAGAATGCTTCTGAAAATCGTCATCCTCAAACCCACTCCTAGAGCAATACCAACTTCTTAAGGCTCATATTCACGCTTCACAATTCTTATTAAATAAGATAAAAACTGGAATTAGCCTAACTAACCCTATAGAGGTGACAAATTCCAGTTTTGAGTAGGTCTTTGGAGTTAGAATTCAATATCATCAGCAACACCTGATATTCCATTTTGCTTGGCAAATCTTTCACTGTACTCCTTTTTCTTTTCATTTTGGAAATCCATCATCTGCGCGATCACATTAAAGTCATTCATGTATTTAGTTCCGGTAGAATTAACCTGGGAAACAGTTAGCCCTAAATTATCCACCAACCACTGTGCTCCGTCCATACCATTTGCATAAGCAGCCTCTAGAGCTCCCTGGATCTCAAAGAAATAATATTTATCGGCCTCCAAACGAGCCAAGTTTTCGGCTGCCTTACCCTGTGGGACAGAACCTGAATCAGCGGATGTTTGATCAGGCTTTAAGTCGCCTAATTTTTTATGCTCTTTCGCTTTTGAGAAATAGTTTGTGTAGATATTTATTACGTTGAAACTGCTATCATCTCTCATTCGATTATTCCAAATCGTATACGCTTCATCCCACATTGGACGCTCTACACCCAAAGCCTGACAGATTTGTTCGTAAGAACATCCTTCTCCGATCTTTGCGGAACCTGCTGCATAATCATAGATTCCGATACCATGAACGGCCTGCATATTTGGATCATTGGGATCTTCCACCGCTGTACTGGAGGTCTTCATTCCGGCAGAGGCGGCACCAACTTCAAAAGCTTTCTGCATATCCCCGTCCAAATACGCTTTTTGTTGATCCCGGTGGACCGAGTCATCCATTTTGCCATCCAGCATATCTTTGGCTATATCAGGAAGGCTATCTGTGAGATTTTTAAACAATTTCTTAAACATAATATTGATTTTATAAGTGAAAAAATAGATTACCATGAAACCATGAACCTGTCATAATCATTCATGAGTCTGTGATAGTAGTTTTGATTTTGATCTTGGTTGCCAGGCAATATTTCATCCATCTGTACAACCAAAGATTTGGCGTATGTTTCATATTCTGAACGCGCAGCTTGTTGTCCTTGAGTTGTCTTTTTCTCTCTATAATGTTCATATTGATCCTTACATCGGGCACGTGCCAAAGGAATAGCCATGTGTTCGACCAATCGGGCTCTACCCCCAGGGTCAAACATGTTTTGACTTTGACAGAATTTGCAGGTAAAGTAATTTGCCGTGTAGTAAAACCGATCGATTTCCACAGGAGCGCCACAATCCTTACATCGAAAACTGTTTCGAATTTGATTATACTCTTGCATAATATCCAGATATTCTTTTTCCAGATTACGCTCCATAACGTCTTTAAACGAATCTTCCATCAATCTAACCACCTTACTCTGCCAAGCATTAAAAAGCTGACTCAAAGCAATAAAATCAAAATCCTTAGCATTGGGCATGATCTGAGATTGATAGACCTGGCTACCCTTTTGAATTATTCCAGTAAATTGCGCGAGGATAGCAGACTTAAACTGCAAATAGCTACGTTTATATGGATCTTGATCTGCGTCTGCCAAAAGCTGAGCGGATTCTTGAACTTGATTCATTAATTCCTCACAACGCATTTCCATTTTGTGAAAGTAGATTTTGGCACGTTCCAGAACTTCAGAGTCCTTCTGATTGCTCGCCTCAGAATCTGATCCTGTAAAATTAAAAGCTTTCCAAACCATACAATATGTATTAAAATCAACAACTATTTTGAATTATCGTCCTTAGAAATTGTCAGACCATCTGTAAGTTCTACTTCTAGGAATACATGACCACAATAAGCACACTTGGTTAACCCATCATGCTTAGCCCTGGGAGCTCCGCAATCTTGACAATGCTTTGCAACAAGCGTGGCAGGTTCTAAAGAAACCGGATTCCTTTTTTGATTCAAGGCAATTTCTCTAAGACGTTTAACCAAGTTAGAGGAGGTGTTTTTTGAATCCATAATTAATCGCTATAACCTTGATAATATTTCCGTTTTCTTCAATTTAAACTCCTGTTCATCGATCAAGCCCTCATCAAACAACGTTTTTATCTGCTTTAATTTATCCCGAAGTTCCTGCTTCTCATCCAAAGTGATCTCTACAGGATTGTTAGCCGATTGGTGAGCTTGATGTTGGGTTTGATTCATTTCCTTCACCAAAAGTCCCATAGCAATCCCTTGCTGGGCCCCTTGTTGAATTGGGCTCCCTTCTTTACTGATTGCAATAGCGGTATTAAACTGTTGAAATCTATCCAAATCATTACCAATCATATTCATGCCTGTGACCTTATCGTAATAACTAGTTACCTCCTGTGGGAGATTAATTGAGGTCACGGTAAATTGAGTCACCATGATTCCAAGCTCTTCAAAATATGGAGCGATCAACGGTTCAATTTGTTGGTTTAATGCAGACAAATTTCCTGCAACTTCTAGGAGCGGAATGCCTGAAAGAGCCAATGCTTCCCCAAATTTTGGGGCAATGAAATCCCGCAGCTGATTCTGCAGCTCGGTAATCGTTAATTCCGGAAAAGTTCCTGCATATTCTTTAAAAAACCTCGCTACGTCTACAATCCGAATAGTATAACTCCCAAAAGCTCGAATACGGACTTGTCCAAATTGAAGATCTTTTAAGATGATAGCAGAAGGTGTTCCCCATTTTAAATTGACAAACTGTTTTACCGAAAAAAAGTAAACATCGGCCTTAAAGGGGCTTTCGAATCCATATTTCCAACCCATCAAGCGACTTAAGACTGGAATATTATTGGTTGTAAGCTTATACATGCCCGCCTTAAAGACATCAGCAATATTACCAGAATTCATAAACATTACTTGTTGGCTCTCTCGCACAATTAGCGTGGCACCATTTTTAATCTCCTTATCTCCATCCGGTACCTTCCACATCATGACAAGAGGACTATGCTCCACCCATTCAAGGATTTCTAAAAAAGGCAATTTCGAATTAGCTGAACTCATTTGTTTATAAATTTATTGGTTATTCTGTACCATATAAAAATACACAATCAAGGCCGCCATCCATATAAAACAGGTGACTACAAACCGACTACAATAAATCTAAAATTCTATTTATCAGCAGTTTACAATATAAAAAAGAGGTGAAACGAAACTCACTTTACCAGTAAAAACATTAAAAACCGACAAGCTCCTGTAGAAAACGATCAAGATCAGTCTCTTTGTCTAAGCCTAATTTTTGTTTAATCCGATATTTACTAACTCGCACACTTTTGGGTTCAATGTGAAAAGCTGAGGCTATTTCTTTCGTGGATAATTTCAAATGGATATAGGCACAATGTTTCAATTCCAATGGACTTAACTTGTCATTGGATTGCCTTTTTAATTTTTGGAAAAACTCCGGATGTATGTTTTTAAACTCTTTCACAGACTGACTAACTTTCTCTTCCAAGCGCATTTCTTGTCTAATCATCCGATCTATAAATCCAACATTCTCCTTCGTTTCAAGGTCCTGTAACTTTTCTTTGAGTTGCAGTAAAAATCTATTCTTCCGTTCAATCTGAAGTGCATCGGCCATAGATTCCTTTTGCATTTGATCCATTTGAATAGTCAATAGTTTCTGCTCAAATAATAAACTAGTTTCTTTTTCTTTTTGGATCATTAATTGCAACTCAGTTTGCATTTCCATGTCCAATTTTTGTTGTTTCAATCGTAAGTTCCGTTCCAATTGCAGCTTATGTTTGTTCTTGAAAGAATAACGAAGAAGAAACAATATAATTAGTAAAAAAACACAGACCCCACCAAGCAATAACAATTGGATACGTCGGTTGTAGGCCTTCTGCTTGGATTCTTCGATATCTGAGAGTAAACGTTTGTTTTCGTACAGGGCCTCTAATTTAGTTCCTTGAATCATCTCAGCCTAATCAAAAATCTTTTCAACAAATTCTTCCTTCCTTTTTTGATAAAAAAGCGCATTGCGAAAGTCTCCCACTTTCACAAACAATTCACTAAGACCTTGGGCAACATTCGAAAGCGTATAATAGGCCGGAATTTCAGCCCTCATGAGATGCTCATACGAGTCTAATAATTTGCTTTTAGCAAGATCTGAATCTCCTTTTTGTAAGGCAAGTTCTGCTAATAAACCATTTACATTCGCCATTATTTGATATGAATTATCGAATTTTTCATAGACATTCTTTGCCCGTTGGGCATAGCGTACAATCTGAGCCTCTGTACTCTTTTTTTGGGGGTCCTGGAATTGGAAAAAGAAATTTGCCATGTTTATATTGGCGATCGCATACGTTCTTATTGATACTTCCTGTGGAAAACGCGTATACGTGTCAATTGATTGTTGTAAATAATAATGAATACTATCCAAATATAAACGATTCTTGTTCTGGCCAAATTTAAGTTCCGAAACATAGGCCTTTGCACTGTAACTATTGGCTAATAATTCATAATCTTCAGCTTGCAACGATTTTTGAATAGCTAGTTCAGCATATTTCTGACATAAGGGCAAATTATCCCAGCCAGAATACACGCCATATAAAATATAATAAGCCCTAGCCAAAAGAGCCGGCTGCTGCTCACCTTTGAGAACCTCGATTCCCTTTTGCGCATTTTCAATAGCAAGTTCCCCCGCATCTAAATAATTGAAATAAGTCGCTTTATTTAATAGAGAATAAGCCTTACTGATTGGCAGGTTATTATTTGCTGAATAAACAGATAATTTCTCTACATAAAATTTCGCAGAATCAAAATTGTTCATTACCAAATAATGTTTGCTAAGCTCCATAAAGAGTTTGGATTGCTCCTCAGGAGAATCTGATTCATTCAGCAGTCCCTCGGCTTGTTTAAGATTTTTGATGTTATTGGAATAATCGTATTTTAAACGAGCTTGAAATGCTTGATCTAGAAATTGGGAGATCCCCTTTTCTTGAGCAAAGATCAATATGGAAAATAGTACCAGGGTTAAACTTAGATATATTTTTATACTGTTCATAAAATGAGCTACCCTCTCTCTAGATATAACTGGGTCTCCGATTTCACAGGTTTGGCTCTTTTTAGCGAAATTATACTTGAATCGCTATTTGAGTGAATAGGAAGCTCCGTTCTGATTAACTTTAATTCTTCTTGGAGAGTATTTTGGGTATACCGGTTTTCTCTATAGGTATATAATCTTACTCTAATGCTGAACAAAAAATCAAATTCAAGGCAACAAAAACCTAAAAACTCCTTTAATAGTGTTTCTTGTTTCTTTCTTATGAGCAAAATAAAACGACATGTCTTATATATCATTTTCATCTCCAAAGTAAATATACCTTTTTTTTACAATACATCCAGTTTCCCGAAATTGCCCTCCGGATTGGCTAATTTGTTAACTATTCTGAGGCTAGTGACTACCCGTTTGCTAAAGACAAATGGGCTTCGGGTTTCGCAGACTTATGCTTTGTTACCAAAGTCTTATTTCAGTCTCCACCTGTGTGATCGCCAGTTCCTGACGATATTATTTTTAATCCTTCTTTGAGAATATTTTTTGCAGCGTTTAAATCACGGTCTAAAAGGTGTCCATTCTGGCAAGTCCATTCTCTTATCGAAAGAGTTAAGCGTTGATGTATCCAACCACATTCATAACACGTTTTACTTGATGAAGTGTTTGAATCAGATTTAGACCACATACACTTTCTAATTCGTTATGTTCCACGTCTATCTATTACTTCTATTGTTCGTAAGTTAAAGCACGAATCTACTTACCATATTTGGCATTCAACTCATAAGTCTTTCTTATCTAAACATTTTTGGAAAGAACATACTTTCTGGTCAGATGGATACTTTGTTTGTTCTATTGGTGAAGCATCTCCTGAGACCATTCGTGAGTACATACTCAATCAGGGGTAGTCGCTTACATCCCACAGGCTAAAGACCTCTGGGTTTTACGCTCTATTTTATAAATTCTACTGAACCTAACCCCATTCAGTTATTGTACGTATTCTTCTGCTAAGATGACATTTGAAGGATTGTTCGGATCATAAAGAATTCTAATTTCATGCTGTCCTATTTTGTGCAGGTTTATTAAGCTAACAATTTTTTTGAATTTACATCTCTGTATATTACCCTTTTTATCTAGATACTCCACTATAAACTTTATTTCAGGTTGGTCATTAATGGAAGTTCCCGTTGGTTCTGCCTTGAGTACCTGAGCCTTTGCTAATAACCCTTTAAATAACAATATGGCATCTTGTTTTTGCGCAGAACCTAATCCCCCATAAGGTTTCTCATAGGGTAGCAATAAAATCACCCAACCTAAGGAAATGCCAAAAAAAGGAATAGTAAGCCAGGGATGAAAAAAATGTAAAAACCGCCATCCGGAACCGTTCGATTGAAGCCAATAGGTAAGTACTAAATAAAGTATGCAGAAAGTTATCAAACCTATAAATCCCCAATAAGAACCGGGTATGGGTTGTTTTCCTCGCTCAAGCATAATCTCTTCAGGCAAAATAATTGGTGCTCGAAGTTGTGGATCAATTCTCATCTTCAAAAATTCTCCTTCCTGGAACCGATTTTTCTCAGGCATAGTGTCTCTTATTTCATAGGGAATACGAATCATTGTCCCGCTTAAATTTTTTAAACTTATTTCTAAATCCAAAACTTGTAATCCGGTCTTTTCATTATCAATAATTTTACGCTCAATGCGAGCAACTATAGGTATTCCCTGATTTAAAATTGCGCTAATATTTGCATATTCTTTTCGCAAAGGTCTTATTAGACCACGATAATAAGCGGTAATAAAGCAACTCCAGAGAATTATTCCCAGCAATAAATAGAACATCGCCAGCCAAGGTGAAGACCTTGTATTAAAACCTGATGAAGTCCATGGGATATATTCAAAAAACATCGGAAAAATGAAGACAAAAAAAAGGATATATCCAATCCAAAATCTACTTGACATATTTAATTAATTTCTTTGGTATTCAATATTTTTCAAATCAATTTGTGCACGAATGCTATACTCTTTCCGATCTCCAGAAAGTGAGGCCCGCCACTCGGGTTCATCGGAAGCTATTAGGTAAACATGTGTAGGGATAGGAGCTCCTTCAATGTCTTTTCGCTTGTGTTCTATTTCCATGAGAAGTTTGTATACATTGGAAAATTTAAGGTCATTTAAAGGGAAAAGCTGAGACGAGAATTGTTGTTCTGCAGGACTACGAACGGGAGTTGGCGCTAACCATTCACCCTTTTTATAGCTGTAAGCATCCAAATTTTCCTTTTGAAGTGGATCTTGTATTGTTAGATTTATCCGGCCGTCTGCGTAGAAATGAATCGAAGAAATATAATAAATAGTCCTGTCTTTTAGATTAGGTAAACGCTGTAATTTCACCTGCGCATCCGCTAAATAAACGCTGTCTAAAAGAAAATTTTCCTCTTCAGGTTCCAGGGGTTCCAAAGATTCCTGTGGTGCTGTGAACTCTTTTTTATTCTGCTGGGGTTCGGTCTGATCATTAATTTCTTTCCTTGGTTTATCTGATTTAAATGTATCGAGGATACTTTGCTTGATCTGTTGGCAACTTGGAAATAATATGAGCCCAAAAATGAAGGTTAAGAAGAACAAGTTTTTTCTCATAAGGATATACTGAATAGGTTCCCCAAAAGTGGATATCCAAATTTAAATACAATCGCATCAAGCTGGAAGCTGAAAATGCCTCAAAGTAAGTTAAAAGCGTGCTCAATTGACTACAAAGTGACTACAGGGAACCAAAAAACATTTATCTATTAAGAAAAAAGGTGGGTGCCGTTTCTTGGCGAAAAGCAAAAACAATCCATTAAAAAACACAGATTTAGTTGGTGTTAATTTCAACGCTCATCTTGAAAGCCGCTTTTATCTCCCGAGGATTCCATTGTTAAGGATTCCGTACAAAATTTCAATGTTTCAAAAAAACCAACTCCATCAAGTTCATTTTTTAAAGCATTCTTCTGATTATGCGAAAGTGTTTGCAGAGGAAGCCTGGAATGACCCATATGAAATCCAATCATTTCCATAATAGCTCTTTGGGCAGGAATCGGCCCATATTTTACAATGAGTTTAATCATTTTAATGGCCTGGTAGTGCACCTGTTGCGCCTCTTGGTGTCTTCCTTGCGAGAAAAGCTGGATTACTTTTAAATAAAGAGGTGCCGCATAATTATAGGTACTCCCAATTGCTCCATTGGCACCTACAGCCAAGGCTGGCAACAGTAACTCATCAAATCCAAAAAGCATATCATATTTATCCGCGCATAGCTGTAGGCCATCCTGGTATTCATGAATGGAGCTAGAGGTGAACTTTATCCCTGCAAAGTTCGGTAAGAGTTCACCTAATTTAGGGATAAAGGTGTCCAGATTCACCTGGACCCCCGTTATATGGGGAATATGATAATAGTAAAAGGGCAATCTAGGGGCTGAATTCGCAATTTCAGCTAAGCTGGAAAGTAATATATCTTCATTTGCAGGCTTAAAATAAAAGGCACAAACGGAGGAAATTGCGTCCGCACCGATTTCTTGGGCATGTCGCGCCAATTCTTTAGCTTGTTCAATAGAACTATGTCCGACATGGACAATAATTTTCACCTTAGTGCCTGCAGATTTTACAAATTGCTGCGCTATTTCTTTCCTTTCGTTCATGGTTAAACTTAATCCCTCCCCATTTGTTCCACAGACAAATATCCCTTTGAGACCTTGTGTGATTAAGTGTTTCGTTATTTTTGGAATGTAGGCCAGATCAACTGATCCATTTGAATGATAAGCTGTAAAGGCTGCAGCTACCAGGCCATTTATTTTAAAGGCAGCAGAAAATCTCATAAAATATCTTTATTTAGTTTCGACAGGGTATCAAGGTGTGGACGAAGGTGGTCTTCCATTCCTTTTTTGAAGGCATCTTTGTCCCCTGTTCTTATTAATTCGACTAAATCAGCATGACTCACATTTGGCGTGATGAGCCGCTTTTCCGTTTTAATCACATAATCAAACAAAGGCATCAACATGGATTGAAATCTTTTAAGAGTTTCATTTCCTGTAATTTCATACAGTTTGCCATGAAATGCAATCTCATTTTTAATTCTAAAAGACGTATCATCTGCTTGTTCGTTCTTCACGATGCGATCCAACTCATCCAAATGCTTACTTTCAACGCGCATAAAAAGTAAGTCGGCTATGCCTAACTCTAGGACCAAGCGCAACTCAAAGATATCATGGAGTGTTGTTTTATCCAGCAATTGAGGTTGCAGCACTTTCTCGAAACTCCCGAGCACATCTGGATTTGCAAGAATCATCCCCCGTTTCTTTTTGGAGGTAATCAGGCCTAGCATGCGCAAGCGACTAAGCGCTTCGCGTAAAATATTGCGACTAACACCCAGTGCTTCTGCAATTTCCATCTCTGTTGGCAAGCTATCTCCTGAAGTTAATTTCTTTTTAATTAGATATTCACGGAGCTTAACCTCAACCAGGTCAGTTAATGAGGTTATCTGTATTTGTTTGAACCCAAAACTATCCTTTGTTCCCATTTAAATTCCTTAATGCAAAATTGTTATTTATATTATTTTCCAATAAACTCCGAGATAGGTATTTTTTGAAAAACCATATCTGCTTGACTACTTTCATAAAGAATGCCAATAGTTTTTTGATCCACGGAAGTGATACAAGAATAGCCCCTGCTGCTCCATTCATCTAACAAAATATGACTAGATTTTGGCCAATCCTGACCAAAATTAAAACTTGCTTGCACGGTCATATGATCCCTGTTATAAACGGAATGTGGATTACTAAAGAACAGTATCTCCTTGGTATTCGTGTCTTTACTATATGCATGCTTATGCAAACTCGCCATACAGGTTGGTTCAATCAAGGTATTTAATGAGGTAGAATGTTCTTGCCAGCTCTCGCCCAAATCTTTCGTCACCGCAACCGCTCTTCCGTTATTTGGTTCCGCTAATCCTCGATTTCTATTTGCACGCATATTTAACATTAACACACCCTTTTGTAATTCAACAACAGCACATTCTGTGGTCCCCTTCTCAAGGTGAATGGCCTGTTTTGAACTGTACCAGGTCTTTCCTTGATCTCTACTATAGGTAATGTTAGAAAATGGAAGTCCATGTTCATCTCTACCCTGAGTTGGGAACACAAGTGTTCCATCCTCCATGGTAATACCTTGTCCTGGGGCTGGGGCCCACAACCACCATTCTTGTTTTTTTCCTTGTTTAGTTATATTGACCGGTTCAGACCAGCTCAATCCATCATCAGTGCTTTTGGTAATCAGGAATTGGGAGGTTTGCTTCACATCAAATCCAGGTTGGGAACCTTTGGTTCTCCATTGATGGTTCCAGTTTGTACTCGTGTCCGAGAGCCCCTGAACCCACTTCCCTTGTTCATCAATGACGCCATACGACCATAAACCAGCAATATAAATAGTACCCGACTTTTTATCTACTAAAATAGCGGCATCCGAGACTCCGTTAAACTTTTCAGGAAGACCTCCCCACGCCCCCATATCCAATGCAATTTTAATCGGTTGCCAGGTTTCACCTTGATCTGTACTCCGTTGAACAGCAATGTCCATATGTCCTTGCAAATCTCTTGCACTTTCATACCGGGCATCATAAATGGCAAGCAGTGTTCCTTTATTGGTGGTCGCTAACCCTGGAATCCTGGAGGTGTGTACCCTGTCCTGCCCATGATTACGCAAAGCATAGCCCAACCTATATACGTGATGGTTCAGATAATTTGCCGAGATTAATTGATCAGAAAGATATGCAGCCTCCAACCGTACTGAAACCTTGTGCAACAAATCGGCATTTTCTTTTAGTCCTAAACAGATCCAAAAATAGATAGGGCCTGTATGTTCAATTTTGTGATTAACCCGTAAATTTACATTGAACGCAGAACCATTATGTTTGCTTAATGGTATAAGACTCTGCAGTTTCGATTTTAGACTGGAATCAGATCCGCTAGTGAATAACTGAATCCCTGTAATATCCTTTAAGTCGGTACTTCCATTAAGAGAAAGTTTGAGACCATTAAATATTTTACCTAGATCATGGTGATCCAATTCGAGTTTAATTCGCATCACGGGGTTTGCGGATTTTCCGCTGAGCAAGGGTAGTTCGAAATAGTTGATTTCAAGTTTACTCGCCGTAGCATCTTGCCAATTGAAACAAAAAACAAAGAACAATAAGAATAATCTGGTTTTTTTCATTGGATAGTTTTTTAAATGGTATCCTAATTGTTTATAAATCTGGGTTTATTAAAAAAATAAAGTAACGGTCTTATAGGCTAATAACAGTTAATTTTTGCCCTTAATTTTATGCTAACTACAATTTGAACCCAGGTAGCAAAAAATATTTCCCTCTTTTATAGGGATTAAATTAATGACAATAATTAGTATATATGTACTACATATAATCAAATATAAATAAAACTTTTCCTTTCACAAATAACGTTTAAGTTTTCAATTCTCATTCCACTTCACCGGGAAACAGGTAAATGCATTCCGTTGAGGGAATCATTTTGCGAAAATCTCTGAAATTAATTTAGGCAGACAGAGGGACCAAAAAATATCCCTAAAAGATCGAAAGAAAGCGTGTTAATCCGTTTAAAAATTAATCTGAGGGTGTTTCTAAACTAGACCTGAAACCCTAACGAAATAGTTTTAACTTTCCTTCCAATAGAGATTGATTGAATTGGGCAATCTTCGTTTTATGCAATACAGCAGACAATTCTTCTCTGATTTTTTTAAAATCTTCATGCAATGGACAGGGATGAACTTCCGTACATTCCATTAAGCCAAGAGCACAACCAACAAACAGCTGAGAACCATCTAAGGCATTTACGACATGTGCTAAGGTATACTCCATTTCTTTCTGAGTGACATAAAATCCTCCAGAAGGACCTCTAGTCGATAGAATTAACCCATTTCTAGCTAACTCCTGCAAAATTTTTCCAAGAAAAGCCTCAGGAGAACCGGTATGTTTTGCGATCTCGGTAATTCCAACTTTCTTTCCTTCATTAGATACACTGGCAATGTAAAAAACTGCTCTCAAAGCGTATTCTGTTGTTTTCGAAAAAATTCCCATGACGCAAAATTAGGAAATTATAAGATGCTATTCATAAAATAACAGTAAAAGTAGGTGAGGGTAAACCTCTTGGGGTATTTAAGCGGAAAAATGAGATAAAATAAAAGACAAAAATATCTTTTATTTATAATAATTGCCCTAACTTTGTCTTGAATTCAGCGATTACTGAATGGGAACAACCTTTAAAAAGAATTCGCTAAACACTGTAGTCAACCATGGAGCACTTAGAAAAAAAACGCATTCTTGAAATCCAGGATTTTGAAAGCTCACCATTTCATACAAGCCATCATATACTCTCTTACTTGTGTCAGCTAATACGCATGGGACAAGAATCAGCTGTAGTTCCAACTCGGATAAATAAACGTGTTCAGCATATCTGGAATATCCAAGTAACACCACTTTTAGATTTCGAACAGCAATGGATATTCCCTTTAGTCAAGAATCCAAAGGAGCTTGAAATAGCGTTCTCTCAACATAGGAGACTCGGCAGGTTAGTTAGAGGAAATCATGTTGATCTAAAAACCTTGAATAGGCTAGAAGAATATTTGGAAACGCATATTCGTTTTGAGCAGAAAATACATCTGCACCTTTCTCCAAATCAACATACTCATATCATGTCTCAATGCCCAAAAATCCCTAAGCTCAGGATTGATGATATTTTATGGTAAATAGGGTCACGCAGTAGGAAAGGAGAGAAAAAAATCAACTATAATCAAAGTTAATAATAGAATAATAATTGGACATGACAGAAGCACAAAAACAATTGATCAAAATGACCATTCCCGTTTTAAGAGAGAACGGAGTGGCCTTAACAAGTTATTTCTACCAACGGATGTTTAGAGATAACCCCGAATTGAAACATGTTTTTAATATGGGGAACCAACAATCAGGAAAACAGCAGTCTGCACTTGCTTTAGCCGTGTTGGCTTACGCCGAAAACATTGATAATCCCAGTGTTTTGATGGGAGCTATTTCACATATCGGGCAAAAACACACCAGTCTTGATATTCGTCCTGAACATTATCAAATTGTCGGACATCACTTAATATCTTCGATCAAAGAGGTATTGGGAGATGGTGCCTCCGAGGAACTTTTGGAAGCTTGGAACAAGGCTTATGGGGATCTAGCTAATTTGATGAGTGGACATGAACAAAAAATCTACCAAGAGAAGGTCTCACAAAAAGGAGGCTGGAGTGGCTGGCGCCCATTTGTAATCAAAAATAAAATTAAAGAATCAGATGAAATCACCTCATTTTTACTCTATCCAAGCGATGGGGGTCCTATTGCGCAACACCTGCCAGGACAATTTGTAAGCGTTCGTTTATTTTTACCAGAGTTAAATTTATTACAACCCAGACAATACAGCATCTCCTGCTCTCCCAACGGAGAATATTACAGAATTTCGGTTAAAAAAGAGGCTGGTTCTAAGCACCCAAATGGATTGATAAGCAATCGCTTGCACGAACATATCAAAATCGGGGACCTCATTGAACTGACCTCTCCTTCAGGAAAATTTGTTTTGCAAAAGCAAACCAAAGGACCATCGGTTTTAATTAGTGGTGGGGTAGGACAAACACCGTTACTCTCGATGTTGGAGGAATTGGTCTATAGAGAGAAAGGCAATAAAAAAATCGTATGGGTTCATGGTTGCAGGAACGAACATGTACATGCCTTCAAAGAGCATATTCAAGAATTAAATCAAGTGACCGACCGGTTAGATCAACATATATTCTATGAAACACCACCGAGCAATGACCAACAGATCTTAAAAGGAATGGTAGAATTGGAGAGCGTGCGCGAGAGCATTTTACTAGATCAGGCTTCCTATTATATTTGCGGTCCAGCGGGTTTTATTAAAAAGCATTATGACTATTTAAAAGATTCTGGAGTGAGCGTAGAGAACATTCATTTTGAAGAATTTGGTCCCGCCTCTTTAAGTTTAAATTAATACATATGAATTGGATTACCGCTCAATTTGTATTGGGCGGTAATTATCTACCGCTTATTAGGTAGTCATTCTCGCTTTGTAAAACTCAAAAGTATACACGTTATATGGAAGCATCTTTTTCGCAAGATATTGCGAAAAATAACTACAGATCAATAAGGGCAACAGCAACAAGTAGCCTCCAGGTGCTATACTGCAAATTAAAAACGTAGATGTTAAGGGCGCATAAATCGAGGCCGAGAGTGTAGCGGCTGCACCAATTAGCGCCATATTTAATGGAACCAAAGACAAACCGAAATAAGAATTTCCGAGCCAGGCAACCGATAAGCCCAATAAAGCACCCGCAACAATACTAGGGGCAAATACACCACCATCTCCTCCCGCCCCCAGCGTCAGAGCTGATGCCAGTGGTTTTAAAATCGCAATGGTCAATAACAAACCAATGAATGGCGCATTGGAATGTAAAACTTCATTTAACCCGTGATAGCTATCCCCGTACAAAATGGGAAAAAAATAAATCATTGTCCCCACAGACAGCGCTCCCAGATTTACCCTTAAAAAATTATTATTTATGTTACCAAAGATTAACTTCATCCGGGTTACAAGAAAGGTAAAATAAACCGATAGAACAGAGCTAAGCGCACTCAGTAAAATAAAAAGTGGAAGAGCTTTCCAGCTCCAATCTACAGCAGGACTATGAATAATTGGCTCATTTTTAAACAAATAAACGACTAAACAGGAAGCCAATGTTGCGCTTAAAGTGCACAGCAAAATGGTCTTATTGATTTTGCGGCTAATCACTTCCAAGGCAAACAGACAACCGCCTAAAGGACTGCAGAACAAGACCGATACACCTGCGGCAACGCCCGCACAAATGAGTTCCCGTTTAAACATTTTAGCCGAAAAGCTTTTGGAGTAAAAAGCATTCCCAACTGTGGCCGAGGCGACTACCGTTGACACCTCAATTCCTGTTGATCCCCCAAAAATGACTGTTAGAAATCCATTTAGATAATGGGAAGGTACTTTAAAAAAAGGCAAGTGATCTTTACGATGATCCAATGTTTTATAAATTTCCGTTATCCCTTTATTCTTACGGCCTTTAAACAAATATTTCCGTAAAAAATAGATACTGGTAATGCCAATGGTGGGTGCTAGAATAAGCAAAAGCCGATTGTAGCCGGTGATGGAGTTAAAAATGTTAATCTCCGCATATTCCGTTGCAAACTTTAAGGAATAAGCCAACAAAGCACAAGTTAATCCAATTAAAGTAGCTGCTAAAAAAAGTTTGAAGTAATGAGGGTATATTATTGCTCTCCTATTCATGGTGAGTTGAGTTTTTTTAACCTTGATAGAAAGGTTGTAAGAAAACAGCTCTCTGGAGCAAGGACGGCCAAAGTTATATATAAATACTCATTTTTCCGATTTTTAACAGGTAGAAAATGAAAGAAACCTAATTTGGACATTAAATTGAAGTGTACCCGTTTGCTAAAGACAAATGGGCTTCGGGTTTCGCAGATTTTGAAATTGAAGTGTTCGAATCAGATTTAGACCACATACACTTTCTAATTCGTTATGTTCCACGTCTGTCTATTACTTCTATTGTTCGTAAGTTAAAGCACGAATCTACTTACCATATTTGGCATTCAACTCATAAGTCTTTCTTATCTAAACATTTTTGGAAAGAACATACTTTCTGCTCAGATGGATACTTTGTTTGTTCTATTGGTGAAGCATCTCCTGAGACCATTCGTGAGTACATACTCAATCAGGGGTAGTCGCTTACATCCCACAGGCTAAAGACCTCTGGGTTTTACGCTCTATTTTATAAAAAGATCCAAAAAACAAGAATTATGTCATTAAATCGAGATCCAACGAAAAATAAAACTTTAAATGGTAAATTTGACGATACGGTCTAAGGCAAAAACAAAGTCAATAATGAATAAGATTTTTATTAAGAATATGGTTTGCAACCGCTGCATTAGTGCAGTCCAAACTGAAATGGATAAACTTTCTATTGGAGTGAATAAGATTAAGTTAGGTGAACTTATCCTGGATAAGGAACCGACTTTGGAACAAAAAAAGCAGATGGAAAATGCCCTCAATCTACTTGGCTTTGAGCTCATTGACGACAAAAAAGGCCAGATTATTGAAAAGATAAAGAATAAAATCATCGAACTGGTTCATCATCAGAACAGCGAGATAAAAAGCAATCTCTCGGATGTCTTAAGCGATGAACTTCATCATGATTACAATTATCTATCCAACATCTTTTCTGAAATAGAGGGCACAACAATCGAAAAATATTTTATTGCACAAAAGATCGAACGCGTAAAAGAGCTATTGGTCTATGATGAATTAACATTAAGCGAAATCGCATTTTCATTGAACTATTCCAGTGTAGCATATCTGAGTAACCAGTTCAAAAAAGTGACCGGGCTAACCCCAAGCCATTTCAAAAGTATCAAAGAAGATAAAAGAAAACCGCTGGACCAGGTGTAAATCTTACAAATCAATTCCAAAATTCCACAATAACCTAAAGGAATATTATTGCCAACTTTGTTCTATCAATAAAACATTGTGAATTATGGTAAGCAATAATAAAGAAATTATATACCTACCCCTTGAAAATGTAGAAAGCGAACATTGCGCACTCATTGTGGAAAGCGGTCTTTCAAA
Organism: Sphingobacterium sp. GQ94; assembly: GCF_059758715.1. Classification (NCBI taxonomy): domain Bacteria; kingdom Pseudomonadati; phylum Bacteroidota; class Sphingobacteriia; order Sphingobacteriales; family Sphingobacteriaceae; genus Sphingobacterium; species Sphingobacterium sp. GQ94. The sequence goes on from NZ_JCAXEC010000015.1 coordinate 28,717, forward strand.
GGTAGAGGGCATTCAAAGCCACAAGGTAGAATTAAACAACAATAGGGCAGCGATCACGGTCGATAAAAATGAAACCGTTGAGCAAGCAATTAAAGCAATCAAAGATCTGGGCTATGGTGTAAGCACCATAAAGCAAACCTTTCCCGTACTGGGAATGACCTGTGCCTCATGCGCTAGCAGCGCTCAAAGCATAATCCAAGCTCAACCTGGCGTGGTTCATGCGAGTGTAAATTTTGCGACAACAAACCTGAGTGTTGAGTATTTACCCGGCATGACCGATGTGGCAAAATTACAAAAAGCCGCACAATCCGTTGGGTATGATTTGCTGGTTGAAAAAGAAGAAACGCAGCAACAAACACTCCAAGAAATACACGAAAAGAAATTCCGCACATTAAAGAATAAAACTATCTGGGCTGTTCTGTTATCACTCCCGGTGGTCGTGATCGGGATGTTCTTTATGGACATGCCTTACGCCAATGAGATCATGTGGTTTTTCTCAACGCCAGTTGTTCTTTGGTTAGGAAAGGATTTTTTCATTAATGCTTTCAAACAGGCAAAACACCGTTCTGCTAATATGGATACCTTAGTTGCCCTGAGTACTGGTATCGCCTATTTATTTAGTGTGTTCAATATGTTATTTTCAGAATTCTGGCATCAAAGGGGATTACATGCGCATGTTTATTTTGAGGCAGCAGCCGTCATCATTGCCTTTATCCTATTGGGTAAACTATTGGAAGAAAAGGCGAAAGGAAATACTTCCTCCGCCATAAAAAAACTAATAGGATTGCAACCAAAAACGGTTGTTATCATAAATCAGGATGGTAACGAACAAGAAACTGCGATTGAAAACGTGCATGTTGGTGATTTAATTTTGGTGAAACCAGGTGAAAAAATAGCTGTAGACGGACTGGTCGTATCAGGAAACTCCTATGTGGACGAGAGTATGTTAAGCGGTGAACCGGCGGCGGTTCTGAAAAAAGAAAACGAGAAGGTATTTGCTGGAACCATAAACCAAAAGGGAAGCTTTCAATTTAAGGCTGAAAAAGTGGGCAAAGAAACCATGCTCGCCCAGATCATAAAAATGGTACAAGAAGCACAGGGGAGCAAAGCTCCCGTCCAAAAGCTGGTGGATAAGATTGCTAGTGTTTTTGTCCCTGTTGTATTGGGCATTGCCATCCTGACCTTCCTTTTATGGCTATTTTTGGGTGGTGATAACGGAATTGTACAGGGATTACTAGCGGCAGTAACGGTTCTGGTGATCGCATGTCCATGTGCCCTGGGGCTAGCGACTCCAACAGCAATTATGGTTGGTGTTGGTAAAGGAGCCGAAAACGGTATCTTGATAAAGGATGCTGAAAGCTTAGAACTGGCAAAAAAAGTAGATACAATTGTATTGGACAAAACAGGCACGATAACCCAAGGAAAACCTCAGGTAACTGGCAGCGTATGGTTAAACTCTGATGATTCGACTAAAAACATCCTCTGGAGTATTGAAAAACTATCTGAGCACCCTTTAGCAGAGGCTGTAGTTAACCATTTGGGACAACACCCTAAACTAAACTTATCAAATTTCCAAAGTATAACTGGTCAAGGAGCTAAGGCTGATCATGCGAACGAGACCTATTTTGTAGGGAACAAAAAACTGTTGCAAGAAAACAATATTTCTATTGTTAAGGAATTGGAGTTGAAAGAACAGAACTGGGCCGAGCAAGCTAAAACCGTTATTTGGTTTGCTGATAGCAAACAGACCTTAGCGGTACTGGCCATATCAGATCCAATAAAAGAAACCTCCGTTGCAGCCATTAAACAGTTGCAAAATATGGGAATAGAACTGTATATGCTGACCGGGGATAACAAGACAACGGCTAAAGCGATAGCAGAACAAACTGGAATTAAGCAGTATAAAGCAGAAGTCTTGCCCGAGCATAAGGCTGATTTTATCCGAGAACTTCAAGAAAAAGGTAAAATGGTGGCCATGGTAGGCGATGGGATCAACGATAGTACAGCCCTGGCCAGAGCTAACGTAAGCATTGCAATGGGTAAGGGAAGTGATATTGCAATCGAGGTGGCTAAAATGACCATTATTTCCTCAGATCTTTCAAAAATAGCCCAGGCCATAACCTTATCAAAACAAACTGTAGCAACCATTAAGCAAAATCTGTTTTGGGCATTTATCTATAACCTTATTGGCATACCAATTGCCGCAGGTATACTGTATCCCATTAATGGATTCTTATTAAATCCGATGATTGCCGGAGCAGCCATGGCTTTGAGTAGTGTGAGTGTGGTCAGCAACAGTTTGCGCTTGAAATGGAAAAAAACGAATCAGTAAATCTCATAAATCAAACAAGAAATTGTACAACAAAACCAGAAAGATTATCTGGAAATTTGAAATAGTAGAAAACAATTTAAAAAAAACAAAATGGAAAATAAAGAACTTCGATTCAAAACAACCCTTAATTGCGGTGGATGTGTCTCTAAAGTAAAATCAGACCTAGATCAAGCAGAAGGTATACAGGAATGGAATGTAGACATTGATAATGCAGATAAAATTCTCACCGTAAAGGCTAAAGGTATCTCAGAAGATAAGGTAATTGAGATCATCAAAAGCAAAGACTTTAAGGCAGAGTCTCTGAACGGGTAAATTCTAAAACTAATTTAAATCAGCTCAAGATGAAAAAAATAATTTTTGCGATGGCATTCCTGCTATCAGGATTCTCACTATTTGCACAAAATACACAGAATCTACTTCAAAAGTATAATGATGTAAAAAATGCATTGGTAAAAAGTGACAGCAAAATTGCATCAAAAGCGATCCTAAGTTTCCACCAGGCGATAAAGGCCGAAAAAGACTTTGCCCAAAAAGCCGAATTGCTTAAATCTAGTCAGAAATTAAGCACGGCAAAAGGGCTGGAAAAACAAAGAGCTGCGTTTAATGATCTCTCCGAGAACCTCTGGGACCTCGTTAAAGGAACAAAAGGATTATCTCAGATGGTTTATTATCAATATTGTCCAATGAAAAAAGCGTATTGGTTGAGCCTGGAAAAAGAGATCAAAAATCCATATTACGGCTCCTCGATGCTTAGTTGTGGTGAGGTGGTTGAAACAAAATCTTAAACTCAAAGGCATCTCCAATTGAGATGCCTTAATACAAAAATCTAATGTTAAGGCAGGTAATTTCTCAAGATTTTTTCCAGAAAAAAGTCATTCTGATGATGTTTACGCTTTTACTAGCTCATGCATCCTTTTCTCAAAAAGTGGTTCATTATGATCTATACGTAAAAGATACAATCGTTAATTATTCCGGTAAACAAAAAAGAGCCATTGCAGTTAATGGACAAATCCCAATGCCAACGCTGACCTTTACCCAAGGGGATACTGCTGAAATTGTTGTGCATAACCAATTAAAAGAAAGCACATCCTTGCACTGGCATGGCGTGTTTCTCCCGAATATGCAGGATGGCGTACCGTATCTTACACAGATGCCCATACAACCTGGAACAACATATACCTATCGTTTCCCTGTCATTCAAAACGGAACTCATTGGTATCATTCGCACTCTGGCTTCCAGGAACAAATTGGTTTATATGGGAATTTAGTTTTCTTAAAAAAAGCAGATGATAGTACGTTCCGCGAAGGAATTGATGATGTGCCGGCTATTCCTGTAATGCTAAGTGAATGGACAAACCTGAAACCAGAAAATATCCAGCGCATGTTGCATAATGCAAATGATTGGGCCGCCATTAAAAAAAATGCAGTCCAGAGCTATGCAGAAGCTCTATCACAAGGGCACCTCAAGATCAAGCTTACCAATGAATTCAAGCGCATGTTGGCTATGGATGTCAGCGATGTTTATTATGATCGGGTACTCTTGAATGGGGAACACAATTCCCAACTCCAGTCCATTAACGGAGAACCACTGAAGGCAGGAGATAAAGTACGCCTTCGAATAGCAAATGCAGGAGCATCATCCTATTTTTGGCTTCGCTATGCCGCGGGTAAGATGACCGTGGTGGCTAACGATGGAAACGATGTGGAACCTGTGCAAGTAGACCGATTAATGATCGCTGTCTCAGAAACCTATGATGTTATTCTAACGCTTCCAGAAGATGGAAAAGCATATGAATTTATGGCGACCACAGAGGACCGGACCCAATCCACAAGTTATTTCATCGGCAATGGTTCCAAAGTTCATTTGGAAGACTTACCGCGACTGGACTATTTCCAAGGAATGAAGATGATGAACCAGATGATGAAACTAAATGGAGATTTGGATGACATGGGAATGAAAATGAGCCTCCAGCAAATGGACATGAATGCAGTCATGTACCCAGAAATTTCAGCTGGCCACGAACAAGAAGACAAACAAGATCATCAAGGTCACCACAACATGGAAATGCAAGACGACACCACAGACCATCCATCTATGGGAGCAAACACGATCGTTACTTTGAACTATGCCATGTTAAAATCTCCTTATAATACCAGTCTTCCTATAGGTGCTCCTGTGAAAGAATTGACCTTTACCCTTACCGGGAATATGAACCGCTATGTCTGGAGCATGGATAACAAAGTGCTCTCTGAAAGTGATAAAATAGCAGTGAAAAAAGGGGAAATATTACGCATAAAAATTCACAACAATTCAATGATGCGTCATCCAATGCACCTGCATGGCTTTGACTTCAGATTATTGAACGGACAAGGAGAACATGCTCCATTGAAAAATGTAATGGACATCATGCCCATGGAAACCAATACAATAGAATTTTTAGCTGATCAGCAAGGAGATTGGTTCTTTCACTGTCATATTCTATATCACATGATGGCTGGAATGAATAGAGTTTTCCAGGTAGACGACTATAAGAATCCACTATTGCCCGATAAGAACAAAGCCTATAAAATGTTGCAAAAAGAAAGCAATATGCCTCATATAATGGCTGAAAGTGATTTTGCAACCAATGGAATAGATGGTCAGGCCATGGTCCATAATGCACGCTGGAGCTTAGGTACCGAATGGAGTTTAGGGTATAACGATATGCATGGATATGAAGTAGAGACTCATTTGGGGAGATATATTGGAAAGATGCAGTGGTTTCTTCCTTTTGTCGGATTCGATTGGCGTTACCGCAAAATGGGACTGCACGAACAAGAAAAAAATCTATTTGGACAGGTAAATAAGAAAGACAATAGAACTGCAGTAAGTGTTGGTTTTATGTATACCCTACCGATGCTCATTAACTTTCAGGCAGAAGTTTATCACGATGGTATTGTGAGGCTTTCGCTTATGCGTGAAGATATCCCAATTTCCAAAAGAATAAGAGGAGGATTGATGTTTAATACGGACAAAGAATTTATGGGTGAACTGCGCTATATACTGACCAAAAACATCGCTGTAAGAACTCATTATGATAGCGATATGGGTTTTGGTGCCGGATTATCGTTAAGTTATTAGCTAAAACACGAAAAAGATATTGATTAAACCACGTAAATGAAATTGTTTGATGCCCATTTTCACATTATAAACCCTAAATTCCCTCTTGTAGAGAATGAAGGTTATCTACCCGGTGAATTTGCGGTAGAAGATTATATCAACGCAACAAAAAAAAATGATATCGCAGCAGGCGCAATCGTTTCAGGTTCTTTTCAAGCCTTTGATCAAGAATATTTGATAGCGGCGTTAGAACAAATGGGAAACAATTTCTTTGGTGTTGCGAACATTCCGGTCGATATCACCGATGAAGAATTAGAAAGGTTAGACAAGGCTGGTGTACTCGCCGTTCGATTCAATGTAAAAAGAGGCGATTCAAAACAATTAGATCATATTGAAAAACTCTCCAACTTTCTTTTTGAAAAATACGGTTGGCATACCGAACTCTATATTGAAAGTACAGATTTAAATAGCCTAAAATCCATTTTGCAAAATATTCCCCAATTCTCGATTGATCACTTAGGACTTTCAAAAGCTGGTCTTAAGGATCTATATCTTTGGGTGGAACAGGGGGCAAAAGTCAAAGCTACAGGTTTCGGTAGACTTGATTTTGCCCCTATACCCGTAATGAAAACAATTTATCAAATCAATCCAAATGCCTTGTTATTTGGAACTGATTTACCCTCCACTCGCGCCAGAAAACCTTTCTCACAGCGCCACCTCCAATTAATAATAAATAACTTCCGCCCAGACGAATTAGAAATGATCTTGTACACCAATGCGCTAGAATGGTATAAGAAAAAATAACGATTCAAACCTCCTCCGTTAAAAACAAAATTCATTTTTCCGTTTACGTTACAAATACATTAAAAGCATTATATTTGATGTTATCCTTGAAATCTAAAAAAAACAATTAATTCCCTTCTTAATATAAAATATTTTTGTAATTTAGGTTCATTAACTAATTTTTATATAAAAATATAGCCTAATTAAAAAATTATTTTATTAATTGCTTGCCAAATAGATAGGAAGAATTATTTATCATTTTGACTATTAAATACCCTCTGGCATTGGAATAATTTGAATGGTTATCTTTTATTATATGAACTAATAAACTAACCTTATGATACCAAAATCAAATAAAAGAACTAAACACCGTTTAGTGCTTTTTGCAGTCAGCCTGATGATGTCCTGTCATCTAGCAATCTCGCAAACCAATCAAATTCGTGGAACGGTAATGTCCCAGGGAAAGCCTGTTGCGGGAGCCACCGTTTCAGCCGACTCAAAGTCCGTTGTGAGCAGCTCAACTGGAGAATTTGAAATTACAGTTTCTAAGTTACCTGCCTTATTCAAGATAAGCGTAGTTGGTTATAAAGCCTTAGAAAAACAGGTGAGCACGTCCAATCCAACCTTTGATCTGGAAATAGACCAGCAACTGCTTGAACAAGTCGTTGTTGTAGGGTATGGTACACAGCGAAAAGGAAACTTAACAGGTTCCGTTTCCGTTGTGAGTGGAGAACAGATGAAAAAGAGAGCTGTCGCTTCTGCGTCTTTAGCCTTGCAAGGAGAAGTACCGGGCTTATCGGTAAGGCAGCAATCCGGAGTTCCCGGAGGCGACGGTGGAGGATTGAGCATCCGCGGTGTGGGATCCATCAACGCAGGTGCCAACCCCTTGGTACTGGTGGATAATGTAGAGATGAGTCTAGATGCAATCGATGCAAACAACATAGCATCCATATCCGTATTAAAGGATGCATCTGCTGCCGCAATATATGGCTCTAGGGCGGCAAATGGTGTTATTCTAGTTACAACTAAACGAGGAGGAAACGGGGTTAAAATTAACCTCAATTCCTACATTTCGCAACAAAAACCAGTGGACCTTCCAAAGAAAGTAAATGCCCTGGATCATATGCGGCTCTGGGATGTAGCGCAACTCAATTCAGGGTTACCAGCCGCCTTTACGCAACAGATTGAACAATATGAGCAATTAGGGGCAGACAACTTTAGCCGTTTCGATACAGATTGGGTAGATTTAGTAATGAAAAACGACGGGGTAATGCACAATCATAATTTAAATGTTTCAGCAGGAGCAGATTGGATAAAAGTATACGCCTCAGGCTCTTTCTTGAATCAAAATGGTTTAACGGCAAATACAAATCTTAAACGTCAAGATTTTCGTTTTAACTCCGACGTGACGCTCAGTAAAAAGCTTACAGCAACCTTTGATTTGGTGTATAATCGTTCGAACAGAAATTGGCCAGGCAACTCCAATCCACAAGCGATTATCCGATATATGTTAGGTCTTCCAGCAATCGCTCCCGGAAGATTTGATACAGGTCAGTGGGGAGAGGGCTGGTCAAACACCAACCCAGCTGCTCAAGCACAAGATGGAGGATTTGCGCAACAGTTGGTCGAATCCTATGTCTTAAATGGAGGACTGAAATATGCCCTAAGCGATGATTTGGAATTCACGGCTGATTACAGCACAAATAGCTGGATCACAAAAGCTAAAACTTTTCAAAATCAGTACGACATCTATGAAGCGGATGAGGTTAACAATACGATAGTCTTTGCACGTTCCTGGCCGAACAATAACTTCGTCTCCGACAACATCACCCAATCCAAGATCAACCTTTTTAGAACCCAAGCCAATTACAAAAAAAACCTGAACGATCATCATTTAAAGGCGACTTTAGGTTTCAGTGCCGAGAGTTTCAAAAGTAGCGGTGTGATGGGGTATAGGCAAAATTTAATCTCTGAGGACTTTCCATATTTAAATGCAGGGGATGTCATTGGCCAGACGACCTCGGGAGGTGAACAAGAATATACGATGGCCTCTGTTTTTGGCCGTTTAAATTACGACTTTCAAGAGAAATATCTTTTGGAAGTGAATGGTCGTATGGATGCAAGTTCCAGGTTTGCCAAAGAAAATTGGTGGGCCCTATTTCCTTCGTTTTCGTTAGGTTGGAGGATATCCAAAGAATCCTTCTGGGATAACATTAGAGGAGTCGCTAATGAGGTGAAAATACGTGCTTCCTATGGTACACTAGGAAATCAAAACGTTGGTTCATATTACCCAACATATGCTTCCTTTGTTGGCGGATCTGGGTATAACTATTATTTTAATAACCTCATTAATACAGGTTATGCGCTAACTCAGGCATCTAACCCATTGATTCAATGGGAAAAATCAACGATGCTGGACATTGGATTGGATGCGTCATTCTTCTCCTCTAAATTAAATTTGATTGTTGATTATTTCCAAAAAGATATCCACGATATGTTACAACTCGATCTCATTCCAAATTACGTTGGTTTAAATGCTCCGTATGTAAATATCGGTAAGATGAGAAACACAGGATGGGAATTTAGTCTTGGATGGAAAGATAAGATTGGTGAATTTGATTACGGGTTGACCGCAAATCTATCGGACGTAAAAAATGAAATTATTGATTTGCAAGGTCGCGAATATATCTCCGGGTCTAGAATTACCAAGGAAGGTTCTGCTTACAATTCATACTATGGATATATCGCAGAAGGTTATTTCCAAAGCACAGAAGAAATCGCCAACAGTCCATTTCATTTTGCCAATACTGCTCCAGGAGACATCAAATACAAAGACATCAATGGAGATCATTTAATCGATGCGAATGACAGAGAGATCCTAGGCAATTATTTCCCCCGATATGAATACAGCTTAAACCTAACGGCATCCTATAAAGGTTTCGATCTAAATATGCTGTTTCAGGGCATTGGTAAAATGGATAACTATTTATCCGGAACAGGATCTCAACCCTTTTATTCATCAAGTTTTCAAGGAAGCATCTATGAGCACCAAAAGGACTATTGGACCACTGAAAATACCCAGGCGTCCTACCCTCGATTAACAGCAAACAGCATTACCAATAACTACGTGACATCATCATTTTGGATGAAAGATGCTTCTTTTTTGCGTCTGAAGAATGTTCAGCTTGCCTATACCTTCGATCAAGGAACAATTAAGGCGTTAAAAAACACGCGCGCAAGACTTTATCTAAGTGGGCAGAACCTATTTACGGCTAGCCGTTATTTTCCTGGGTTTGATCCCGAGCAGAGAGATACAGGTGGCGAATTCTACCCAATCATGAGAACATTCACTGTAGGACTAAATTTAAATTTTTAACCATGAAATTCACTAATATATATACCTTGGGTATACTCTGCTTAAGCCTTTGCTTATCGAGCTGTGAAAAATTCTTAACCACAGAACCACTGGACGTACCGGCCCAAGGAACCTTTCTTAAAAATGAATCCTTAGCCAATACCGCTTTAAATGGCTTATATAGGTCTATGACTTGGGACTTCGGTTTGATCCCTTATCAATCCGGCACAGACGGTTGGACAGATATTGCCATTTTAAGAGCAAATGAATTAGGAGAAGGAACCTACGACACGTATAATGCGCATCCAGCCGCTTTATGGAAAAGTATCTATACCTCAATCCAACGTGCTAATACTATTCTGGAAGAGACTGAAATCTATAAAGAAAATTTCGATCAACAGGCCTATGAAAATCTCCGCGCCCAGACCAGAGTTCTACGCGCTTGGTCATACCACTACTTGGCTTTCCTGTTCGGTGATGCTCCTTTAATCATTAAAAATCTCTCCCCAGAAGAGTTTAAAACACAAGTGCGAGCGCCAAAGGAGGACATTATTGCCTTTATTTACAATGAATTAGACCAGGCAAGCCAATCATTAGATTGGACTCCCACAGAAAGAGGACGCGTAAGCCGCTCAGTTGCCCTAGGCCTAAAAGCTCGTACAGCACTATATAATAAAGAATATGCCTTAGCAAAAAGTGTCTCTAAAGAAATTATTGACAATGCCGGTTTATCCTTAAACCCTAACTTTGGAGACCTATTTACGCGTAGTGGACAAAAACCGAATGCCGGCGGTGAAATTATGTATGAGGTCCTCTACACAGACCAAGAAGCCTCATCGCGTACCAACCTACCGCTTGGAAATTGCTCTCGGACAGCAGGGGGACAATCGGGACGTTTCCCAATCCAAAAACTAGTTGATTTCTTTGAAGCCTCTGATGGCAGGAGGATTGATGAATCGGCCGTCTACGACCCTAAAAAACCAAGTTTAAATCGGGATTTACGACTAAAATATACCGTTGCCTTACCAGGAGATACGGTAAAAATGAACTTATTAGAGTTTATTTATGATATTTATAGTCCAGTAACAAAAGCGTTTACTGATAACCAATGGGTGGAACGGACCAATTTAGATTATAGCAATGCTTTCGGTCCCGTAAAAAGTGGGGTAGGATACCTATGGTCAAAGTATACCATGACCGATGAGAATGCATTTACCTCTAGAGTAAGTTTCATTTTTATGCGTTATGCGGAAATTTTATTGACCTATGCGGAAGCAAGTATCGAATCAAATACGGTTGACGAATTGACGATCGAGTCCATCAACAAATTACGCAGACGTGCTAAATTACCAGAGGTTCGGCAGGAGGTAAAATCAAGCACTCTGGAACTCAAGAAGCTTATTCGTCGAGAACGCACAGTAGAATTGGCTGTAGAAGGTTTTAGATGGTTCGATATCCGACGCTGGAACATTGGAGCACTTACGATGCCTGGAGTTGTTGTTGGAATTGCTAAGTCGAATACAGACATGCCGGGGGTTCCTAATTTCAAAGCCTCAGCCGAACATGATCTGAATAGTATTCCAACCTATACTGACCAGCTCTCAAAACGATATCTTAGAGAAACCAGACATTGGTCTGATAAATTAAACTTACTGCCTGTTCCTCAGGGAGAAATTGACATTAATAATGCCTTAACGCAAAATCCTGGATGGTAAAAAATATCATAATGAAAAAGAATTTAAAGAATATATCCGTATTACTGATTTTGTGTTTCGTGGGTTTACTTCCTGCTATGAGTCAGAAAAAATCTATTTCAGTAGTTTTTTACGGCTCTCAGCAGAATGATTTATATCAATTACTAAAAACACAAAAAGATCTCAAGCTCATTCAGGTATCTGGTGAGAAAGAAGCATTATCTAAAACAAAAAAAGGAGGAATACTGCTCTGTGTAGCCGATGGGTATCCAACAAACAAGTTGCAATTGAGTGATCAATTTTACCAAAACTTGAAGAAAAAACAAATTAAAGCATTTATAGAATACCCTTCCTATGTACAGGGTATGACCCTTGAAGATTCTGTTTTCCATGGACAACTGGAACGTGGGGTGGTTAGCAGTCCGCAATTTGGACCTGCACTTCCCCTCTTAAGCATTTTAGGATTAAACGACACCTACCTAGTCCAAACCCAAACAAAAGAACCGTTAATCATATTAGGAAAAGTTGCGGGTTTGAATAAGGCGGAGTATGGTATTAACGATGTAACACAATATCCGCTCTTATTTAAAAAGGACCAAAATCTGATCGCCACCACAAAGCTGAGCAATTTTGCCACAGGACGATACGGTCCAAATGATGCTTGGAAGACAGTTTGGACTTATATCATTCAAGAGTTGTCTGGTCGCAAGGATTTTTCCCTCGATGGTTGGTTGTCCTATGTTCATCCTTCCTACAGTAAAACAGAGGTTTTACCGACAGAGGCAAAAAAAGATGCTGTCCGTTTAGGTGTGGATTGGTTCGAGCATGCCCGATTATATGTACATCCGAGCTGGTATGATATGTTTAAAAGTTATCAAGGGAATGGAGAAACTCCTTTTGGTCCTCCGGTGGCTCAGGACCTTCCCAATGGGGATGGAACCCTAGGCTTACTTGAGGGGCACGCTTCTAAAATATACCATGACGGTAGCCAACAATACCGTTATTGGTTACGTGCAGACGTGCAAGGAGAAGCCAGTTTTGCCTTGGCGGCGGCTGGAAAATACCTGGAGACAAAGCAATACAATCAAAAGGCAAAGAATGTCATTGATTTTGTTTTTCAGGGCTCAAATTTACGTTCAGAAGAACGCAATGACCCTAAAAGCCCGTCCTATGGACTTATCGGATGGTCGGTAACACATCCACACGTATATTACGGAGACGACAATGCCCGAGCGTTATTAGGCATGATTGGATCAGCTTCTTTATTGAAGACTGATGAGTGGGATAAAAAGATTGTGGAAGGAATTCTATCCAACTTTAGAACGACAGGGAAGCTAGGATTCCGAGGGGACCGTCTTGGTGATGAGGATCTACAAAGCAAAGGATGGGAACATTACTGGAATCGTGAAATTGAAAATCAGGCACCACATTTTGAATCCTGGACCTGGGCCATGTATTTGTGGTTGTATGATAAATCCGCTCATAAACCGCTTTTGGAGAAGACTAAAAACGGCATCCGCATGATGATGGAAGGATACCCCCAAAAATGGAAATGGACGAATGGGCTCCAACAAGAAAGAGCAAGAATGCTATTGGTTTTAGCTTGGCTGGTTCGCCTGGAAAACACAGAAGAACATCGGGGTTGGTTAGATGGCATGGTGCAAAGCGTGTTGGCCAATCAGGATGAGAGCGGCGCAATTATGGAGTGGCTGGGTGATGGCAATAAAGGACGCTACGGCAAAACGAAATCCAATGCTGCATATGGTTTACATGAGGCCCCTCTTATTTTCACCAACGGAGATCCTATAGCAGATATGCTGTACACAACCAACTTTGCATACTTTGGGTTGAACGAGGCTTATCATGCAACAAAGAATGAAAAATACAAAGTAGCTTTGGATAAAATGTCCGATTTCTTGATCAGAATTCAAGTCAGAAGCGACAAGTATAAGGATTTGGATGGCGCATGGTTTAGAGGTTTTGAATTCGATAAATGGGAATACTGGGCCTCCAATGCCGATGCAGGTTGGGGTGCATGGGGAACCCTATCAGGTTGGACGCAAAGCTGGATCGTTGCCACTCAAGCACTCACTGGAATGAATATGAGTTTTTGGGATTTAACCAAGGACAGCAATGCCAATGAGTATGTGCCAGGAACACTTAAGATAATGTTTAACAAATAGTTTTTTAGCAAGAATATGGAGCAACAAAAGTTAAAAGATTATTTGAATCTATACAAAACCAGCCTATTGGATGAGGTGATTCCGTTCTGGCTGACTAATTCACAGGATAAAGAATATGGAGGATATTTTAGCTGTCTAGACCGCAAAGGAGATGTGTTTGACACCGATAAATTTATATGGCTGCAGTGCCGCCAGGTATGGAGCTTTGCAATGCTTTACAATCAGGTTGAAAAAAAACAACAATGGCTTGACTGTTCAATCCAGGGTGCAGAATTTTTGCGCAAAAATGGGATGGACGAAGATGGCAATTGGTATTTTTCACTAAACCGAGAAGGAAAGCCTCTGGTCCAACCCTACAACATTTTTTCAGATTGCTTTGCTGCAATGGCCTTTAGCCAATTATTCAAGGCAACTAACCAACAAGATTACGCCGATATTGCCCTTAAATCCTTTGGTAACATTCTATCCAGAAAAGATAACAGCAAAGGAATCTACAACAAAGTTATCGCTCAGAACAGATCATTACAAGGATTTTCATTGCCCATGATTCTATCAAACTTGGTCTTGGAGATGGAACATTTGTTGCAAAAAAAGGTCGTGGAAGAAACAATTAATACAGCGGTAGACACCATTTTACACACCTTTTACAAACAAGACATTGGTTTAATTTTAGAAAATGTTGGATCTAAAGGAGAGTTTGTTGACAGTTTTGAAGGAAGATTAATCAATCCAGGACATGGATTAGAGGCCATGTGGTTCTTAATGGATATTGGCCAAAGGAATAAGGATTCTGAATTGATTCGCAAAGCAAAAGACATTGCGCTCTCCATACTAGAATATGGATGGGATACCAAACATGGGGGTATTTTTTACTTCATGGACGTGAAAGGAAATCCTCCACAGCAATTAGAATGGGATCAAAAATTATGGTGGGTCCATATGGAAACCTTAATCTGTTTACTTAAAGGGTATCTGCATACCGCTGATCAGCGCTGTTGGCAGTGGTTTGAAAAGGTGCATGAATATTCCTGGAACCATTTCTCCGATAAAGAATATGGAGAATGGTTTGGCTATCTGAATCGACAGGGAGAGCCTTTATTGACATTAAAGGGCGGGAAATGGAAAGGATGTTTCCATGTTCCAAGAGGATTGTATCAATGTTGGAAAACTCTTCAGCAGATCGAAAATAAGTTAACTAAATAAGCAATGGCAAATTTTTCAGTTCAACAGACCCTAATAGAAACGCAAGAATCGGCTAAAAAAACAAATTATACGCCGGCCCTGTCCACAATGGCAGTGTTGTATTTTATGATGGGTTTTATAACCTGTTTAAACGATACCTTGGTTCCCTTTTTTAAGAAAGGGTTCGATTTGAGTTATTCACAATCTTCCTTAGTTCAATTTTACTTTTTCCTTACGTATGGATTAATGTCCATTCCGGCCGGCAGAATAGTGAGCAAAGTAGGATACAAAAACGGCATTGTGTATGGATTTGCTATTGCCGCCATTGGGGCCTTTCTATTCTACCCAGCCTCATTGATGCATGAATACGCCGTATTCTTAGCTGCCTTATTCATTGTGGCTATTGGCATTGTCCTATTGCAGGTGGCCGCAAACCCATACATAACCATACTTGGTCCGGCCAAAACCGCTTCTTCCCGATTAAGCCTGATTCAAGGGGTAGGTTCTATTGGAACAACAGTTGCCCCCTTGTTTGGTTCCATTTTTATTCTTTCGAGTTTAAACCAATCAGTCTCCAGCACGGCTGTGGTCGGTCCTTATATAGGAATTGGCCTGACCTTATTATTGATCTCCTTTGTTGTCTCCAGATTAAAATTACCGGTGATTAAAACAGCGGCCCTACAACAAACCGGATTGAAGACCAAAATCTTTAACTTCCCCAATCTTAAATTCGGGGTAATCGCCTTGTTTTGCTATGTGGGAGCGGAGGTCGCTATAGGAACTTTTTTAACAAATTACATCGCGGACTTATTGAAAATTGAAGAAGTAGATGCTAATAAATACGTCTCCATTTATTGGGGAAGTATGTTTGTCGGTCGTTTATTTGGGTCGCTCATATTAAAATATATACAAGCCAATATCGTATTAATTGCCGTGACGGTTCTCGCTATAGTGCTCATTCTTGTGTCGCTGAACAGTACAGGAATTCTTGCGGCTTATACCATGGTCGCCGTCGGATTTTGCAATTCCATTATGTTTGCTGTGATCTTTTCCCTAGCTGTACATGGACTAGGAGAGCACACCACAAAAGCCTCCGGATTGCTCTCGAGTGCAATTGTCGGTGGGGCAATTATATCCTACTTTCAGGGGGTACTTATCGATCACTTCAGTTGGACGATTGCTTTCATATTGCCTTTATTATGCTATATCTATATTTTTTACTATGGTCTTCGTGGATATAAGCCAAATTCTTCAACCATTCAAATCTCTTAAACTAAAATGATGAAACGCAGAAATTTTATAGAATTATTGACAATTACAGGCGGTGCGATGTTGAGCACTCCATTGACGAGCGTAGCCTCAAGTAGAACAAAAGTTGAGGTTGATAAGAATGAGAAACTTGAAAAGCTAAGTGCGGATGTTGCCATCATAGGAGGTGGTCTAGGAGGTTTTGCGGCAGCAATGGCTGCCTTAAGAAATGGCCTGACGGTAATCCTTACAGAGGAAACGGATTGGCTGGGCGGGCAATTGACCTCCCAAGGGGTTCCTCCAGATGAGCATCAGTGGATCGAAAAATACGGAGCCACGCAGTTGTATCGCGACTTCAGAAATGGAATACGGGATTACTATAAGCGTAATTATCCATTGAATGAACAAGCCAAGAACGATCCGCTTTTAAATCCGGGAGGTGGCTCAGTTTCCAAGCTATGTCACGAGCCTAGGGTCGCTGTCTCGGTCATGGAGGCCATGATTGCTCCTTATGTGTCTAACGGGAAGTTGTTGGTCAAGTTAAATCATAAACCTGTACAGGCTGCGGTTCAAGGGACCCAGGTGAAAAGTGTATCGGTAAAAAACACCTTGAATAGCAATCATTCCAATATCCTTGCGGACTATTTTGTAGACGCAACAGAACTGGGCGATCTGTTGCCTTTAACCGGGACAGAATTTATAACCGGTACTGAGGCAAAAGCTGTTCACGGAGAGCTTCACGCACCAGAGCAAGGCAACCCAATCAATAATCAAGCTTTTACCATGTGTTTTGCTGTTGATTATGTGCCTCATGAAGATCATACGATTCCCAAACCAAGAGACTATGACTTTTGGGTAAATCATACCCCTGATTTAGAGCCCGCATGGTCTGGTAAAATCTTGGGTCTCCATTATTCTGACCCAAGAACCTTAAAACCAAAGAACTTGGGGTTTAATCCAAACGGAACACCAACAGAAGGTATGCTGAACCTTTGGAACTACCGGAAAATCCTAAACAAGGAAATTTTCCCAGAAGGATTTTACAAAGGAGATATTACGATCGTGAACTGGCCGCAAAACGATTACATGTTAGGAAATCTCGTAGGAGCAAATGAATCGGACTTTGCAAAACATGTAGATCAATCCAAACAACTTAGTCTTTCGCTCTTATATTGGCTGCAAACTCAAGCGCCAACTCCCGATGGAGGAAAAGGTTGGAAAGGCTTGCGCTTGAGAAAAGACATCATGGGCACCGAAGATGGTTTAGCCAAATATCCTTATGTACGAGAGTCAAGACGGATTAAGGCCGTTTTCACCGTAACAGAACAGCATGTAGGAAGAGAGAATCGTTCACTCGTTGCAAAACCTGGAGAAGATAAAGAAAAGGCAGCCTATTTTTACGACAGTGTGGGAACCGGTTGGTACCACATTGATCTACACCCAAGCTGTGCAGGAGTAAATTACGTTGATTTCCAATCTTTGCGCTTTCAGATTCCCTTGGGCTCGCTATTGCCAGTCCGGATGGACAATCTATTGCCAGCATGTAAAAACATCGGAACGACCCACTTATCCAATGGATGTTACCGTTTGCATCCCGTAGAATGGTGCATAGGAGAAGCCGTAGGTATGTTGGTCGAGTTTGCTAGCAGAAAGAAAGTGTTACCAAGGGTGGTCCGTGAGGATAAGAAGCTGCTCAAAGAATTTCAAGCCCATATTGTTACCCAAGGATTAGAAACCGATTGGCCAGCCGAGGGATAATTTCTCAAAGCACATTGATGAAAACGATCAAATATTTAATTCTATTTATTCCACTTTTGTTCAGCAACTGTGGCACGAGTTACAAGGTCCTCAACAAAGGGGTTCCAGGGAACAACTCCGCCGATTTACTTCATCGTTTGGATCGTGATGTGCTATCGGTAAACCCAGACATGGTACTATTGATGGTGGGAACGAATGACATGATTAATTCCAAGAAATTCATTAGTAACGAATCATATTTTAGGAATATCAACGAAATTGTTCACACCATTAGAAAAGCCAATGCGAAAACTAAAATTTTGATTGCGAGCATTCTCCCCGTTGAACAGGAGTATGTATTTAAGCGACACAACCCGGAGAATTTTCCCATGCAGCCGAATCAAAAAATAGACAATTTGAATCTTTTGATCGCCGAATACGCAGCAAGAGAATACCTTCCCTTTATTCCATTAGGAGAGGAATTTAAAAAATATGGAACTGATTTTCGGGCAAAAACTTCTTTGCTGATTAACAGCAAAAACCACGGTGTAAATGATGGAGTACATCCCACCAAAGAAGGTTACCAAGTAATTGGGGATTTCTTTTATAAGCAGCTGAAAAAAATGAATCTGATTAAAAGAAAAATGTGCATTGTATGTTTTGGCGATAGTATTACTTATGGCGCTTTTATGGAGGGTAAGGGTACAGCAACCAAGGATACCTATCCCGCTGTTTTATTAAAAAATTTAGAGCATCCCACGAGACTTGCTTTTTAACAGCTCTCTGGGATGCCTTCCTCTTAAACCAGAATCATTTACATGTCTAACAATCGTGTTCTTGCAAGCATGCATGCACCAATTGCACCCGCTTTTTCGCCAAGCTTCGAGAGTACGATTTGACTATCTTTGCTCACCAAGTTCAGTGAATATTTGCGGACAGCTGATTTTAAAGGAGCCAATAAATAATCTCCCGCAATAGCAACGCTCCCGCCAATAACAACAAGTTCAGGATTGAAAATATTGATTAGACCCGCTATATTTTCCCCTAGTTTTGCGCCAATCTCTTCAATTAATTCGATGCAAAGCACATCTTCTTTCTGCAGGGCATCAAGTATATCGTCAAGACTAATCTCCCTTTTTTCATGATATGCTCCTGCGAGCAAACTATTGCTGCCTTTGTTCAATTCTTCACTTAAACGACGACTTAAGGCCGAACCTGATGCCTCTGTTTCCAAACAACCTTTTTTTCCACAATGACAGATA
Organism: Sphingobacterium sp. GQ94; assembly: GCF_059758715.1. NCBI lineage: Bacteria > Pseudomonadati > Bacteroidota > Sphingobacteriia > Sphingobacteriales > Sphingobacteriaceae > Sphingobacterium > Sphingobacterium sp. GQ94. Next base: position 47,593 of record NZ_JCAXEC010000015.1, read on the forward strand.
ATTTCATTATCAAAAGCCCTCACATGTCCAAACTCTCCTGAGAACCCAGATTTTCCAAAATAAAGCTTTCCATCAATAATAATTCCGATCGCTAAACCCCAACTGATGTTGATGAACAGGATGTTTTTTTCACCATTCACATTGCCCGCCAAATATTCACCGTAAGCCATCGCCCTTGTATCGTTGTCTAAGGTTACTGGACAACCAATTTTTTCGGCAATTAGCTCTGATAACGGTTTCTCACTAAAATAAAACAAACTATAACTATAGCCTGATTCAGGATTCACCCGGCCCGAGATATTTACATTCGCATTTAGGATCTTAGATCGATCCACAGGTTGATTCTTAATAAAATCGGTGATGATCTGACAAAGCCAGTCCAAGGATTCCGGGGAATTATCCTTTTGGAAGGGAATATTCATTTCCAATTTAATTGTCTCGCCACGCGCATTAATGATCCCAATACCAACATTATCTTGCCGAATGTCAACCCCTAAGAAATATCCAGCATCAGGGTTCAGGCCATACAAATTTGGATAACGGCCTCCGGAGGTCTCTAATTTACCATAATCAAACAAAAAGCCCTCCTCGCACATTTCGGCAATCAGCTTAGTCACTGTAGGCACACTCAAGTCCAACACTTTAGAAAGTTCAGGAATCGTTGAGTTCGCATTATGTATGTAATGACTAATAATATTTTTTTTGACCAAAGCCATCTTTGAGCCTTTTTCAATATCCTCGACTAGACGTAAATTCATATACTTGATGGTTAGCTCCCAAAAATAAGAAATTAATTAAAAATTAGACCTTAGTGTTGGCCTTTAGATGAACGCCCTTGATCACTTTATGCATAAAAAGTAAATACGATCAATTCAGACTAAAATATACAAGACAAAATCACTTGTTTTATAACCGAATCACTTAACGCTTCAAAAGAGCACGCTCGCTTATATTTTTTCCCAATAGGACAATCCAGCTAGCTAGAACAAAAGGAAACGTCAAAGCAGGCAGGCCCAAATACTTCATAGCGATCATGATCAGCACCGAGCAGACAACAGATACCGATCCCAAGATGAAATCCTCTAAGTCTCTTCCTGCAAAAGTAATGGCACAAAGCACCGCGTTATAGCTCAACAAACCCATGAAAATATCGCTTACAGGCTCTTCTAACCAATAAGCTACCGCAGCACTTAAAGCAATGCTCACCATCGCATAAATCGCAGCAATAGGGCGATGAATGAGTACGCCAAGGATAAAAAGTATTCCTGCCAAGATATTATTTTGAAAAATTACTTGCCCAAAGCCGTGAGCAAATAAAGCAATATAGTCATTTACAGACGTATTAGCGACTGCCTGTTGAGGGTGGATTAATGCAGGGAAATAATACACTATGGCTAAAAAAAGCCAGATAACTAGAATGAAGGGAAATGTAAAGGCAGGGATCTTTTTTGTTATAAATAAATGTTGCAAAATAGTCGCCAGAGCTGAACCAACAATAATACTTATCCAGACAACAATAGATGGATGAAAAAAACAAATCATAGCCACCCCGACTAGTGCCGCGCTAAAGCCATAAAGCCCGCTGTTGATTTCCTCTTGCCTATACTTCAACAAACTGGCCGTATAGGTTCCTGTTAGCGTAGCCAGTATGGCTGCGATCCCCATTGTATAAGAGCCGCAAAATATCCCGGTCAGAAAAAATAGACCTGTCAAGGCATTATCTTGCAGCATAATCTGTCCTAGGCCCTTTAAAGGCGGCGTTACAATTTTGAAAAGGGGGTAATTGTCTTTGACCATATTCGGTAAAATAATAAAGGAGACGGTAAGTTAAAATAATTGAGGAAGATACTTAAAATCTGCGAAGTAAAATGCGTTCAGATAATACAGTCAACTTGTTTTCCGGTGCAAGGTTTTTGATGGCGAAGTCTAACTAAATATAAGGTCCCATACGCATAGCGTAGTTTCACTCTTCTTTCTTGTGCAAGCAAATAAATAGCATCACTAACATGATCACATAAGAGCTTATGATTAAAACAGCGACGATTTGTTAAATTCATCCCTTAAAAAATGAAGTTCATCAGATAAACCTTAGAATTCGAATAAATATTACGCGGAAATTTTACTTTTGATTAATGGTTCAACTAAAAAAAATAAATATAAAGAGATTGGCCATCTTTTTCTTCTCAACATTGATATATGCTTTATGTCAAATGCTTTTCAGTATTATATTAATGAAAGAAGATTTATGGACTAATTTTCATATCCAGTTATCAGCACATTATGTTGTTATCCTTGCCATGTGCATAGCGGATTATCGCTTATTACTACTTTTAAACAAATACTTACCGTATTCCAAGAATATATTTTTACGTATCGTGGCAGATATTGTCGGTATCACACTGATTTGCGTAGCGTTGGTATGGACATTTAATTTTTTGATCTATGAGGTGTTCCAGATTTCCGAGCACGGTTTGCCTTCATTTCTTGTCAAGTTTGCTTTTGCGATGTCGACAAATATTCCGATTCTGTTGGTATTCGAGTTAATCCATTATTTCCAGTCTGAACAAAAGGCCATCGCTGATTCCGAAAAAGCGAAGCGGAAAGTTCTGTTATTCCAGCACGAAACGTTAAGGTCACAGATAAATCCACACTTCCTTTTTAATTCACTGAACGTCCTATCCTCGCTGATATATATCAATCCGGAGAATGCCAATAGGTTTACAAAAGCCCTCTCAAAGACGTATCGCTATGTGCTTTCCTTAACCCGGCAGCCTCGGGTGAGTCTGGCAGAAGAATTGACCGCGCTTGATTCGTATCTTTTTCTAATGAAAATGAGGTTTGAAGATTCTTTTACGTTCACAGTAAACAAAATAGCGAATTATGATCGTAATGAAATTATCCCGCTTACCCTTCAATTGCTCATAGAGAATGCGTTTAAACACAATATTGCAACAGAAACAGCAAAATTGGAAATAAAAATTACAATTGACAGCGAATATGTTACGGTTGAGAACAATATTCAACCTTCAAAAGATGCGCAAAAAGGGGGAATCGGACTAAAGTATATTATCAAGCAGTATAAATTATATGCAAAAGAAGTGATCGTTGAACACACCCAGCAGATCTTTCTCGTAAAAATCCCCTATATCCAGGCATGAAGTACCTAATAGTAGAAGATGAACGTTTCGCCTACGAAGAACTTAAACGCATGATGAGAAAATTGCGTCCCGATTATCAATTGGAAAGGCAAACCAAAACAGTTATTGACACCATCGGATTTCTAAAAGAATTTTCGGTTGATTTAATTCTCATGGATATTCGTCTTGCAGATGGCAACTGTTTCGAGATTTTTAATCAGATAGAAGTTAGTACGCCTGTTATATTTACCACCGCTTACGATGAACACGCGATCAAGGCATTTAAGCTAAACAGTATAGACTACTTATTAAAGCCTTTTGATGAAAACGAGTTAGAGATGGCAATAATAAAGTTTGAAAACATATTTCATCATCATCCCCATCAAACCCACCCAAAGAATTTTGAACATATATTATCACTCAAAACCAAGAACCGTTTTCTAATATCAAGAGGAGAAAACTTTCACTATATAGACACCACGGATATTGCTCATTTTTATAGCGAAGATGGAGTCGTTTTTCTCCATACCTTTAGCGATAGACGTTATATTATCAATTATACCTTAGACCAGTTAGAACATCAGCTCGATAACCGTCTTTTCTTCCGCGTATCTCGTAATTGCATTGGGAATGTAAAAGCCATTGAAAATGTTGCCAAATACTTTAACAGTCGCCTGAAACTTTCCTTTTTACCTGAATGCCCACATGAAGTTCTGGTTAGCCGAGTACGTGTTCCAGACTTCCTGAAATGGATGGATGGAATTGTAGAATGACGCAACACCTAAAATTTCATTGTTTGGATGCTGCATTTCATTCCATGAATTCTAAAACCTATCGTTTATCGGTTTTCAAAGTGTTGCGTTCATCGTTCTTTTGTTCATCATTTAAAAACAACATTAAAATTTTAAAAAATGAAAAAGAACGTATTAACATTTGTTTTTGCAGTAACCGCATTAATTTTCGCCACCGAGTCATCCGCACAAGATCAAAGTGTATCATTTGGTTTCAAGGCCGGGACGAATCTATCCAATTATAGATTAGGCGGTGAAAGGAAAGATTTCAAAAGTAAAATGGGCCTCGGCGCTTCGATTGGCGGTTTTGTCACCTATAACCTAACCACCAATTTTGCTCTACAAGCTGGTCTTGATCTGTATTATAAGACCTCGAGATTGGAATCAGAAGCAGGAAAATCAACCAATAATTACAAATCTTTTGGCCTAGAAATCCCTGTTTATGGAATTGTTCAAATAGAGTTTGATGATGCAAAAGCCTTTATAGGTGCAGGGCCATATATTGGCTATGGAATCAGCACAAAATCTGATGGCCTAAATATGTATAACAAGAACATCCAGGCAGGCAAGTATGCCATGAATCGTTTTGATTATGGTATTGGAGGCATCATTGGATACGACTTTACTAAAAACTGGCAAATACATGCTGGTTATCAATTTGGGCTTTCAGACCTAGATAAAGCCAAGGGAAATTCGCTAAAAAGTCAGGGTGTATCTATCGGAATAGCTTATAAATTCTAACATTCCAAGTCATTTTTACAGATTGTGAACAGAGGTTTATGCGCATTCTATGAGCTAGGTGCCCAAACTTCTGTACACAATTGCTTTGTCCTGTTTTATCCGCTTATTGCATACGCTAAAAGCTAATCAACTATTTCATTCCGCTTATTCTAAACCCCATCCTGCCGATTCTGAAGTCTATAGTCTATTGCTTTTTCTTTGCTTCAATCGTCATTATTTTGCTCAAAATATAACGCATAAACACGAATTCAATTCATATGAAGTTAATATCATTATTCCCAGTCACCTTGGTGTTGCTATCTCTGCAAGCTAAGGCGCAACAAATCACTTTAAAGACCGAGTACCTTGGTAATTCTGGATACTATTATCTACCCCCAGGGGAGAAACCTAAAGAAAAAATCGGTGACGGTAGCGGCTCCGCGATGGTATACCAAGGAGCGGTCAATATTCCGTTATTCAGAAAAATGAATGAGAACAATCGACCAACGGTTTGGGGTATAGGTCTTGGCGGGGCATACGTTTCGCTGAAAAATAAAGACTTCAATCAAGAGATGGTTTCAGAAATCATGAATTTACAAATGGGCGCTTATCATCTGCGTCCCTTAAACGATAAATGGTCTATGCGGGCCAATGCAGCAATAGGGATATTCACGCCCTCTACTGACTTTTCCAAAATCAGTGTCAGAAACCTGCTCGCCAGCGGAGGTATTGTTTTTATCCGCCATTTGAATCCTAATCTGGATATTGGAGGTGGCGTGGCCATAAACAGCTCTCTAGGTTATCCGATGGTATTTCCAGCGGTATATCTAAAGTGGAAAACCAGCGGTAAATTTGACGTAAATATTGAATTGATCGATGGTTTAGAAGTTTCTGCAGGTTATGATTTCAATGACAAGATAAAGCTATCATATGCCCTCGAAATGAATGGACAGGTTGCATTGTTGAAAAAGGACGACAAAGATGTCATCTTTTCTCATCAATATATTGTCACAGGCTTTCGTCCCGAAGTAAAGCTTAGCGATAAAGGATTATCGATGACGGCCATGGTTGGCTTAAACCTATATCGTCCTGCATCCTATAGCAATAGAACATTGAAAGGAGTATTTGCAGGTGATAATGATTATTATTTTTCTGTCGCCCCTCACACATCAGTTGGTTTAAAAATGAAATTTTAATCAAAAAAAATGAAGCAAGCCTTACAGACTGTGGCCTATCAAAGTGTTTATTGTATGATTTATGCGATGAGCCTGTTACCTATGGCATTTCTTTATGCGATAGCTTCTGTCATTTTTTTCTTTGCCTATTACATTATCGGGTACAGGAAAGCTGTAGTAATTCAGAATATTGCACGTTCTTTTCCTGATAAACGATATGGAGAAATCCATGCTATAGTAAAAAAGTTCTACGCTTGCTTTGCTGCCTATTTTGCTGAAATTATAAAAACTGTCTCCGCGAGAGCGGAAGTTCTAGATAAGAAAATAATCTTTGAGAATTTAGCCTTAATAGATCACCATGTGAATTCCGGGCGAAGCGTTATTGCCTGTTTAGGACATTGCGGAAATTGGGAGATGCTGAATATTATGCCCTATAAAATACACCATGAGACGTACGCCGTTTACAAACCCCTAAGTTCACTTGTGATGGATAAATTTATGATTAAAATACGCTCTCGTTTTGGCATGAAGTTAATTCCTGATCGGGCAGTTATACGGCATATTTTATCTAAAGATTCGCAACCAGCAGTTTATCTCTTTCTAGCAGACCAATGTCCAGGTAAACAAGACGAGAAATACAAATTCACCTTATTGAATCAGAAAACATATGTTTTTTCAGGTATGGAGAAGTTGGCTCGGATAGGTCGAACAGCGGTAATCTACCTCCATATTACACAGCTATCAAAAGGAACTTACAAAATCGTCTGCTTACCGGTATGTTCCAAAGCAGAATCTATACCTGAAGGAGAAATAACCCAAAAATACATTGAATTATTAACGGAGAATATAAACCAAGAACCATACGGTTGGCTGTGGACACATAAACGATGGAAAAAATAAATCAATACTAAGATTCCCTGAATCTCACCTCTAAAAATAGTTTTGTCGTATACGTTCGGCATACATGAACACATTTGCCAAACGTATATTTTAAAATAGGCCCTTTCTTGTTGGTGAACTTGATTTCAATGCTGGCGACTATTAATAATAAAATATTTTAAAATCACGATAATAACCTTTTAAACAATTAAACGAATGTTAATCTATAAAAATTTATTCGGAAATCAACAACGATAAATTCTATTGATAAATAACCAAATAATTTACTTTCATTTTTAATATTCAAACCAATATTGTTTAAATAACATAAAACCAAAGCAATTTTTTTGTTAAATTTAATTACCAATAATTAAATTATGAAAATAGCACTAATTAGCCTTATGCTCTCCCTTGTGGCATTTCTGGTAAATGCTCAAGAAACAAATTATCCAGATGTGGAATTTACGAATACTGGATTATATAAAATACGCTCCATTAGCAGCAATGACACGTCCACCTTAGTAAAATTGGATATTACATATCTACCAGGTAGATGGACTGCTTTTGGAAGTTATTTATCCCTTGAGGATGTTAATTCAGGCAAGAAATACAAGTTAGAGTCGATTCATGGGAAAAAAATGGATGAAAAAATCTTCACTCCAAATTCTGGAGATACCACCATTGTATTGGTTTTTCAAAAATTAGATAAATCTGTTAACGTTATAAATTATATTGAAGGAGATAAAACACTTTTATATGGTGTAAACCTTAAGAAAAAAAAGGAACAAAATAAATCTAAAGAGATACCAAAACCTGTATTAGCATGGATAAATCAAGAAATTGCGAAATCCAAAAAAAAGGAATTAACACCCACTTTTAATAAAGACAATTTCTTTCATAAAGACAGTATTAAAATAGTAGGATATATAAAAGGCTATGATAAAAGAGCTGGCTTTAGCTCGGGAATAATATATAATGCAAATGAACTAACTAGGGAAGAATTCCCATCAACAATTAAAATTAATAATGATGGAAAATTCGAAGTAAGCATAGAGGTCAACAATCCAGTAAATAATTATATGCTTATCCATAATAAATATATTCCATTTTATGCCGAACCTGGTATGACTATAGGAGTGATTTTAGATTGGGAAGATTTTCTACTAGAAGATCGTTTTAGAGACAATTCCTACTCCTTCAAAAAAACTCAATATTTAGGTGCGACTAAATCCATAAATGAAGAATTAATGGAATATACTCGCAAATATACAGATTATGACAAACTAGAAGATTATAGAAACAAAACTAAACCCAATGATTTTAAACTAGCTCAAATAGAGAGCTGGAATAAAAACAAAAAAGAAATGGACAGCTTGTGGAGCTTAAAAAACGTTTCATCACTATCCAAAAAAATCTTAAAAAATCAACTTGATATTGAACATATAAATTATTTGCTAGAATATACATTCTTTAGAAAAGAATATGCTAAAATGGATTCGACCAATGAAGTATTAAAAATACCTTTAGAAAAATCATATTTTGATTTTCTAAAGGAAATGGATTTAAACAATTATTCATTAATGACATTGTATGAGTTCTCAACCTTTATAAATCGTTTTGAATATTCGGAACCATATAAAAATCCAAAGATTATAAATAGAATGGATTATTATGAAGCATTAGATTCAATGGCTAAAGAAAATTTTGCCGAAGACCCTTTTAATTTAATATTTAATGTTGCAAAAATGAGGGACATAAGCGGTCGAATTCTCCAGAGACCATTAACTGACGAATTACAAAATCAGATTGATTATGCTAGCCAAACCTTTAGTAATCCTTTTTTTAACTTGGAAATTCAAAGACTCATTCAAGAAAAGAAAATAAAAGAAAAAGGTTATGAGCTTCCAAATACTGCTGCTGCGAATGTATTTAGAAAAATTATAGATCCCCATAAAGGAAAGGTCTTGATTATAGATTTTTGGGCCGAATGGTGCGGTCCCTGCAGGAGTGGAATTGAATATAGTTTAGCCATGCGCAAAAAGCTTGAAGATAACCCTCATGTTGATTTTATATTTATTACCGATATAGAAAGTACCGGTGAACAATTTTTTAAAGAATATAGCGAAAAAAATCTTATGAAAAACTCACACCGTGTCACTGCGGATGAATATTTAGCACTTCGTGAGTTATTTAAATTCAATGGGATACCAAGATATGTCCTTGTGGATGATAAAGGTTTAATCAAGGATGATAATTTCCAAAACCATAATGTCGCTCATGAATTAACTTCAAAGTTTCCAGAAAAGTTTAAATATGAAATGTTTCAATAAGGTCTCTCAACATCAATAAAAAGACTCTCTTATTCTAAATAATAGCAACTAAAATAAAAAAGCACAGTGAATACTGTGCTTTTTTCGTAGCCCCGAGCAGAATCGAACTGCTATCTAATGTTTAGGAAACATCTATTCTATCCGTTGAACTACGGGGCCGAGATGCAAAACTACTATTTTAGATAAGTCCTGCAAACAAAAATATTCAAAACTCGGCATACAATCTCATTATTAACATAAAAAGTTTGAACTTGAGCGCTGAATCTATCCATAAATAAAAAAACATGTTCAAAAGGTTTCAATCGAAAAGAAAATGGAACCGATGAACAATCAACATTGACAACAGATCCAATAGATATCAATTATAGATATCCCTTTTTAACTATAGACAAAACCAATAGTTAATAACTAAATTCAATATTTATTCGTCTTAAAAAAGCGTACTTTTGTATAACAAAAAAGAAAGAATATTATTATGAGTTTTACAGGTAAAAATTTCCCTAGCATCGCTGTTGATGCCATTGATTATTTAGGTGACAACTTCACCATTAACATTTTTGAAAAAGCAAAATCCGAGGGAAAGAAAATTTTATTATTCTGGTACCCTAAAGACTTTACTTTTGTATGTCCTACAGAATTACACGCATTCCAAGAAGCTGCCCAAGAATTGGAAAAAAGAAATACAATCATTGTAGGTGCTTCATGTGATTCAGCAGAAGTTCACTTTGCATGGTTAAACACTGCAAAAGATAACGGAGGTATAGAAGGAGTTGAATACCCAATCATCGCAGATACGAACCGTAACTTATCCAGTGTATTGGATATTTTAGAAATGAAAGAAGTTCAGCATCCAGAATACGGTACTTTGGTAGAAGGATCAGCGGTTAGTTACCGTGCAACTTACCTGATCGATGAGGATGGTAAAGTATTCCATGAATCTGTAAATGATATGCCTTTAGGACGTAACGTTAAAGAATTCATCCGTTTGATCGACGCGTATGCGCACGTTCAAAAACACGGAGAAGTGTGTCCCGCAAACTGGGAAGAAGGAAAAGATGCAATGAACGCAACCCGCGAGGGCGTAGCATCCTACCTATCTCAGAACTAGTAACCCATTTTAAAAAGAGAGGGTCAAAAGCCTTCTCTTTTTTCAAAAAATTAAACAAAAGAACAATGTTAGAAGAACTAAATTCAGATAATTTACAAGAAATCATAGACAATAATGAAATTGTCATGGTTCAGTATGCAGCATCATGGTGCGGAAATTGTCGTATCATGAAACCAAAATTCAAAAAGCTTTCAAATGAGACAGAAAATGTGGCCTTCGTCATTGCTGATGCAGAAAAATTTCCAGAATCAAGAAAGCTTGCTAACGTAAATAACCTTCCTACGTTCGCTGCCTTTAAAAACGGAAAACTTGTCAACCAAGTACAAACAAATAAAATTGACGGATTAACAGATTTATTAAATGAAGTTACCAATAATTAAACACCTGACAGAGTTTATCGCGGAAAACGACGCCGACTTTGTCTTGGAAACCATTGAAACCTTGGAGTCCTTAACAGAAGTAACTCAGTTAAAAGACGAAGAACTCGATGTTATTGGGGAATTAATCTCCAATATGTATGGTGCAGTTGAAGTGAATAAACTCGTTCAATCAGGAATGAGTCAAAAAGAAGCATTAAACACCTTTATGAAGCGTGTTCTAGGATCGATCGACAAGTAACGTCCATCAATATCGATTTCTCGGGGATTAAGATCCATAGACTCTTCTCACAAACCTGTTCATAACTTAACTGTTGTGGAAAAGTATTTCAATCAATAGCTCGTAATATATTAACAATAAATCTTACTTTTATACTTGTTAAGGTTAGACCAAATAAAAGCGCATCTTCCTAAAGAAATGAACCAAATGGTATATCTCCAAAGGTTGAAGTCAAAGATTTTTAATTGTTGGTAAAAGGAATCAAAATAATTTGATTCCTTTTATTTTTTGCCAAATCTTCATTACTTTTAAAGCTATGATGCACAAAATAATAAACCTATTCGTTTTCCTAATAGTCTGCATTTCATTTTCCTGTGCGCAACAAAGCGCCTCCTCTTCTGAAATCAAACACAGAATAAATAAGCTCAACAGTCTTGGAACTGTACTTTATTTTGCAGCGCATCCAGATGATGAGAACACCCGGCTGATCTCCTGGTTAGCGAATGACCAAAATTACAGAACGGCTTATCTTTCGCTGACCCGCGGTGATGGAGGACAAAACCTACTTGGAACTGAACAAGGTATAAACCTAGGCTTGATCCGAACTCAGGAATTATTGGCAGCCAGGAGAATTGATAAGGGGGAACAATACTTTAGCTCTGCTTACGATTTTGGTTTCTCAAAAACACATGAGGAAACTTTTTCCTTTTGGGATCAACAAGAAATCATAAAAGAAGCGGTTTACATCATTCGTAAACTTCAGCCAGATGTTATTATTACCCGATTCCCGCCTGACAGTCGTGGGGGCCATGGTCATCATCAGGCATCAGCGATCATTGCTAAACAGGCCTACGAATTAGCCTCAGATCCAACCAAATTCCCTGAGCAGTTAAAAACAGTTAAGCCCTGGAAAGCCAAAAGATTAGTATGGAATGCCGCAAATTTTGGCGGAATGAACAACACGACTCCGCAGCAGCTCCAAGTTGAAATCACAGACTATAACCCACTCTTGGGCTATTCCTATGGAGAGATTGCAGCCCTAAGCCGTTCCCAACACAAAAGTCAAGGGTTCGGAGCCTCGGCCAACCGTGGAACAAGCACAGAGTATTTTGAGCATGTGGCCGGAGAAAAGGCAATCAAAAGTCTCCTAGATGGTCAAAATACTACCTGGGAAAGACTAGATGAACCGACTCAAAACATTACAGAACAGATCAGCACCATTCAAAAAGATTTTAACATAAACAATCCTGCCAGCTCTATTGAAGGCTTAGTGAAACTCTATGGCTTAATCAGCAACTTAAAATCTGGCGTGTACAAAGACTATAAGCTCCAGCAAATTCAGGATCTAATTCTACTATCAGCGGGCGTCGTTACTGAATCTAACGTAACCAAGCCGAGCTACGTGATGGGAGAATCTATTTCCATATCCAATGAAATCATTGTCCGTAACCCTAGTCAAAAAGTTCGTTTAATAGCTATAGATGGTATATCCATTGAAGAAGATGTCCCTTTTAATCAGACCCAAAAATATGCAGCCTCAAAAGCCATCTCTGATTGGTCTGAACCTTTTTGGTTAGAATCACCTCATAGCCTTGGTAAATTTACTGTTTCGCAAGAACACTACGGACTGGCCGAAAATCCAAATAAACCAAAAACCATATTCGAAATCGAAATCGCCGATTTACGACTCAAAATCCACCAAAACATAAATCATAAATATGTAGATCCTGTTGATGGCGAGATCCATCAACCCATACATATTAGCCCGGCAATTACGGCAAATTTAGACAGAAGTCATCTTTTTGTGGATAAGGTTGATGAAAAAAACATTTCCTTAGTACTTAAAAATCACAGCACTCAGAGTCAAAAAGTAAAAATTAGCTTTAAGGATTTAAATGGTTTCGAAATTCAAAACCAAGGAGAGGAAATCACTTTAGACGCTGACCAGGAAATAAAAAAAACATACCTATTGTCCAATCCAAAAGGAAGCAAACAAGCCCGTATTCAAATTCTAATAAATGATACCCCCCTGTACACCACAAGAAATATAGCTTATCAACATATACCGGAAATTACATGGTTTGAACCTTTAGTTTTAGAAGCTAAAAACTTAGAACTCATCAATCCGATTCAAAAAGTAGCGTATATTCCGGGGGCAGGAGATTTAATACCCAGTTCTTTAGAAAATATCGGGATAAGAGTGGATCAATTAACGGACGATCAAACCGGCCTAGAAAACTTAAAACAATACCAGGCTGTTGTGATTGGCGTTCGTGCTTTTAATGTCAACAAAAATGCACGAGGTTGGATGGAAAACCTATTGGCCTATGCCCAGCAGGGCGGAAGTGTGCTGATTCAATACAATGTAAATTCAAAATTGCAAACCAATAAATTTGGTCCATACCCATTTGAAATATCAAGAGAGCGCGTAACCCAAGAAGATTCCCCTGTGCACTTTGTTGACCCCACCGACCCAGTTCTAAATTATCCCAATAAAATCACAAAAGAGGATTTTGATGGTTGGGTCCAAGAGAGAGGCTTGTATTTCGCACACCAAATAGACGCGCATTACAGGACCCCGATCGCAATGGCCGACAAAGGGCAAGAGAATAACAAGGGCTCGCTACTCATTACCAAATACGGAAAAGGGAAGTTCGTGTATACCTCACTGTCCTTTTTCAGACAATTACCCGCAGGAGTTCCCGGAGCTTATAGATTATTTGTAAATTTGCTGGCTAAGGAAGAAAAATAAAATTTAGACAATGGAAAATCAAATCGAAAAATCAAATGGCATTAACGCCAAAAGCATTATTTTATTAGCAGGAACCATTTTAGGAGGATTAACAGCATGCGTAGCCTCAGGTACTTTCCTAGGGGTTTTATCAGGAATTGTTGGTGGGTTGATTTTTGCGACGATCTTCATTACTGTTATTCTGCCACATAAATCACATGATAGATAAGAGACATGCACCCCAACCTAGTAAATGGAGACAATTGTATTGGGTAATTGTTCTATGGTTACTGGTATGCATTGTTCTTATGTATTTTTTCACTAGACATTTCGGATGAGTAATATAGATTGGATAGTACTCATCCTAACCTTGCTTTTAATCGTAATCTACGGTATATACAAAAGCAAGAACGTCAAAAACATTGACGGTTACATTCTAAGTGACCGATCCCTGCCTTGGTACACGGTTGGACTCTCGGTCATGGCGACCCAAGCCAGCGCGATTACTTTTCTTTCGGCCCCTGGTTTAGCCTACAGTTCTGGAATGAGCTTTGTCCAATTCTACTTTGGTTTGCCCTTGGCTATGATTGTCCTGTGCGTGACCTTTGTACCTATATTTCACCGACTCAAAGTATATACCGCCTACGAATTTCTTGAAAAAAGGTTCGACGTTAAAACCAGAGCATTAACAGCCATCTTGTTTCTAATTCAAAGAGGAATATCAACCGGTATCACCATATTTGCCCCCGCTATTATTCTCTCGACCATCCTCCAAATTGATTTAACCCAAACGACCATTGCCATTGGAAGTTTGGTGGTTATCTACACGGTATACGGAGGAACAAAAGCTGTTTCTTACACCCAGTTGCTCCAAATGTCAATCATCTTCGCAGGCTTATTAATGGCAGGAGTATTGGTTGTTCATCTTTTACCTCAGGACATTGGATTCTCAGAAGCTTTGCATATCGCTGGAAAATCTGGAAAAGCCAATGCCATAGATTTAACCTTCGATTTAGACAACCAATACACCGTCTGGACCGGATTAATAGGTGGCTTTTTTCTGCAACTGTCTTACTTTGGAACAGACCAAAGCCAGGTAGGCAGATACCTAACCGGAGCTTCCGTTCGCCAGAGTCGTTTGGGTTTGGTGATGAACGGTCTGCTAAAAGTTCCCATGCAGTTCTGTATTTTGTTGATTGGCATTCTTGTATTCGCCTATTATCAGTACCACACCCCGCCACTGTTTTTTAATGAAAATGAGACCAATAAATTAGAAAACAGCATCTACAAAGAAGATTATGTCCAAATCATGGGGCAACATGAAAAGGTAAGCCAGCAGAAAACGCTAACCATCAATCAACTCACCCAAGCATTATTGAACAAAACAGAGGATCCTGAGCAGATTCAAAATATCACCGCAAAACTTCAAGGCTTTGCCGAAAAAGAAAAGGGCTTAAGGGAGGATCTTATTGAACTCATCAAGAAGAACGACTCGCAAGCAGATACGAACGATAACAACTATATCTTCCTGAAGTTCGTCACCGATACCTTCCCTAAAGGCTTAATAGGGCTCTTGATTGCCATTATATTCCTAGCCTCGATGGGTGCCACCGCATCGGCCATTAATTCCCTTTCCTCTACAACAGTAATAGATATTTATAAGCGGTTCGTACAAAAAAAAGGAAATGATGCGCATTATTTAAAGGTATCCAGGATAGCGACATTATGTTGGGGAATATTTACGATCGGCATAGCCTTATACGCAAACAGGTTAGGTAATTTACTCGAGGCAGTGAACATCCTGGGTTCTTTGTTTTATGGAACAATCCTTGGAATTTTTCTGGTTGCCTTCTACGTGAAGAAGATTGGTGCAAAATCAGTTTTTTGGTCGGCCCTGATCACCGAGGCTATCATTATAGGGATTTGGATGATGGATATAGTTGCCTTTTTATGGCTAAATTTAATTGGCTGTTTATTGGTGATCCTTATCGGTTTACTTTTACAGCAAATCACAAAGTGTGAAATCAATGACCTGGAAGATCCCTCCCAAAGCCACTAGAAAAGTCAAACGACCTAATAGAATTTGCGGTACAGATCATATAGAACAGCCTTATCATGATCGGTTAGAACCTCTGAGAGATCAGATTTAATGAACTTTCGTTTAAAAGATTTAATCACAGCGGGCAAATTAGAGGTATCATAACCCATAATTTTCAACGCATCGATCGGATTAAAATTAGCGGGTACACCCGGTAGATAATCCGGATTATACCAAATACCAAACCCCCTGTGTGCAAGTTTATGCCAAGGAAAAAATACGTTAGGATCGTTTTTTCTTGTCGGCGAAAAATCGCTATGTCCGATAAAGTTTTTTTGTGGAATACTATATTTGCTTTTTAAGCTGTCCAAAAGGGACATTAAAGAGTCAATCTGGACCTCAGGAAAAGGTTCCTGTCCGTTGTTGTCAAGCTCAATACCAATGGAAACAGAATTCATATCGGTAATTGCACCCCATTTCCCTTTTCCAGCATGCCAGCCACGCAAGTAATCATTCAACATCTGCACGATGCGGCCATCCCTTCCAATGATATAATGACTGCTGACCTTTGTGTGAGCCAATTGAAAGGTACGAATGGTTTGCGCTAAACTATTCTGAGATGTATGATGAATCATGACAAATTGTGGCTTAGACACATCGTAATGCATCGCACTTGCATAATCATAATTTTTGTCAATTCCCCCACTCATCATATTCCAAACCAGCTCTTGTTGGCTTAAAACGGTGTCCACCTGAAGGAGCGAATCGGAGGATTGAGCAAGCGCAATTATACCCGTACTATCCGCCACTTCCTGCAAACTATCTATAGTGCTCTCGATCACAGGTGAAGGTTTCACTACGGTAGTTTCCCCTTGTGGATTAGAGAGTACCTTGGTTTTCTTTGCTGTCGAACAAGCGCTCAGCAGACACACCATCGTAAAGAGCAGATATCCCTTACTATTTCTTAACATTAAACTTATTTAGGTAAATTCAGCAGCAGACCCATGGACATCATTTGACTCCATTGGACCTTCCCATCTAAAGCCGAATCATACAGCACAGTCCCTCCCAATGAAACGTTTACGATGGAGGTTATTCTGGCTGAAAGTGTAGCATCCAAGCGATGATCTGGGTCATTTAAATCCAAATAATCCGCAAAAAGATTGTAACGCGACTTCAAATTAAGATTTTTGGAAAGATTACGGTCCAAGTTAGCCGTCAACTGAAATGCCAGTTCATTCTTGATCGTTTTCCCTTCTTCTACACCAAATTTTGGTCCAGTACCTTTGGTCACATCGTTCTCATCAAAATAATGGCCGTGTTTACGAAAATACTGGTCCGCCGTAAGCGGTTTTAACCGGTTGTCCAAAACCAAAGTCTGTCTTGCAGTACCTGTACCAAAACGCAGAGAGAACGTATTGTCAGGCTTGTATTCCAAACCGAAAGATTCCGTAAAGTACCCCGGAGCCATAAAAGAAGACCGCACCCCCGAGACAATCTCGTCACCGTTCTCATCTTTCGTATAATGGAATGAGTTGTCCATCTGGGTCTCATAGGTTAAGGAAACGAATAGAGACCACGCTTTAGCCAATTTATAGGATAATTTATTATCCCAGAAAAGTCGGTCGTTATTGGGTTTAGCCAATTGCTTCTCATTCTTAACCTTACCATACTTCATATCTAGTTCCGTAGTAAAATTGAAGTTATTCCGGTTAAAGTCAGATTTATGCCACAGTATCCCACCAACCGAATAGGATTTCAATCCACCCAATTTCCAGTTTTCACTGAAAGTAGCTTGATTAAAATTCAAGCCAAACTTCGTCCAATGCTTCCAATAGTTAACCTCTAAGTTTAATTTAGGAATAGGCACACTAATGTTTTTTATCGCTAAGGCGTCTTGTTTCTCTTGGTTTGTAATTGAACTATCCGGTTTAACACGTAATTCTTTTAAGTCCTGAGCTTCAGCCAAGCTCATTCCAAAGATCAACGTGAAAACAGGCAATAAGTGACGTTTTATATTCATGTTACTTTTCATTATTAACATCCATTTTTATATCTGGCAATTCCCGCAAAGGTCGTAAATTTGGATGTAGTTTAAACACTTCGTAGTTATTTTTTATATAGCTAACCAAATTATAATGGTCTCCTTGGGAAACAAATTCATAAGAAGGTCTAAAGAGTTGCATAAATACCTTTAATTCCTCTCCTTGCAAACCTATCAAATTCCGTACTAATTCCGGCGTAAAATAAAAATCAACTATATTTTGTTCATGCAATTTCTGAATATATTTGGTAAATCTCTTCGCATTTCGACCTTCCTTGCTCACCATTTTATACAAGGAATTAATGTTCAAACCAGCACCGGTTCTGCCAACCGAAAAGTAATCACCGGGGGTCGCCAGATCGAACGCTTTCTTGTAATCTTTTTTCAATTCCGCCAGGACATCATCAGGATTCCTGCGACCAAAAACAGTTACAGTTTCTATCGCCTCAACCTTTTCTTGTAGTTGAACAATTAACGCTTTTTGATTTTCAAAAACAACAGTATCAGAGCTAAAACCCATTTTTTTGAACATCAGGACATCTCCTGGGTTAACCTTAATATGAAATTCACCAAGAATATCATTGTATTGATACTTCCCGGTAGTTAGGTTTCTAATCTGTACTTGGCCCAAACGCTGCTTACTTTGCTGATCATACACAATACCCTGAAGGGACTCCTGAGTAAAACCAGAAAGAGGAGCCAACAAGCACGCAAATAAGCAAAATTGAAATAGTTTTTTCACCACTATAAAACTACATCTTAGATACTTATGATGCTAATATTTAACAAATTTTAATTGATGTTGTAACTATTTTGATACGACCAGAAGCTGACCGATAGAAATGCTTTCAGAAGACATTCCGTTAAGTTCTTTAATTTGGGCGACGGAAATTTTAAATTTAGAAGCGATACTCAAAAGCGTGTCTGAGGCTTTTACCTCATAAATCACCATGGCAAGAGGTTTTTTGATTTCAGGTTCAGCGATCACAGGCTCGGTTTGCTCTTTTTGTTCAATGATCTCCTCCACCTGATGAACCCTCGCCACCACTTCCTTGGGCACCTCCGCATGATCGTATTGTTGGAGATTATAGCGTTCAATGAGGTTAATTAACAATTCAGGATAGCGGGGATTTGTCGCATAACCAGCGGCCTTGAGTCCTTTTGCCCATCCTTTGTAATCGTCCTTCGCTAAAGTAAAAAGTTTCTCGTAGCGTTTACGCAATAAAAACTGGGTGTGATCACGAAACGAATCTTCCGCATTTGAGTACACTCGGAAGCAGTCATTGGGGCTATCGTCCGATTTTCGAATTGATTTACCATCCCAGGTTCCTCCACATTTAATTCCAAAATGGTTGTTGGCGGAACGGGCTAAATCACTATTCCCGTTTCCAGATTCCAGAATAGCCTGAGCCAGCTTGATGCTCGCCGGAACTCCGTAACGATTCATTTCTTGAATTGCGATGTCCTTGTACCGATCAATATACGAGATTGCAGTACTGGAGATTGCTCCTTTTGTAGATGTAGAGCTTCCTACAGTACTCGATTTACTCCCCAAAGAAACATTCCTTTTGGAACCACAGGAGGCAAAAAATATGGCCAATAATAAACTGGCCAATAAAAATTTTTTCATTCGTTGATCGTGAAACTAGTTGAGAACTGCTTTTTCGTCGTATTGATCTAAATTATAAGAACTAATCGTGGAAAGTACTTTTTTGGACCAATCTGAAGATTCAGAATAACCCGATCTTGAAATTCCATTTACCCAGTCTTTATAATCATCCGAATCGTGCTTCGAGAACAAAGGCTTAGTTGCCTTTCGACGTTGCAGCAACCCGACAAAATCCCGATAAGAATCCAGAACTGAAGCATACCCTTTATACGCGGAACGTATTTTCTTACTATTGTTCTTCCCTTTAATTCCAAAATGATTATTCAGATAACGGGCAATGCGGCTGTTACCATAAGCGCTCTCGTGAATAGCAACGGCTAATATTACAGAAGCTGGAACACCCGTTTCACGCATAAGCTTCTGCGCAGCAGGGCTGTGCTTAGAAATATACGTTTTTGTTGTGTAGTCTTGAGCGTATAGCCCAAAAGATGCAAATGTTGTAAGTAAACCTACCACAAAAATCCTTCTACAATGTTTAAGCATAAACTTATTATTTAGTGAACACTACTTTTTGCGCAAGACAAAAAGCCCATCTCGAATTGGCAAAATCAACTTCTCCACCCGATCATCACTTGCCAGTGTTTTATTTAATTCAATTATTTGTTTTGTTTGACTATCCGGGGTACTATCAAAAACCTTGCCTTTCCAGAGGACATTGTCAATTAATATAATACCTGTCGTTTTAACCCTAGGCAATAACTGTTCATAGTAATACAGATTATTCTTCTTGTCCGCGTCAATAAAGACCAAATCAAACTCTCCTTGGATTTGCGGAATCACCATGGAGGCATCGCCGATATGATACCGGATTTGATCCCTGAACTCCGATTCATCAAAGTAGCCCTGAACCCGATCTTTTTTCTCTTCATTGATATCGATCGTATGCAGAATTCCCCCCTCTGGAAGGCCCTCAGCCAAGCATAAACTCGCATACCCGGTAAACGTTCCAATTTCTAAGGCCAGCTTAGGTTGAACCATTTTACTAAGCATTGAAAGCACCCTTCCCTGATAATGACCCGAGAGCATATGCGGCATTGTCTCCTTCAGATAAGTCTCTCTATTGACCTTGGCTAACAGGGGATTTTGAGCATCCGCAGTGTCCTCTAAATACGAATTCAGTTGATCAGATTTTTCAAACATTTGCCCAAAGATAAGAATTCAAAAATAATAGCACAAAGAGTTTTTAATCAACAAGCTGTAAAACAACAACTTAGTTCGTAACAAAATCGCTCGAACGAGATTGACCAATCTTTGCTACTAAATCCCAAAAAATAGCTTTAACCCCCTTTGAGTAAGCAAAACTTTTCAGTAGGAACACCGTGCAAGTCTCCGCAAAAAACAGACGTGAATCCCGCTTTCTCAAGAATCCGTTTGGAGCCTAGATTAGCAGGATCAATCAGGCCAACAATCGATCTCGAAGGATCTATGGAATCCGCAAGGTGAAGCATCGAAGCACAAACGCGGCTTCCTAAACCCTGTCTCCAGTATTCCTTTTTGATTAGGTAGCCTAGTTCGAAGTGTGAGGGGTCATCCTTATCATTGACCAATTTGCATTCTCCGAGTACCTGTTGGGTCTCCGAGTTTATAATTTTAAAATAACCCAAATATTGATCCTGGTTATTGATCTGCAAAATTTGATCAAATTTTGCGCGTGCCTGCTCCAAAGCCATTCCATACCCCGTTATAAAGCGCATCTGAAGATCATCGCCAACCAGGGCACAATAATTCTCAAAATCTTCCTCGATATATTTTTCAAATGCAAGTTCAAGCTCACTCATCATTTTCTGTCAACGGTTTAATGGACTAAAATAGAATTAATTTTAAATAACCAGAAGAATCCCCATGGAAAGTAAAAAACCCGCCAATATGCAATGCCCCCAAAAAGTTAGACACTTTCTGGGGGCACTCTAATAAGACGGGTTTTGATACCAAATATTTTTCCTCCCTAAATCTTAAGCGAGAGAGGCTGTAATTAACCGTAAAAATTCTGAACGCGTCACATCATTTTGGAATGCTCCGGTAAAGGCAGAAGTAGTGGTTACCGAGTTCTGTTTCTGAACACCCCTCATAGCCATACACATGTGTTTACACTCAATAACTACGGCCACACCAGCTGGGTTTAACGTACTTTGTATACAATCGCGTATTTCATTGGTTAACCGCTCCTGAACCTGAAGTCTTCTGGCAAAAATATCCACTACCCGAGGAATTTTACTTAAACCGACAATATGCCCATTTGGAATATAGGCAACGTGCGCTTTGCCAAAAAAAGGAAGCATATGATGTTCACACATCGAATACACCTCGATATCCTTGACAACGACCATCTGACTATATTCTTCTTCAAACATGGCTCCCCTTAAAACCTCCGCCGGATCAACCTTGTAACCATGTGTTAAAAATTGCAGGGCCTTGGCAACACGTTCCGGGGTTTTTAATAGACCTTCACGATTTGGATCCTCACCAAGGGCTTCTAGTATATCGGAATAATGACTGGAAATTCGAATGACTTTATTTTCGTCATATTGATCAATTTTTGAGTAGCCGTTACGCTCGGTATCTTCAAATTCTTGAAATTCGTTCATCTAAACTGTAGTTTTTGTTTACTCGCCGAAATATTCGACGTAATTGTTTTCGGTTTCATGAAGACGAACTCCATGCAGAATAACATTCTCTTGTTGAAAAAATGGGGATAATATGTTAAAGATCTCAACGGCCATAACCTCGGTGGAGGCCATCTTACCTTTCATAAAATCCACATCTAAATTCACATTTCGGTGATCCAGTTTATCGATAATATGTTCAACAATGATCTCTTTCATCAACTTTAGATCTATAAGAAAGCCTGTCGCCGGGTTGATTTCACCCTTAACAGTCACAAATAGATCATAATTATGTCCATGCCAGTTCGGATTGGAACAATTCCCGAATACTCTTTCATTTTCTTGGGCCGTCCAGTCTTCACGATAAAGCTTATGAGCAGCGTTAAATCGCTCACGTCGTGTAATATAAATCATAATGACAAAGATAAACTAAAATAACGTATTTTAGTGTTTTGAGCTTTAGATATGAATATTCTCGTTGTTGCGGCAACCCCGCAAGAAATACAACCCTGCATTCCCTTATTGATTCAGAATAATATAGATTATTTATTAACAGGGGTAGGAATGGTCGCAACGGCTTTTTCTTTGGGGCAACATCTGAAAGGTAAAACCTATGATCTCATATTAAATTTAGGAATCGCAGGTACATTCTGCAAATCGCATTCTTTGGGACAGCTCTACCGAATCCAAAACGATTCAATCTATCTGTTAGGTGCTCAGAATGATCAGGAATTCCTCAGCATAGAACAGCTTGGCTTTGGAAAATCAACTTTTTCAGAAATCCTTCCTGTACACGATCTTGGACAAACATTTCAGCAATTACCGAGCATCAATGCCATTACGGTAAACACGGTACATGGTAACCAGCAGAGTATTTTGGAGATCATTCGAGAACGCGGTGAGAATTTACTTGAAAGCATGGAAGGGGCCTCCTTTTTCTATGTCACCAATCAAATGGGCATCCCCAGCATCCAGATCAGGGCGCTATCCAATCTGGTTGAAACAAGAAATACCGCCAATTGGAATATCCCAAAAGCATTAGCTGAATTAAACAACTGGTTAGAATCCTTTATTCTCAGCCACAGACAATAACTAGGCTATATATATTTTCAACTCAAGACCTTTTGCGCTTAAAATAGTATAATCTGCTACGAAAATTCAAGAAAATATAGTATTTTTGCGTATCTATTCAAAATTCACTATCTGTAATACTGATGAGAGAAATACAATACCGAGAAGCGCTTCGGGAAGCAATGAACGAAGAAATGCGCAAAGACGAAACAATATTTTTGATGGGCGAGGAAGTCGCTGAATATAATGGTGCTTACAAAGTAAGTCAGGGCATGCTTGAGGAATTTGGAGCAAAGCGCATTATTGACACCCCAATTGCTGAACTTGGATTTGCAGGTATCGGTGTGGGAGCAGCAATGAATGGCCTTAAACCAATCATTGAATTCATGACATTCAACTTCTCATTAGTTGCAATTGACCAGATAATAAATGCTGCAGCAAAACTACGTCAGATGAGCGGCGGACAGTTTTCTTGTCCTATTGTTTTTAGAGGTCCGACTGGAAATGCAGGGCAATTAGGAGCACAACACTCCCAAAACTTTGAAAACTGGTATGCAAACGTACCTGGGTTAAAAGTGGTTGTCCCTTCAACACCTTATGACGCAAAAGGATTATTAAAATCAGCAATCATCGATCCAGATCCGGTAATCTTTATGGAATCTGAGGTTATGTATGGTGATAAAGGACAGGTTCCTGAAGAAGAATACTACTTGCCAATTGGTAAAGCTAACACGATCAAAGAAGGAACCGACGTAACCATCGTTTCTTTTGGTAAAATGCTCTCACGCGTGGTTATCCCTGCTGTAGAAGAATTAACCAAAGAAGGAATCAACGTTGAATTAATCGACTTACGCTCTGTACGTCCAATTGACTTTCCAGCAATTATCGAATCGGTTAAGAAAACAAACCGTTTAGTAATCGTAGAGGAAGCATGGCCTTTGGCTTCGATTTCATCAGAAGTATCTTTCCATGTTCAAAAACATGCATTTGATTACCTGGATGCACCAATTGTACGTGTAACTTCAGCAGATGTACCTTTGGGTTATGCGCCAACGTTAGTGGAGGCCAGTCTACCAAGCATTGCAAAAGTTGTAAAAGCAGTAAAGGAAGTTTCTTACGTAAGTAAATAAGAAAAAATATATTTATTCCCTTCTAAAGAGTCTGAAAGGAACTCCATAGAAGATAAATAAACCAGACAAGCAGTAGTAAACGAATGTTTACTACTGCTTTTTTTGTTCAGCTATTCGAACCGTGTTTCTTCCACAGAAGAACTTAAAATAAAGACGGGGAATTCCCTTGATTAGAATCCCCAGGACTATTGGGTATTTTTAGCGAGGTGCCAATGGCTTTATTAAGTTTCTCAATAAAATGAGCTGCAAGCAAAGGGGATTCAACTTCAACGTTTTGATGAATAAAAAAGTAAAGATTTCGCAGCCCTGCCTTTTTCCAGACGATAAGTGTCTCGATCCAATCATCCAACCTTAGATAATCCGAAGGGTGATTCGCTCCCACAAAACGGACAAATGCTGTAGAACTGGTGAGTCGCATATGCATCATATCACGTCTTCCTGCAGTATCTACAAGTACGTTGGTTGTGTCGGTTTTCTCCAACAACTCATAAAGTCGTTCTGCAACTGGGTCAATAAACCATTCTTGATTGCGGACTTCCAGCGCTAAGGGATAACCTTTTGGAAAATTCTTTAAAAAAGATTCCAGGCGATCAAAATCTTTCGGTTTAAAATTGTCTATAAGCTGCAGAAACGCCATCCCTAGTTTTTCCTCAAACAATACCGTCGCATCAACAAAATCCCGAACCTTTTCATCCGAATTTAAAAGTCTTCCATAGTGACTAATCGATTGAGGAATTTTCGGAAAGAACTTAAAGCCATCTGGCGTTCTCTGTTTCCAATCCTGCACTTGTGTTTTGGAGGGTGAATTGTAAAATGTGGCATTGAGCTCGATCGAATTAAATTGTGAGGAATAATATTTCAATTCGTCTTTGACTCCACGAGGGTAAAAGCCTTTTAAGTCCTTTTTATTCCATTTTGCGCATCCGACAAACACCTCCATCGGGCTATCGGTTTTATACTGATTGAGTAAATCCAACGAGACTTTTGGTGTCTGTGGTATGGTAAAGTCAATCTTAGAAGGGTCTGCTACTTGTCCAAATTTCATTTGATAATTAGGTTTATGATTGTAATCAACGAATGCGTTATCAGCTGCAATGGTTTAACGAATTGCTCCCTTTAATAAATCCATCAGTTTATCATAGTGTTTTTGTTCCTGGGAAACCCCAAGATCATTCGTATAGTAACTGATATTATTCATTTCTCCGGTGAGTTCCTTGACCTTCTGATTCGCTTGCAGATGAATGCGGACTCCTCCCCGATGTGATCTTAGCAGTAAATTGTATTCCAGGATGGTTCCTTTCTTGTTCGAGAATACCTTTTTATTTTCGCTGGTCTCTTTGCAGCGGATCAATCCAGCATCCTTATCAACAGACTCAACAAAATACGGGCTTGTCATAAGAAGCAACAGAAGCTCATCAAAAACCTCATTTTGATGAGAAACGGGAACATCCACAAAAAATGCTTTCGGGCTCTGACCACTGAGGCTGGAACAAGAAATTAACAAGACAAAAAAGATGTTTCTGAGGTTTTTCATACTAAAAATTTAAAAAGAACTTGAGGTCCTTGTTAATCAATTTTTGGGTAGATTTATAGTAATATGTGAAATACAAGATATCCAAATCATTTTGCATTGGCAATTATTTTTACTTTTTATCAAAGGTAACACCTCAAACGATTATTTTCTGGTTACTATCTTTAAGCAGAACACAAAATTATGACAGTAAAACGTATTGTAGCGAATATCCAAACACCCCAACCGGAATTATCCATTCGTTTCTATGAAGAAATTCTAGGGCTGAGAATGCTCATGGATCATGGTTTTATAAAAACGCTTGGAAACCAAGAGCAAATGAGCCTGCAGATTAGCTTTGCCAGCGAAGGGGGGTCCGGTACCCCGGTACCAGATCTTTCGATTGAAGTAGATGATTTTGAGAGCGTACTGCAAAAATTCAAAAAATCAGAATTTCCAATCCTGTATGGACCCACCCAAGAGCCATGGGGAGTAAGACGGTTCTTTGTAAAAGATCCATTTGGAAAGCTAGTGAATATCATATGCCATACGGTATAAAAATAGCTGTGCCAAAAGCTCAGGCGCAGCTACACTATGTTCTGAAAACAAATTCTGGGAAGAGCGTATTATCCTTATTATTTTGCAATACGGAAATTCCCTAAATACACCTGTGCACCATTTTTTGGATCTTCATTACTGAAATAGAAATGTTTCGGACTCTCCAGTGTAAGTACTTCCGCGTCCAACACGTTTCTTTTGTTTACAAAAACCCGCATGTTCGTCCCGTTTACTTCAATGGCGACAGGAATAATGGAATTACCCAAATTATCAAGGGCAAAATCCAACCTATTCTCAAGATCGGTGTCATTACTGGAGGTACGAATGGTATTGTAATAAAACTGTAGGAACGTGGAAACCACAGTGTTGTCTGCACTCACGCCATAAATGTAACTTTTAGGTTTGTTGCTTTTGCTGAAGCCAAAATGCATATCCTGAAGATCCGCTGCCTGATCCGCCCGGGTCAACAAATCAAACTCCACGGTAAAGGTATCGGGTAAGTTCAATAAAGTATCCAATTGATACGAAGATTGATCGGACATTTTTAACCATTTCCCAGGAACACCGTTCACCTGACTTACTATCCCTGTACTATTCGTTCTCCAGTGGGCGGGCATGGATCCCAAAGCATCCCCCGACATATCATCTTGAAATATAATCTGCTCTGCGGGGGTAAACGAATACACTGCAGTAGAAGATCCAGCAGAGGATCCACCCTGTTTTTTGCCGGCCCCCTCTAGCATATCACCCATCTTGTCTTCTACCTTATCTTCAATTTTCTTTTGCAGTTTTCTCAGAATCTGAGCCTGCGAAACAGATACATTTGCAAATAATAAATAGGCTAAAATCGGGATTAAGTATAAGGCTCTCATCGTGTTTAGTTTTAATTTATAAAGTATAACAAAAGTATAAATTTTTTCACCAGCATGCGAGAGAAAAGTGATAAACTCAAATTCAATTGGTCAATTCCAGCACCTTCTTCACTCCAGACAAGCTTAACTCGTTGTTAGAAACCTGGTGATTAAAACCTTCCTACTATTTCTTAATTAATTCCTCGACAATGGGTTTTAATGCGCTCGCCCAGGCTTGATACCCCATTTGGTTTAGATGTATTCCATCTGATGAGCAATAATCCAGATTTAAATTACCGTCTGGATTGATAAATATTTTTGAGAGGGAACTGCTGATCATTTTGCTTTCTTTGGACATGTGTTTCTGTAAGAGGATCTGCAGGTTCTCGTATTTCACTCGGTAAGGGTCTCCTTTTTTTACGCCGGCAGGAAGTGGTCCGAGCAAGAGAAGTCTAGTCTCTGGCATGTTTTCCACGATCCATTTCTGAGTTTCTACAATAGCTTGGGTTATTTCGTATGCAGTATTCTGGGCAAAGTTATTCACACCCACAGTTAAGACTAATAACTTCGGTTTTGCCTGTACATACCTTCCGTTTTGTAACCGCCAAAGCACATTTTGGGTTCTGTCTCCTGATATCCCGGCACATTCCCATGCATAGTTTTTAAACGCTTCATCAAAGGCGTCAAATCCTGGTCTATAGCTTAAATATGCTCGTTTCCCAGCAATCCCTTGGGTAATGGAATTACCAAGGAAGAGAATATCCAAAGCCTGTTCTTGTTGTAATAGTTGGTTAATGTCATCGTATTGTGCCCACCAATCTTTCCCTTCTTTCCATCCGGCTCCAGAGCGGTACTCAGATCCGGGCGCTGGTATTCTTGCCATGTTGACTTTCTGTCCGGTCGCCCTTAAGATAAAATCAACTATTGGTGTAGGATTTGGTAAACTATGAGGGTGATGGCCAATACCTGGTTTATGAATCACATTAATTTCGCCTCCGGCGGCTTTTATCCTCTCTTCAAAAATTAAGGTATTTTCTGCCACAGGAACAACCTGGTCTGCATCACCTACTACGTGTAACATCGGATATTGTCCTTTTACAATGGCTGCAATTTTATCCAAAGGACTGTTTTTTAATTCAAGAGCAGCTGCTTCACTTGTAAATCCATAATCTTTTTTGAGTATTTCCCAATCGGCCTGACTGCCCGCGCTCTTCCCTTTTCCCCCAGGCCAACTTTTCAAATCTAAAACAGGTGCATCTGCATAAACACATGCCACTTTTTCATGGTTTTCTGCTGCCCAGTTATAAATATATACACCGCCCCTGCTCATCCCCTCAAGTACAACCTTTTTTGCGAAACCCAATTTTTGCATATAGGTATAAAAATTAGTCCATATTCGGACTGATTCTGCATTTCCATAAAGTTCGACAACATCGCAATACACGATATGAAATCCTCTTTCTAATAATGCAATATCTGTTTGAGGTTCGTGACCCCAAAATCTCGCCCTTAAAACCCAAGGCAATCCCACTACCGCCTTTTTAGGTTTAACAATTTTACAATCTCTGCCATTGAACGTAAAATCAGCACATTCAAAACCATTAAATGAACTTATCTTTTTCTCTTCCTTTATTTTCTCAAAAGAATTATAAGCGTGTTTCTCATTCAATTTTACTGCTTCATATAATCTTTCGGCAATTAAAGACGCTCCCAAAGAGGAGGGGTGGATTTGATCTGGAAGCAGCTCTTTTTTATCTACAAAAAGAGAATAAAGATCTATCAATTCAGACCCAGTGTCATATCCAACATTTCTAATCCGCGGTATAATTTGCTGTTTGATGATCGAATCATTTATACCATCTTCAGCTTCTAGAAACGAGGGAATGGGCAATAGTAAGATAACTCTTGGCCGGGCGCCCCAGGCTTGAAAAGAGGCAATAAAATCTTTGTAATCTTTTTCAAATTCTCCCAAAGAAGAACGGTTTATCTGCTTGCTATCGTTTGTGCCTAATTTAATAAATAGAATGTCAGGTTTGCTCTCTAAAGCCTTTCTGTATTCATCTGTTTGCCAATAACTATGGTCCCCCTTTTTAAGTAAAGTTGCACCACTAACACCGAAATTGGTAACCTTGTACCGCTCCCCCAACAGAGCTTGCAACTGTTCAGGATACGCATTTTTTTCTCTAGTAGTAACACCAGATCCATAGGTAATACTGTTGCCAATGCAGGCAATCTTAATGACAGATTGGGCATTTGCAATTGGATTTAATACGAGATTGAGGACAATTATTAGTCCTAATATTGCTTTTTTTTTAACAACAAGGCTTAGGTTCATGCCTATGAAGATCTATAATAATTAAGGAAGATACTAATCATCCCTTAATCACACAAGCGCTGTGGCTTAATTTAACAAGCAGAAACCGAAATCTCACCAATCCGATCCGTACGCACTTCTTTCAAAAAGCATCAGGTAATCCTCCGCCGTCAACAATTCACGAATAGCTTCTTTTTTATTAGGCATTTTCTTATAATAAGCCTCGACAATCTGGTAGCCAATAAAATAACCAAGATCAGGTATCCAATTCGGATTTTTCGATTTTTCGGCCAACCAACCTGAAGGAGTCTCTCCATTCATGTCAATTTGGAATGCTTTCCATAATTCCTTCTCCTTCGGTTTTGCCCAATTGTAGATATGATCACTAGGGTTGACACCTGTAGCGAGTTCGGTGAGATAATCGGCAATTCCTTCGCGGATTGCCATATGA
Source organism: Sphingobacterium sp. GQ94 (assembly GCF_059758715.1). NCBI lineage: Bacteria > Pseudomonadati > Bacteroidota > Sphingobacteriia > Sphingobacteriales > Sphingobacteriaceae > Sphingobacterium > Sphingobacterium sp. GQ94. The sequence goes on from NZ_JCAXEC010000015.1 coordinate 77,300, forward strand.
AGTAGCGTTCTAGCCCCTGAGCTTTTCCGTTGAATGGTATGCACAAGCTCATGAACGACGATATAGGGTAGATAGGAATTCGATTTATAAACATTTGATTCCCATTCGTTCAGTTCATGCAGTGGCACATCATCTGTTTTACTCATCATGTCCAGACTTAGGAGCAATCCATTTTCAGAAACAGTACCCGCTGAATTCCATCTGCCGATGAGTAGATAAACGTCCGTAAATGCAGCTTCTGGAAATATTTTTTTTAGTGACTTAAGCCCCTCTATTACAACAGGAATATGGTCATCCACCTCCTTTAAGCGCCCAGAGATGGCCTTGTAGAATTCCTTCTTTTGTTGTTGATTTTTAACAAATGAATCAACCGTCTTTATTCGCTTTGAAAAGTAGTCTTTCAGCCCTATTGAGCCTTTCTGGAAATATAGCACTTGATATAGTGAATCTGCTTTCTCTGGATTTTCTAAAGCTTTATCATAAGCAAGCAGATAATTTTTAACATCACTTGTTATAATTCTTACACTATCTATGTTTTGATGCTTGACAAGTTGAGCTTGGGCATGGCTTCCAGAAAATAAAAACATCAATCCTAAAGCATGTATACGAAGATATTTTCTCGCGTATTTTTTTAAACCTTGGTTTTTAGCCAGATTGTTCGTTCGGAAGTTAAAATAATTATCAATCATAAAGCAGCTTCAAATTTCAGGACGGCAAATAGTCTTCAACTATTTTCATAAAATCCCCTTCAAACTAAATGACAATTGCCCTGCCATATTCATACTGCGCTTGTAATCAAAAATATAGTGAAAAGAATCGTCGCTGGGTGTTCGAAAATGGACATATTTTTGTGCATATTCGGACGTTAACGCAGTAACCAACAGCGAGCCGGTATTTACCCGCAAAGATTGAATTAGATTTTGTCATTTAAACCACGAGCATAACAAATTTATTCCTCAGTCAGAGTCCACGTACTACTAAAGAGTTCTCAATGCATATACACATCAGACATCCATCATTAAAAAATCAATGATGTTTTTCTGGAATATTCCCCCAAGGTTCTCCCCCAGAATAGCATCATTGAAAGTAACTACATATTTGGGATAGTTGTCCTCAACCGCTCTCAGATTTCCAAATTCACGTTCTATTGTCTCTTCTTGAATAAGTGTCAAGCAAACCTGTACATAGATTTTCGTCCCATTTTTTTCACCCACAAAATCAATTTCCTTCTTACTTAATTTTCCAACATATACCGTATATCCCTGATGAAGAAGGTGAAGATACACCACATTTTCCAATAGCTTATGAAGATCGGCACGTTGATTGAAACCAACAATAGAATTCCGTAAACCTATATCTTCAAAATAATATTTCTCCCCAACTTCAAATATTTTCAAGCCCCCTATTTCCGAACGAACCACTTTATGAACAAAATAAGCATCTGCTAATGCTCTGAGATAATTAATGGTTAATTGGGGTGAGATATCTACTCTCTGTGATTTTAAATACTTGCTAATATTGCTGGCCGAAAAAAGTGTTCCCATATTATCCGCCAGATAGGCAACTAGATTCTCCAAAAAAGAGATATTCCGTATATTCTGGCGAGCCACAACGTCCTTCAAAAGGATAGTTGAATACACATTACGTAAATACTCAAAAGGAATGTCGTCTTCCAAGCCTATGTTTGTCAAAAACGGCATACCTCCATATTTTATAAACTTTAATAAACTTTCGAATGAATTATCAACCCTATGAAATTGAAGAAATTCTTGATAATTCAAGCTATGAATATGGAAAGCAACATACCGACCTGAAAGATGTGTCGCTAATTCACCAGATAACATATTAGCATTACTGCCTGTACAATAAATATCGCAAGTATTCTTTGCTAACAAACTGCGTAAAGTACGTTCAAAAGACACAATTTCTTGGACCTCATCTATGAAAAGATAATTAGGTACACCATCAATCCATTTATCCTTTAAATACTCATTTAATTCAAGATTACTTGTAATCTGAATGAAGTCTTCCATCTCCATATTAATATATACAATGTTTGCCTGAGAAACCGTATTCCTAATATAGTCCATTAATTGCATCATTACATAGCTTTTCCCGACCCGTCTTTGACCAGTAAGCACCTTAATAACCTGTTTATCAACAAAAGGAATAATTCGTTTTGTATATATTGGGCGCTCTATTAGTTTCATATCACTAATGTTTCATGTATATCGTGCATAATCATCAAATATAAATAAAATTTCATGTATATCATATAAAATATAAAAATATACTCAAAGTTTCATGTATATCATATAGTGGTTTTAAGGAAAAAATATTATGTTTAATGCTTAATGCGCTAGGAAAAAGTTAGGTCAATATTTCATAGGGCTCCATCTCCTTCCAAAACAGCATACTTTAGCTTTTATCAGCTGTATATTGGTTTTAACAGGGATCTGGACAGTCTCTAAATATAATTTTATCCGTTTGTCTGTGTGCTTACCGACCAATGATTTCCCCCGAAATCATAAAATGAACCTCTTGTGTCCGGATCGCCGTATTTATTGATGGGTTCCTCGATGGCCTCACAGCCATTTTCGATGGCTTTATTAAAGGTCTCAAAAACATCTGGTACATACAGGTGCAACATTGTTTGGTTGGCTGAATATCGGTCGTTGGCGTTGCTAACCATAATTATGGTATCATCAATCTGGATTTCGCAATGGATAATTTTTCCATTCTCCTGGTCGTATCGCCTCAATTCTTTTGCCTGAAAGATTGCTTTCATTAAGTCAATAAATTTTTGTGCATCATCTAAGATGAGATAGGGAGATAGAGAATTGTATCCTGGGGGTTTATAGGTGTTCATTTTGATCGTCTTTAAAAGTTTTTACCTGTAGTCAGGGGGTGGTACTCTTTCTTGGATACGAACAATCTAGTCAAATAAAAGTTTGTTTTTCAGATTTTTCTTCGCACCAAAAAATCAAGCTTGCTTAGACCTCCTTGAGAATAAATCCCAAAAAACTCGATAGGATAATTTTTAGCTTCTGAATCTTGCGAGCATTGCGTTGATATCTAACATAGAATCGAGGTTCTGAGAATCGAATGCATCATGCTCTGTAGCATATTTCAGATAATCTTCGGCTTTATATTTATATAAACTCCAATTTCCGTTCTGATACTCCAATGCGGTAAGGTTTTCAACCCAGTCGCCAGAATTTAAATATAGCACTTTTCCTTTATCTGTAGATATCGGCCGGATTTCTGCCTGATGAATGTGTCCGCAGACCACATAACCATATCCCTTATCAATGGCTAACTCGGCAGCAGTCAGCTCAAAATCATTAATAAATTTAACGGCATTTTTGAATTTTTCTTTAACCCTTTTAGAAAAACTCATTTTCTCCCGTTTTAACACTTTCAGCCACCAGTTAACAAAGCTATTCAATAAGATCAAGGTATCATAACCAACCGCTCCAAGCTTAGCCAGCCATTTTGAATGCTGCATAGTTACATCGAATACATCCCCATGGAAAAACCATGTTTTAATCCCATCAAGCTCCAGAACCAGTTTATCAGATAGTTGAAAGTTCCCAATATGCTGATCACCAAACTTCCTTAACATCTCATCGTGATTCCCGGTAAGATAATAAACCTGGGTTCCTTCAGAAAGAAGCTTCATAATTCGACGCACCACTTTCATATGTGATTCAGGCCAATAGGATTTACTGAACCGCCAGATGTCGATAATGTCACCGTTTAGGATAAGAATTTTAGGTTTTATGCTTTTTAGATAATGAAGTAATTCTTTCGCCCGGCATCCATATGTCCCCAGATGCACATCCGATATCACCACTACCTCTATTTCACCTTTATTCATCGATACTGATTAAAGCTTTTCAAAGCTATTATTCTAATATGAATAGAATGTTAGACAGGCATTAGCCTTGTATTAAATTGCAAGGCAACCAATTTTGAGTACCGAATATCAGTTATAACTTAGAGAAATGGTCTAAGTATTCGGCACACATTTTCTTCCAACTAAAATGATTCCGTGTAAATACAGAGATTTCAGAAGGATTCAATTGGATCGAATCAGGTTCTTCAATAATTTTGTTCAAGGATTTTGCCCACCTCTGCGCATCTTCGGGAGGCAGCAATATTCCGTTCTTGTTATGGATAATCGCATCTGTGATGCCCCCGCTCGCGGAAGCAAAGACCTTTGTGCCGCACAGACTTGCCTCAAGACAAACCAAACCAAATCCTTCCATGTCTCCTTTTACTTCAATATTAGGCATAACAAACGCATCCGCAACACCCAATATTGCCTGAATATCTTCTAAAGGCAACTTTCCTAGGCGCTTTATCCTATCGCTATTTCCCTCTGCTGTCAATTTCTCAATGGCATACTCATCGCTCGGAGCACCTAAGAAAAGTTCTATCTTTCTGCTAAAAGATTTGGGAATTACACGAAGCCAAGAAAGCTTTTTCTTTTTGGAAACCGGTCCGATCATTAACAAAATAAAGTTTGAATTCAACATCGGCATCACCTGCTCAATAAACCAAGAGAAACCCTTTCTTTTTACTGGCCTTCCAATGGTCACCAATATTCTTTTGGTTTTACTTTTTACATTGTATTTCTGTGCGAGCAAATGGTCCACATCTTCTCTTGCCATTTTCTTGACCGGACCATCATCTACACCATTATTTACCACAACAATCTTTTGTTTTTCTATCCCACGAATTTCGCAGGCATCTGCCGTAGCCCTGCTCACCGTAATGATCAGATCAAAAGCATTAAACCTGGGAAAAATAAAGCGTTGATAAAGGAAGGCAGGAAACACGACATCCAGCCCGTGGAATGTAACGGTACGCTTTAAATGTTTATAGTTCGAATGAAATAAACTAAAGGCCGCAATAAGGCCGTCATTAAAATGAATGATGGTGATACTCGGATGCTCTTCAAGGGTCTGCAGTATCCGTTTATTGAGCATCCAAAAGAAATGAGTCCGTCTCTCACCCGGTTCATAGACAATAGCATGAACCCTTGTTTTATTTTTCATTCCATGAATCAACTCAAAACTTTGCTTTTCCATCCCTCCGGTGAAAGGAGGAAATTTATGACTTACGAACAATATCTCCACAATCTATTCTTTTTGAAATAAGTTACGCTTCTTATATAGCAGCAAATAGGCAACGATACCAAAGGCTACCCAAATCAGCTGCCGTGCCCTTCTCAAAATTGAAGCTGAGATCCAGATTTCAGCATTGGGAATCCCTACCGCTGCCAGCATGATTTTATTGCCGTACTCTTCAACACCAATTTGTCCAGGAATAAACGCTCCGGCAGCTTTAAAAAAAACAACGCCCAAGTCTATCAACAAGGCTTGCAGAATGCTCACTTCCATGCCTAGGAATTTCAAGATAAAATAAAACTCTAACGCACCTGAAATCCAGTGCAAAATCCCAAATAGAAGAGACCAACCTAGCATTTTCCTTTTTTGTTTAAAAAAGGGCTGAATCACTTCACCAAAGCGCTCAATTTTCGACCGTATGGACCAAGATTTAATGAGGATAAATGGATACCAACCCGCCACTTTTTCCTGTACGCTGGTGTGTCCAAAACCTGGATTCTGGACAAGAATAGCCAAAACGGTCATCATGAAAAGGGATAATTGACTGACCACGAGAATCAACCTTGAAAGAATTACGGAGGCGATGACCTTTTTCTTTTCTATACCGTAATTTCCTAGCAAGATAGCTTTCACAGAGTCGCCTCCAACTACACTTGCAGGATTAAAAAGACTAACTGTTTCCCCAACATGACGGATCAGAAATAGTCGAATGGTGGAAACAGACCGGGATTGATCGCCCAAACAGTATCTCCAACTAATGGTTGCAAAATAATAAGCAGCTCCAGTCACCAATAAAAGCCAAACAAAGTGGTATCCGACCCTGTGAATTGAATCGATAACTTTATCGATATCCGTCGCCTGTATAAAGGCAATCAGGGAAATGGCCAAGCAAACGGTAACAGCTAGAATAATCCACTTCTTCATGCTCATCTCATGCTAGCTGATCTGTAAGGCAGAACCAGACATAGATTCCAGTTCCTGGAAATAGGTATAGGCGAGTTCATTCCAGTTCAATTGATGAGCATTCTTTAAACCCTCAATAATAAATTGGTTTCTGAGTTTAGCATCGTGCAAGACAACCAGCATCTTCTCTATATAATCGTCCTCATTGTAAGGGTCGCATTTAAATCCGTTGACACCTTGTTCAATGAAATCTTTTGATCCCCCTCCATTTGCTACCACGCAAGGTAATCCTGAGGCCATTGCCTCCAATACCACGTTCCCGTATGTTTCCGATACCGAGGGGAACAAGAACACATCGGCACTCGCATACAACACCGCAAGTTCCTGATGATTCACTTTACCTGTAAAAATCGCGTTCGGCATGTTCTGCAAACAGTTTACTTTTGCTCCTCCATCCCCTACAATCAGAAGGTTTATTTTTAATCCAGCATGTTGAATTTTATCATAAATCCGGAACAAAGTCTTCAGGTTCTTTTCCCAAACCAACCTACTAGCAAATAGGATTGTTGGATTTTCATTTCCAACCAGCCTTCTCATTCTCTTCGGATCAGCATGCTTTGGAGAAAACAGTTCATCATCGACTCCTCGCTTCCATATTTTCATTTTAGAAGAGGTAATCCCGATACCTTCCAACTCCGTTTTTATACTTGTTGCCGGCACATAGACCAGATCACATTTATTGTAAAATTCCTTTTGGTTCTCCGCGATGATTTGTTTAACACTGTCGATTAAAAACGGGGTATGCCTCAGGTAATAATCAATATAAGAAATGAAATGGGTATGATAAATGGTGATCACCGGAAGATGATGCTTTCGTCCATATTTTACAGCAAAGTTCCCCAGAAGGGATGGGCTTGCAATATGGATAACCTCTGGTTTAAATGATTTAAGACTTTTCTTTATATTCTTTTTGATCATCCCAGGCAAGGCCATGGTATAGCCAGCGTTTATAGGCAGATTAATAACAGGAACTTTTATGCATTTAAAGCCTTGTATTTCATCAGGACCCACTCCACAAATAAACAGAAATTCGAACTGTTCCTTGTCAATTCTTTTGATGAGCTGAAACATTGTCCGGGAAGCGCCATCGAAATCTTCAATTAACATCTCTGCAAAAAAAGCAACTTTTATTCTGTTCATAACTACTTTGATTGAACTAATCAAAGTCAAAGCTAAGCTAGATCCCGAAGAATAAATTAGCAAAGCCAAATGATAACAGAATCATAATAATTCTTTAATAAAGCGATACAGAATCGGACACAGGTAACAGGTTTACGATCGGAGGTATGTTGATATCATCTCCGAAGAGATGCTTTATATTAAACAGCCAACAATAACCTAGAACAGGCCCTATGCAGGACTGATTTGGGTCTTTCTAGAAATAGCTGTCATGCTGCCGATGAACTCACTCGGGGTTTGACCGGTAAGAGTCTTAAAGAACCTCATCAGATGATTGGGTTCTGAAAAATTAAGCTCGTAGGCAATCTCATTAATCGTTTTGTTTGAATGAAGAAGTAAGTTTTGTATTTCAAAGAGAATACGCTGTTTAAGCAATTGAGTGGCGGTCGTTCCAAATTGGTTTTTAACCGCTTTGTTCAAGGAAATTCTGCTAATGCCTAGCATTTCAGCATAATCGGCTATCCGCTGCTTCTCCTTGATATGGATCTCCATTAAATTTTTGAAAAGGAAGGCAAAATTATTCCCTGATTTGTTCAAAGACAGCTTATGTTGATTTGCGTATCGGCGGTTTAGCGTCTGTAGCAGGTAATATAACAAAGACCTAATAATATGGACACTATCCGTTTCAGTTGCCAATAGTTCCATTTTGATTTCCGTTAGCAGACCACAGTATTTTAACATCTCCTGCTCATTGACCGTCAATTCCAGAGGGCGCGTTAATTGGTAAAAGTACAGTAAGCGGTAAGTGAATAGTTTGTCCGCAAAAAAGTCATTTAAAAAAGCTTCTTGAAAAATCAGCGTCGTAACCTGAAGATTCTTAGCATCCAATTTCCAGTTTCGTTTTTGATAAGGTGAAATAAAGATTATAGAGCCTGCTTTCAACTCAATTTCTTGTTGATTCAGAATCAATAGACCCTTAACCTGCTTAAAAAATAAAATCTCGAAATAGTCCGTATCAAACGTATCTGTATCTGTGTAATCAATATCTTTTTCCGTTAACACATTTAACAGGAAGTCAACGCCACATTCCGTCTTATGAAATTTAATCGTTTTCATATTTTACATTCTACTAGGCAAAGTTAGTGAAAATATGCGCTAAAAATCTATTCTTATTAATCCACCAAAAGATCTACGGTTATCAAAATGGTAGTAATTAACACGTCTTTGATAGCTCAAGGGCTATCCGATATACCGACCTTTGCATTAGAATACCTCACTCCAAAAAATATAATGCAGGAGTGAATGATATAGTAGAATTAAATAAAAAACATATGAAAAACGTACTTTTAGCATTTGCGATAATGGTCTCACTCACCTTATCCTTTGCACAAACGAAATCAGGCACAGAACCAACCCTTCAGTTGGTCCGAAATGCAACATTAATCCTACAGTATGCAGGAAATAAGATTCTGCTCGACCCAATGCTTTCTCCAAAAGGAGCTATTGAGTCCTGGGCAGGAATTCAAACAAACCCTACAGTTGGTTTGAAACTACCCATAAATGAAATCATTGAAGAAGTTGATTTGGTTTTAGTAACCCATGTACATGCCGACCATTTTGACCCGGCAGCCAGCAAAATCCTCGATAAATCCATTGCATTAATACACCAGCCTGCAGATAAAGCTTTCTTCGAGAAGGAAGGTTTTAATCAAGCAACGGCTTTACAGGATAGCACGCTATGGAATGGCATAAATATCCACCGCTTAGAATCCCAACACGGTACAGGCGAGGTATTGGAGATGATGGGTAAGACCTCGGGATTTATCCTAAAGGCAAAGAACCAACCCACCGTTTATATTGTAGGAGATGCGATATGGACGGATGATATTAAAAAGAACATCCAAAAGTTTAAACCAGACTATATAGTGGTCAATTCTGGCGGAGCGGTTATCAAAGGGTACGAAGATAGCCCAATCCTAATGGAGGAAGAACAGACCATGGCTTTAATAGGCGAAAGCGGTATGGCAAAAGTCATAGCAGTACATATGGACGCATTGGATCACTGCCGAACCACCAGAAAATCTTTAGCCCAGAAAGCGGCCGATTTGAAAATCACATCCGATAAATTGATTATCCCTCAGGATGGAGAAATAATCGGACTCTCCCTTTAATTACACTACTTATCCAAGGTTTAGTAAAATGTTTGATTCTTTACTATTCCTTGGGTATGTATTTATGATCTATTGATGAGTAAAAGAATGACAGGCTTATAGCAATACCCTAGACAGAAAAATAGGAACCAAAACCCTCGGAGTAGCTTAAAATCTTTGGGGTCAATGTCAAAGTAGCTATTCAAGCCTTAAGTAGAATTCTTTTGGTAACAATTCAGCACAGCTATACCAAAGCATACAGATCATTAAAAGCCTCGTTCATGGAGGGATGGGTAAAGATCATATCTCTAATGGTCTGGTAATCCAAGTCCGCATTCATCGCAAGTTGAATGGTATTAATCATCTCATGTGCATCAACACAAATCAGTGTACACCCCAATATCTTGTTTGTTTTTGTATCAACAATTGTTTTTAAGAACCCATTCGTATTGCCATCAATTCTTGCCCGTGGGATGCTTGTGACAGGCAATTTTACGACCTTATACGTGTGATCTTTTTCATTCACCTGTTTTTCTCGCAATCCAATATGTGCAAATTGTGGCGTTATAAAAACGGAACTTGCAATTTTCTTTCTCTGTGATATGGAAACATAGTTTCCGCCCGACAACTGATCGCGAATAATTCTAAAATCATCTAGAGAGATATACGTGAATTGTGGCCCGCCATTACTGTCACCAAGCGCCCAAATAAAGGGAGCGCTCGTTTTTAGAAATTCATCCACTTCAATAAACCCTCTTTTTCCTGTTTTAATACCTGCAGCTTCCAAATTTAATCCCTCAGTACTTGGCATTCTCCCGGTTGCCATCAAGATCGCGGATGTGCTCAAAGATTGCTTGCCTCCATCCATATCCTCGTAATCAAGCTTGACCTGTTCGTTATTGTCTTGTATTTTTTTAACGGAAACCCCGGTTAATATGGTAATGCCTTTCGTCGTTAACATTTTATAGATCTCCTGCGATACATCGTTATCCTCCTTTGGTAAGAAAGATTCTCCGCTTTCCAGAACAGTAACTTTTGCTCCAAATTTGGCATACATATCCGCAAATTCCAACCCAATAAATCCAGCTCCTATAATCACAAGGTCATCAATCAATACAGATTGCTCTAACAAACTAGTGCTGGTAAAAACCCGCCGGGAAGCGCTTAACCCCTCAATTGGCGGCAAGAAAGGTTGTGAACCTGTGTTGATAAAGATTCTATTTGCATGGATGAGGATTTCTTCACCAGTTGATTTTAGTTTAATTTGAACTTCATGCGGAGATAGAAAAGAAGCCTCTCCGGTGATAACCGTTGCTAAAGGTAATTTCTCTAAGTTATCATAATTTAGGTCTCTAAGGAATGCCGTTAGTTCGCTCTTGATCTTAAATGCTTTTTGATAAGGTACATTCTCCTGGGCGTTCTTTATTAAAGATTTCGTGGGAATACAGGCAATATTGATGCAAGACCCTCCGTACATTGTAGCAGATTTTTCAACAACAGCGACTTCTTCTCCAGTCTTGGCCAACCATGCGGCTAATGTTTTTCCTCCTTTTCCAAACCCGATAATAAGATTTTCGTAGTGATGTTTTATTTCCATTCTAATAGCAATAATGAGGACTTACCCAAAAGTTCAAATGGGCTTCTAAGCTCATTTTATAAAAATAACTAATCGTTTATGAACTCCCTGGCTTCAGCCTAGTGAAAGACGAAGGTCAAAAATGTTTAAAACAGGTGAATAATTTTTAATGTCCCATCAGATCTTGAAGATCCCTTCCAACAATTAATAAATTAAAAAGGCAGAATCTAACACTAAAGCATGACTAATATTTCTTTCGGTGCCCTTTGCTTTATTGGGGTTCTACTCCCTAGGTATTCTAGAAAAATATCGTTCCCAGCACTAAAACGGTGAAAACAGATCATTCAAATTGCGTATCTTCAACGTATTAAATAGAAGGTTCTAGAAATTCTTCCGACAAATAATATTATTAAAATGAATAAAAAATTTAGTTTAATATTGGTTCTTTTATTGGGTATTCTTTTCTCTTGCAATCAACGGCACTATGAAAATGAATATACGTCCAATAATCTTCTTGAGATAACAGAGAAGATTAATTCCATCAAAGCAGGTGATACATTAGATCTTAATGTTATTGACTTAAATTTTGATAATGTCGTTTTACTAAGTCACGAGATAAATACGATTAAATCCATAAAAGATCCTGATAACCAATTATTTAACATGAAATACGGAAATTGGGGAATCGCTTGGTTAAAGGATTCACTAATTATTCAGCAGATCGAGTTTTCTCCGGAAAAATTAATGTTTGATAATTTGGTTGGGGCAGACGGTTATGAAATAATTAAAAAGAATGAGTTAAAGAAGATGCTCATTGTTCAAACCGCAAAAAAATTTGTCAATTCAGATTCGGTTGTTTTGGACGTTAAAGTCCTTGATTAATGAATTCAAAAAGAATTTTTCTTCTTTCCCAGGTATTTTCTGATGCATATAACGTTTCGGCTTTGCCTAAATTTGACCTTTGCCATGATATAAGCCTGATTCCGCTTCTAATTTATTGCCTGTCTCGATAAGTCCATTTATTAGCTGTTCCACATCTTTCCCCCTTGCTGAGATATGATCAGGTATGGGCGTACCGTACCGCCTGTCGTGTTCGCCGATAAAACCTTCCTGCATACGAAATCCCATTTTGGTAAACCTCGGATTATCTATGACTATCTGTTGTAGACGGATCAATTCGTCGTTTGTAACAGACCTTTGCCCTGCCTGTCCGATTGCTCTTCCCCAACGCTGGGCCCTGTTTTGAGGTGGTTTTTCACCTTCTATGGCATAAGAAGCTTTCGAATCTTTCAGGAGGAGGAAAGCTGCCGTTCTAACCATTACATCCGGGTGTATCTTGTCAATGATGTCTTTTATCTGCTTTGATAGGCCGCGACCTATGTATTCATCTAATAGCCGAATCCTTCTTACCATGGGACAGAAATCCTTCGTTCCCGGCAGGTTATTCCGTATGCGGTGTCTTTAGAATTGTCAACAACTTCGATGCATCCATACTGGATAGTGGTATCTAGAAGGTCGGCATAATTGCCTGAACTTAGGTCCGGTAGGTTTAAAGGAGTTTCCATAAGCCATTCATACAAGAACCATATCTTCCTACGGTATTGGCCGGTAGGCTCTTCTGCAATAGATCTAGCCAAAGTATCTGCATCGAGTCTTTCAAACAGTTTTTTTAGTAGGCACAACTCTATGCCTTCGTATTTAAGTGCAAAAGTAAGATGACCGATCAATGAGTCTTCCGGTTTATGCCGCGGTGTGAACACCTGCCATTGTGAAGTTTTGTATCGCTTGTGCTTATGACTAGATAGATAGCACATTAGGTGTAGGAACCTGTAGATCATACGTATTTAGCATGGCAGAATATCCTACCAGATAACCCTCTTCTGGCGCAGTCCGTTCATGAAAAACACTTACAAGGCGTGAAAAAGACTTATTTTCCATATAGTTTACTGAATTTCTATTAATCAAAAGTATGAAAAAGAATTACAGATTGTGAAAAACAATTATAAGAAACTATTTTGTATGAAATAAGCATAAATTATTTTTTGAGTGGTACTGAAAATCGTGATTAATTTTTGATCCTTAACGATACTTTTGAAAGTGAGGTGAAATAGTATTATTCATTCCATGTGTCAACCCTTATTTGAATTGCAAAGCTAATTAGAAAAATTAAAGCAAATTATATAGGTGAAAATAATTTTGAAATTGGTGTTTACACGATCTTATCGCAAATGATTAGAAAAATGTTCAATCTTCAGTTCTCCCAATATACTCTTTCAATATCTCCAGAAGGAGTTGACGACGCCAAAGCCCGTAATTATTTGGAAAATGGTCGAATTAGTAAGGGATACGACATTCTTCCTGTACAGAGTGATGAAATTGTATGCTTAAAAATTATTGCCCCCCAAACTTTCGGTATGATCCGCTTTTGGCAAGATCACGACACTTGCTGTTCAAGCACCCTACAAGATGGACTGAAAGTCAAAAACATCGTTCAGAG